>NZ_CP072334.1:1293436-1610154 GCF_018127805.1 Prevotella sp. oral taxon 475
AACCAGAGAGGCAGACTTCCGTAGCTCCGGGTAGTGAGCCACGTTTGTCCATCTGTTCCGCAGATCTGGCCTGTCACCTCTTCTTCTTCCTGGGCAAAGTGGATGTCGGCCTCATTCCGTTGGGCTGTTTCCAAGAACACTGGGCGAGTTTCGGGTGTGGTTTCGCCAATTACCACGGGGATGTGCGGCTTGATGATACCCGCTTTTTCGCGTGCAATCTGTTCGAGTGTGTCGCCTAGAAATCCGGTGTGGTCGAGACTGATATTGGTGATCACCGAGAGTAGGGGGGAGAGGATGTTGGTGCAGTCGAGTCGTCCGCCCAGACCCACTTCCACCACAGCGATGTCTACCCGTCTATGGGCGAAATATTGAAAGGCCATGGCGGTGGTGAGTTCGAAAAAGGAGGGGTGGAGGGGGACGAAGAATGGGCGTTCCCGGCGGACGAAGTCAACGACGTATTCCTTCGAGATGGGCAGGCCATCTACACGGATGCGTTCGCGGAAGTCTACCAAATGGGGCGATGTATAAAGCCCTACACGATAGCCGCTCTCCTGTAAAATCGAGGCCAGTGTGTGGGCTGTCGATCCTTTGCCGTTGGTACCGGCAATGTGCACTGAGCGGAATTGCTGATGGGGATGCCCCAGGTGGCGGTCTAAAGCCAAGGAATTGTCCAGACCCTCTTTATAAGCAGAAGCACCCACATGTTCGAAAACCGGGGTGCTGTTGAATAAATAGGTCAGGGTTTCTTCGTAGTTCATTTCTTTTCTTTGTGAATCTGAATGTCTGGGCTACTCGTTTCGATTCTCTTTCGAGCTTTCGCTCCGCGCGAAACTTCATTTTCTTTCATTTTTGAGCTTTCCAAGTAGTTGGAAACCTCATTTTTCTCATTTTTGAGCTTTCCAAGTAGTTGGAAACCTCATTTTTCTCATTTTTGAGCTTTCCAAGTAGTTGGAAACCTCATTTTTCTCATTTTTGAGCTTTCCAAGTAGTTGGAAGCCTCATTTTTCTCATTTTTGAGCTTTCCAAGTAGTTGGAAGCCTCGTTTTTCTCATTTTTGAGCTTTCCAAGTAGTTGGAAGCCTCGTTTTTCTCATTTTTGAGCTTTCCGAGTAGTTGGAAGCCTCGTTTTTCTCATTTTTGAGCTTTCCAAGTAGTTGGAAGCTTCGTTTTTTCCATTTTTGAGTCGTCCGAGACCTCGGAAAGCTTATTCTACCCTAACTAAAGTAATTTTTGAACCGCTGGAAGATGGTGCGCTTCGTGTCGTTGTCTCCCTTGAAGTTGGTGCTCTGCGAGAGTCTTTCGAGCATGGCGCGCTCTTCGCTCGTGAGGGTTTTGGGGACGTAGACGCTGAGGTTGACAATCAAATCGCCCATACCCCTGCCGTAACCTTCGACGGCGGGTAGACCCTTTCCGCGCAGACGAAGCGTTTTGCCCGGTTGTGTGCCCGGTTCGATTTTCACTCTTACCCGTCCGCCGTCGATGAGGGGGATTTCGACGCTGCCACCGAGTGCGGCGGTAGAGAAGTCGAGCAATTCGTTGTAGACAAGATCGTTGCCGTCGCGAACGAAGGTGTTATTGGGTTCCTCTTCAATGTACACTTGGATGTCGCCTGTGATGCCGTTGCGCTTGCCTGCGTTGCCTTTGCCAGGCACATTCACCACCATCCCTTCGGCCACGCCGGCGGGAATTTTGATTTCTACTACCTCTTCGCCTTTCACGACGCCATCACCGTGGCAGACATGACAGGGATTCTTGATGACTGTGCCCTCGCCGTGGCAGGTGGGACACTCGGTTTGTGTCTGCATCATGCCAATCATCGTCCGCACGGTCTTCACGACAAATCCCTGTCCGTGACAAGTGGGGCAGGTGTCAGAACCGCTTCCTGCTTCGGCTCCGCTACCGTGGCAATGGGTACAGACAACGTCTTTCTTCACCTTGAACTTCTTGGTGGTTCCGGTGGCCACCTCTTGCAGCGAGAGTTTGATCCGCAGTCGTAGGTCGGCTCCGCGGTATTGTGGGTGAGAACCGCCGGCGGAGGAGAAACCTCCGAATCCTGAAAAGCCGCCCCGAGAGGAGAAACCGCTGTGACCTCCGAAGATGTCGCCAAACATGGAGAAGATGTCGTCCATGTTCATTCCGCCGCCTGAGGAGGAGAAGCCGCCTGCACCGGAGAGTCCGTCGAAGCCGAATTGGTCGTATTGTTGCCTCTTGGCGGGGTCGTGCAGCACATCATAAGCCTCGGCAGCTTCTTTGAATTTCTCTTCGGCCGCTTTGTCATCGGGGTTTTTATCGGGGTGGTATTTGATGGCCAATTTTCGATAGGCCTTTTTGATTTCGTCTTCCGAGGCGTTTTTCGCAACGCCCAGTACTTCATAATAATCTCTTTTCGCCATTCTTCTATCCTTTCAATCCGATTTGATTACTGACCCACGGCCACTTTGGCGTGGCGGATGACCTTGTCGTTGAGCGTGTAGCCCGTTTGCATGCAGTCGATGATTTTGCCTTTCTTCTCGTCGCCCATACCGGGAACCATGGCTACGGCTTCGTGGAAGTCTACGTCAAAGTCTCGGTCGTCAGTCTCGATTTTCCTTACACCCTGCGCCTCAAGGGTGCTGATGAGTTTCTTGTAAATCAGTTCCCACCCCTCTTCCACAGCGTCCAGACTCTCGAGTTTGGGGGCATTGAGGATGGCGCGCTCCATGTCGTCGATGATGGGTAGGATGGAGGTGAAGGCTTTCTCGCCACCGTTGAGAATAAGGTCGGTCTTCTCTTTCAAGGTGCGCCGTTTGTAATTCTCAAACTCGGCCACAGTGCGCAGATATTTGTCTTTGAGCTCTTCCAGTTCTCTCTCTGCCGATGGCTGCTCTTCCTCCTGGGGGTCTGAGATCTCGGCATCGGGATTTGTTTCGCCCTCTACAGGCTGTTGAGCGTCAAGAGTCTCGTCTGTCTTCAAGTCTTTTTCTTCTTCGTTTATCGCGTTCATTACAAATCTTTTTTAATGTTTCTGCTTTCTCTCTTTGCAAACACCTTGCCAAAAAAATCAGACGTTGTACATACTGGCTTTTTGCTCTTTGATGGCAGGATCGTAGATATAGTCGTCATAGTTCATGAGCTTATCGATAGTGCCCGATGGGGTAAGCTCGATGATACGATCGGCCACCGATTGAATGAATTGATGGTCATGACTGGCAAAGAGAATGTTGCCCTTATAACAGATGAGGTTGTTGTTAAAGGCTTGGATACTTTCCAAGTCGAGGTGATTGGTGGGTGTGTCGAGAATTAAACAGTTGGCGTTTTTGAGTTGCATGCGTGCAATCATGCAGCGCATTTTCTCGCCTCCCGAGAGCACGTTCACCTCTTTGAGTACGTCTTCGCCCGAGAAAAGCATGCGACCGAGGTAGCTTTTCATTACCACCTCGTTGCCCGGACCAAACTGACTCAACCAGTCTACGAGATTCAATTTACTGTCGAAGAACGCCGTGTTGTCCAGCGGCAGATAGGCTGTAGTGATGGTTACGCCCCATTTATAAGTTCCAGCTTCGGCTTCACGATTGCCGTTGATGATTTCGAAGAGGGCTGTCATCGCCTTGGGGTTATGACTGAGGAAGACCACTTTCTGCCCTTTCTCAATGTTGAACGATACATTGTCGAAGAGCACGTTGCCGTCGTTGTCGCTCGCTTTCAGGCCTTCCACCTCTAAAATTTGGTTGCCCGGTTCGCGATCCATTTGGAAAATGATACCTGGATATTTGCGACTCGACGGACGAATTTCCTCCACATTAAGTTTCTCGAGCATCTTTTTCCTCGATGTCGTCTGCCTACTTTTGGCCACATTGGCCGAGAAACGGCGGATAAATTCTTCCAATTCCTTTCGTTTCTCTTCGGCTTTCTGCTTTTGGTTCTGTGCCTGACGCAGAGCCAACTGCGAACTCTCATACCAGAAAGAGTAGTTGCCCGAGAAGATGGTCACCTTTCCAAAGTCGATGTCCACGGTCTGTGTGCTCACAGCATCGAGGAAGTGGCGGTCGTGACTCACTACGAGCACCGTCTGCTCCACGTTTCCTAAGTATTCTTCGAGCCAGGTAACCGTGTCCAGATCAAGGTCGTTGGTAGGTTCATCCAGCAGTAGATTGTCGGGATTGCCGAAGAGAGCCTTCGCCAACATTACGCGCACCTTTTCGTTATTCGACAGATCGCTCATCTGCTTATGGTGCAAAGCGTCCGCTACACCCAGATTGCTTAACATCTGAGCCGCATCGCTTTCTGCCTCCCAGCCGTTCATTTCGGCAAACTTTTCTTCGAGCACCGCTGCGCGATTGCCGTCCTCTTCGGTCATCTCATCTTTGGCATACAGAGCCTCGCGCTCTTTCATGTTATTCCATAACTTCTGATGTCCCATGAGAACGGTATCGATCACGCGGAACTCATCGAACTTAAAGTGATCCTGATCAAGCACCGACAGACGTTCGCCCGGTCCCAGCTCAACGGTACCTTTGTTGGGTTCCAACTCGCCGCTGATGGCTTTCAGCAGAGTCGATTTTCCTGCTCCATTGGCTCCGATGATGCCGTAGATATTGCCTGAAGTGAACTTCATGTTCACATCTTTATAGAGAACCCTCTTACCGAATTGAATTGCAAGATTTGTAACTGTTATCATCCTTTTTCCTTGTAATATGTATTAAAATAATGTGTGCAAAGGTAGTGCTTTTCGTTCGATTGTGCAAATCGGTGCTTTTGAAAGCAAGGAAATGCCCCGTTCCTCGTATTCTACTAACTGTAGTACACAAAAATGCGTTTTCTTCAGAAGAAATCTTCTTGCAAATGTAATGATTGATGCCTGTATAATCACTCTGCACGGAGAGTGATTCCAAATGAACTCACTTTTCCAAGAACAAGTTAAGCGGAACATCCCGTAAGCACGTGATGTCCCGCTTTATTCATTATGGTTTAGAAAATTAAAGACTTTCTTCCACTGCTGCCTGTGCCGCTGCCAACCGAGCGATAGGAACTCGGAAAGGAGAACAGCTGACATAATTTAAACCGACCCGATGACAGAACTTCACCGATTCGGGTTCGCCACCGTGTTCGCCACAGATACCGCAGATGAGGTCAGGACGTGTAGAACGACCTTTCTTCACACCCATATCGATGAGCTGGCCAACGCCTTTCTGATCGAGCACTTGGAACGGATCGACGCTTAGGATCTTCTTCTCCAAATACACAGGAAGGAAGCCTGCAATGTCGTCGCGACTGTAGCCGAAGGTCATCTGTGTGAGGTCGTTTGTTCCGAAACTGAAGTATTCGGCCTTCTCGGCAATGTTGTCTGCAACGAGTGCTGCACGCGGCACTTCGATCATGGTACCCACGCGGAAGTGCACTTCAACGCCCTCTTCGGCAAACAAACGTTTGGCCGTTTCTCGAATCACCTTTTCCTGTTCATCGAATTCGTGTACTACACCGATGAGCGGAACCATGATTTCAGGATGCGGATCAAACCCTTCTTTCTTCAATTGTATGGCTGCACCCAGGATGGCACGCGTCTGCATAGCCGTGATTTCGGGATAGGTATTGCCCAAACGGCATCCGCGATGGCCCAACATGGGATTGTGTTCGCTCAGCGAATTGACGCGACGTTGAATCTCTTGCACCGAGATACCCATCTCGTCGGCCATGGCTTGCTGACCTTCGAGGTCGTGAGGGACAAACTCGTGCAAAGGCGGGTCGAGCAAACGGATGTTTACCGGATAGCCATTCATTGATTTAAGGATGCCGTAGAAGTCTTGTCGCTGGTAAGGCAACAATTTTTCGAGAGCCTTTTCGCGGCCGTCTTGGCTGTCTGCGAGAATCATTTCGCGCATCGCCTTAATTTTCTCGTTCTCGAAGAACATGTGTTCCGTACGACAAAGTCCGATACCCACAGCCCCAAAGTTGTGTGCTACGTCGGCATCGTGTGGCGTATCGGCATTGGTACGCACCACCAAACGAGTGTATTTGTTACAGAGCTCCATGAGAGCGGCCAAATCTCCGGTTACTTTTGCAGGCTGGGTTCTCACCTCTCCGAGATAGACTTCACCCGTACTGCCGTTGAGCGAGATGTAATCGCCTTCCTTAATCAGGGTTCCGTCGATTTCGAGAGTACGCTCTTTGTAGTTGATATTGATGGCACCAGCACCCGAAACACAGCATTTGCCCATGCCACGTGCCACAACGGCAGCGTGCGAGGTCATTCCTCCGCGTGCGGTAAGAATGCCTTCGGCGGCCGACATACCTGCAAGGTCTTCCGGTGAGGTCTCGATACGAACCATAATCACTTGGTGTCCCTCTTCGTGCCAGCGAGCGGCATCGTCGGCAAAGAACACCACTTGTCCGCAGGCAGCCCCCGGCGAGGCGGGCAAACCTCGTGTCAGAACCTTTGCTTGCTTTTGAGCTGCTTTGTCAAAGACGGGATGCAAGAGTTCGTCCAGTTTGTTGGGCTCGCAGCGTTTCAAAGCCGTCTTCTCGTCAATCTCGCCTTCGCGCAACAGATCCATAGCAATCTTCACCATGGCCGTACCTGTGCGCTTGCCGTTTCGCGTTTGCAGGAACCACAGTTTGCCGTCCTGTACGGTGAACTCCATGTCCTGCATATCGTGATAATGCCGTTCCAGTTTCTCTTGAATTTCGTTCAGCTGTGCGAAAATCTCAGGCATATTCTCTTCCATTGAAGGATATTGACTGGCGCGCACCTCCTCTTCGATGCACTGTTGCTCGGCCCAACGCAGCGAACCCTCTTTGGTGATTTGCTGGGGCGTGCGTATTCCGGCCACCACGTCTTCGCCTTGTGCGTTGACAAGGTATTCGCCGTTGAAGAGATTTTCACCTGTTGCGGCATCACGACTGAAGCAAACACCCGTTGCCGAGGTGTTACCCATATTGCCAAACACCATTGCCTGCACGTTGACGGCCGTTCCCCATTCGGCGGGAATACCCTCCATCTTGCGGTAAAGGATAGCGCGCTCGTTCATCCAACTGTCGAACACGGCGCAGATGGCTCCCCAAAGTTGCTCCATGGGGTCGGTGGGGAAGTCTTTTCCCGTTTGTTTCTTGATGGCCGACTTGAATAAAGAGACGAGTTTTCGGAGTTCGTCGACACTCATTTCGTTGTCGAGTTTGATGCCGCGTTCGGCCTTCACCTGCTGGATGATTGCTTCAAAGGGGTCGATATCCTCTTTGTTGGTGGGTTTCATGCCCAGCACCACGTCGCCATACATCTGCACAAAGCGGCGATAACTGTCGTAGGCGAACCGTTCGTTGCCCGATTTGGCAGCCAAACCTTCCACAACAGCGTCGTTCAGACCTAAGTTGAGGATAGTGTCCATCATGCCTGGCATCGAAGCGCGGGCACCCGAACGCACCGAGACCAGCAAGGGATTGGTCAGGTCGCCGAACTTACTGTTCATCAGTTTTTCGATGTGTTGCACCGCCTTTTCAACTTCTCCTTTCAGCAAGGCCACCACTTTGTCTTTGCCTTTTTCGAAATACTCGTTGCAGACATCTGTCGTAATGGTGAATCCTGGAGGAACGGGCACCCCGATCAAATTCATCTCTGCCAAATTGGCTCCTTTCCCGCCGAGCAGATTTTTCATGTCTGCTTTCCCTTCGGCAACGCCATTGCCGAAGGTGTAAACTCTTTTTTCTGTCATTGTTAGTGATATTATGCTTTAATCTTTTTGTCTTATGCAAATATAATCTTTTTTCGTTGAATGTGCAAACTTTTATTCTATAATTTGCAATCTCTACATTACATTTGGCCTCGTTGCCGTAAACAGCACTTCTTTTTTCTTGAAATCTTAAAGATAAATTCATATCTTTGTACACAGATTGCAGCCTGATGTCTATGCGTTGGAGTAGGGAGAAGTCCTTGCCTCTGTACAAATGGTTTTGCAAAGATAGGGAAGGGGTTTTGCCATCTCTTAGCTTTTGCAGGCCAAAAGCTTAGCTTTTAGAGGGCCATCTCTTAGCTTTTGATGTGCAAAAGCTTAGCTTTCGCAAAGGGGTTTTATAAGCACTTGGACATCAAGGAGTTGAAACCCTGTTGGGAGAGGCGAAATGCCGATTCTTTGGAAACGGGCTGTTACACCTTATTTATATATATGGCAAGAAAGAGAAAAGAACTACCGATACTCGAAAATGTAACGATTACCGACGTTGCAGCCGAGGGAAAATCGCTGGCAAGGGTGAACGATTTAGTGGTTTTCGTGCCTTTTGCTGTGCCGGGAGATGTTGTTGACCTACGGATAAGGAAGAAAAAACACAGTTATTGCGAGGCCGAGGTGGTGCGTTTTATCAAATACAGCAAGGTGCGTACTGAGCCGATGTGTCAGCATTTCGGCGTTTGCGGCGGTTGCAAATGGCAGAATCTGCCTTATGAGGAGCAATTGCGGGCCAAGCAGCAGCAGGTGTTCGACCAACTTTCACGCATCTCGCATGTGGCACTGCCTGAGTGTCTGCCCATCCTTGGTTCCGAACTCACCAGCGAATATCGCAACAAGCTGGAGTTCGGCTGTTCCAATAAGCGATGGCTCACCCAAGAACAGGTGGCCTCGGGCGAGACCTTCGATAACATGAATGCCATCGGATTTCACATCACAGGAGCCTTCGACAAGATTCTTCCCATCGAGAAATGCTGGCTCATGGACGACCTTCACAACCAGATTCGCAACGAAATCAGGGACTATGCATTCGCTCAGGATCTCTCGTTTTTCGATCTGCGACAGCAGAAAGGCTTGTTGCGTGATGTCATGATTCGCAATAGCGACACGGGTGAATGGATGGTTCTCGTTCAGTTTCACTTCGAGACGGAGAGCGATCCGCAAACGGCTCATGCCCTGTTGGCACATGTGGGCGAGCGGTTTCCACAAATCACGTCGTTGCTTTGGGTGGACAATCAGAAGTGCAACGACACTTTCGGCGATTTGCCCGTGCATGTTTTCAAAGGCAATGACCATATTTTCGAGGTGATGGAAGGGTTGAAATTCAAGGTGGGACCGAAGAGTTTCTATCAAACCAACACACGTCAGGCTTATCATCTCTATGATGTGGCTCGTCGTTTTGCGGGATTGTCGGGTTCGGAAACAGTCTACGACCTCTACACCGGCACTGGAACGATCGCCAATTTTGTGGCCCGTTCGGCTCGGAAAGTGGTGGGGGTGGAGTATGTTCCCGAGGCCATTGAAGACGCAAAGGTGAACAGTGAGCTCAATGGCATTCACAATACGAGTTTCTATGCGGGGGATATGAAGGATATTCTTACCGAAGAATTCATTGCCGAAAACGGTCATCCTGACGTGGTGATTACCGATCCGCCACGTGCTGGCATGCATGCCGATGTGATAGAAACCATTCTTCGGGCGGCTCCTGGTCGCATTGTCTACGTCAGTTGCAACCCCGCCACACAAGCAAGAGACCTTATTGCGCTCGATAAAGGTTATCGGGTGACGGCCATTCAGCCCGTAGACATGTTCCCGCATACGCCGCATGTGGAGAATGTTGTGCTGTTGGAGAGAAGGAATGGCTTGGGGGAATACTCCTAAAAGAAAACAACAATTAACAAAATACACATGAAACAAAAACTTTTATGGACTCTGTTGCTGGTAGGTTTCACGCTGCAAGCAGAGGCACAGACCGGAAAAAATCCGACAGAAGAAAAAAAACTGACGTTGGTAAGTGATTTGAAGCTGAGCGGTTTTATACTATCGCAGTATCAATATAGCGGGCAACACGGCGCACACAGCAACAGTTTCAACATCCGTATGGCACGTCTCTCGCTCGAAGGACGCATCCTTCGCGACTTCTTTTGGAAGACGCAGGTTCAGTTCAACGGCAATACGGCCACCCTGGGGCAGTCGCCGCGGGTGGTAGATCTTTTTGCCGAGTGGCAGAAATACAAGACGCTGCGTGTGAAGTTCGGTCAGTTCAAACGGCCGTTCACCTTTGAGAATCCGTTGCATCCCATCGATCAGGGGTTTATGTCGGTGTCGCAGAGTGTGACAAAGCTATCGGGTTTTGCCGACCGAACAGGCGAACATGCCAGTAATGGACGCGACCTCGGTCTTCAGGTGCAGGGTGATGTGTTGCCCAACAGCCAGGGACGGGCTTTGCTCCACTATCAGGTGGGCGTCTATAACGGGCAAGGTATCAACGTGAAAGATGTCGACCAACGCAAAGATGTCATAGGCGGTGTGTGGGTGATGCCCATCAAAGGTCTGCGATTGGGTGTCTTCGGGTGGCGCGGTTCCTACTCGCGTACGGGTTCCTATACCATCGTTCATCCCACGACCCATCAGCCGGTGCTCGACGGAAGCGGCAATCCGCAAACCGCAAAAGGCACGCAGACGGTGGAAAAGAAGCGATATGCTATCAGCGGAGAATATGTTGCAAACGGTTGGACCTTTCGAAGTGAATACATTAGCAGTAAGGGCTATGGCTTTAAAACCACTTATAACACCAAGGCCGACCTGCAAGATGCTAATATCAACTATGCACTGGGCGACCGAGCCAATGGCTATTACGCCCTGGTAATCATGCCGATGATGAAGAAACAGATGCATCTCAAAGCGCGACTTGACCGCTATTGCGCGGATGGAAGTAGCGTAACGGCGAAGACGATGTATGAGTTGGGAGCCGACTACGAGCTTACACGCAACCTGAAATTCAGTGCCGAGTATGTTTTGGTGCACGATAAAATGCTCGAACATCAAAACTACCAGATGCTCGACTTCCAAATCGGACTACGTTTCTAAAAGCTCCTAACTGGCGAAACAGTATTTGGAGAATAAGAAAATCAATCTTATCGACCCATCGGAAAATAGAGAATGAAACAGAAAAGATATCGACACGAGAGTGAAGAGGGCAGAATGAAACGACGCAATCTCAATGCACGCCACCGAAGAAAGGCGATGGCAAAGGTGTTGTTTGCCGTTCTCAGTGCTGTGGCCACGCTCATTGTAGCGTTTGTGATATGGATCTATACGGCGGAATAAAACGAAACGGTTGAAAATGAGTATGACATATAACAAGCGAAGTGAAGAAAACGACCGCCGGTTTGTCGTAACCGAACACAGCACCTTGCTCAAATGGCTCATCGAGAATGTGGAAGGAAACAGTCGTTCCCGGCTAAAGGCCATTTTACAAGGCAGAGGCGTCCGTGTGGATGGCAAGTGTGTGACACAGTTCGACTATCCTTTGGAACCAGGAATGCAGCTGGAGGTGAGCAAATCGAAGAGAAACGAAGTGTTCAAAAGTCGATACTTCCGTATCATTTACGAAGATCGTTACCTCATTGTTGTCGACAAGAACGAAGGTGTTCTTTCCATGGCGGCAGGGCATTCGTCGCTGAATTTGAAAGCATTGCTCGACGATTACTTTGTCAAGACACATCAACGGTGTCGTGCTCATGTAGTTCATAGGTTGGATAGAGACACAAGCGGACTGATGGTTTATGCCAAAGACATGGAGACCGAGCAAGTGTTGGAATACAACTGGCACGAGATTGTTTACGATAGGCGTTATATTGCCGTGGTATCAGGGGAAGTGATAGACGATGCAGGCACAATAACCAGTTGGTTAAGAGAGAATAACGGTTATCTCATTTATTCCTCTCCGGTAGATAATGGCGGCAAATATGCTGTTACACATTTCAGTGTTCTCGACCGCACCACCACCCATTCGCTGGTAGAATTTCAGTTGGAAACAGGCCGAAAAAATCAAATCCGTGTACATTCTTCCGACATCGGGCATCCCGTTTGCGGCGATGTGAAATACGGAAACGGTGATAACCCCATTGACCGACTTTGTCTTCACGCCTACATCCTATGCTTTTTCCATCCCGTGACGAATGCCAGAATGGAGTTTTCAACACCTATACCGCCAAATTTTAAACGAATATTCAAATAAAGATGACAAACTTTTCTTATTTCCTTTTTGTGCTGATCGCCATTATTGTGGGCGTTATCGTGGTCAAAAAGATTACCGGTTGCATGATACGTTTAGTGATTGTCAGTATCCTTGTGGGACTGCTTGCCTATATATATTATCGATTTTTCTCGGCGTAGGATCGTCGTTGCCCATTTGTAAGGACGGTCAATGGAGGTCGATCAATTGCATTTGGTCACCCGCTCGTAGAAATACGGAGATAGAAGCCATATAAAAACGAAATGGAAAAGATTGAAAATCAATCTTTTCCATTTCGTTTTTATATCCTTTTATAATAAGGATTTAGAAATTATCCTCCTCCTCATCACCCAAACTTTCGGCCTCCATATTGAGCTCGTCATTGTCTGTTTCGAAAGTAGTTCGATAGCTCTCCTCCGTCAGTTTGTCCTCATCGAAAGAGTCGTCGTCCTCATCTTCATCCTTATAATCTTCTTCTATAAGGATGGAATTATCCTCTTCATCCTCCTCTTCATCTTCCGACAACTCCTCCGATGCATCCGTTAACAGTTTTTCCTCTTCGTTTTTGGCATATGTTTTCTCCGTCTCGGGTTTTTCTTTCACAAAGATCGCCTCCACCCAGGTGCCTTTTTCGATTTCAAGCACTTCAAAACCTTCTTCTACTTTCTTGTCATACATCCCCCCCTTCTTATGAAGTCGGTCTTTAGGGAGAATGGTCGTGCTCACCTCGAAGCCGCTTTCGATGATGTCTTTAACGCTTTGCGAAAGCGATTCCCAGCCACCGCCGAAGTTGCGGTTCAGTACTTCGATGATTTTAGCGGCCGAAAGGTGACGGATATTTTCAGAGGTCAAATCAGTCACCCTCATAATCGGATGTTTCTTAATGGCCAATTTTACCTTGGTATTGTCTTCCATTCTGATGCTTCCGGTTTTGAATCCGCGTTCTTCATATTTCTTAACGACTTCAGGTTTGTCGATTTTTATTTCCTCTACATCAAATGCACTCTTAATCACATCCATGTAATGTCGGGCGTTGTCTTTCAAGTCGGCATCTTTTTCTGCGGCCTCCCACATCCTGAATACATCGTTTTCTTGAATGCCCCAGACATTGCTTTTGCTCAGTGTTTTAAGTGTCAAAGTCTTTTTTCCTTTTTTCATATATGATGATTTATCGTTGCTTGTTGGTATCTCTTTGGTGAAAAGAGTAATTAGAATTGATGTGTAGTTATTATCCGTTATAGATGTTGTTCACTATTCATCTGCTTGTGTGTTGTTTGCTGCAAAATTAAATACTTTCATTAAATCTACAAATTTTTGGCTTGAAAATATTTCTACAGCTCTCTTCTCTTTCTGTTCGGGCATTGGAGTGGAATTGTCAGAGGTTTTCTAGCTTGAGTTTTGATGGTCAAATATTCTTCTTTTTTCACCCATCTCATTGTGTTGAAAAGTGATCACGCAACAGAGGCGTTTCCATTCTCTTAGCTTTTGAGTTGCGAAAGCTAAGAGATGGCATTACGTTTTCTTAGCTTTCGCACGCTAAAAGCTAAGAGATTGAAAGGTGGTTTGTATATATTTGATTTTCAGATAGATAGGAATTCAGATCTCTACGCCTCTCATCAGTTGGTTGATGGTCGAAAAGATCGACGCTCGTCTTTCAACCCGTTTTGAAGAGAAGTAAAACGTACGAAATTTATTTTTCTTGAATGATTTTGTTGAAAAGACCACTTTGTATAGAACAAATTTCATATATTTGCGAAAAAATAGAAAGCCATGCTCTGATGAGACATGTGCAACTAACCTCTAAACAACCTGTTGACATGAACAAAGAAAAACAATTGGTGGAGTGTGTGCCCAATTTTAGCGAAGGGCGCAACATGAAAGTGATCAACCAAATAACCGACGTGGTGAAACAAACAAAGGGCGTGAAGCTGCTCGATGTAGACCCGGGAGAGGCCACTAATCGAACGGTGGTTACCTTTGTCGGTCCTCCCGACGCAGTGGTCGAGGCCGCTTTCAAAGCTGTAAAAAAGGCAGGCGAACTCATAGACATGCGTCTACACCATGGCGCACACCCGCGTATGGGAGCCACCGACGTGCTTCCGCTGATTCCTGTGGCGGGCATTACTCTCGAAGAGTGTGCCGAATTGGCCCGGAAACTGGCAAAACGCATTGCCGACGAACTGGAAATTCCTTGTTATTGTTACGAGGCTGCTGCCTTGATAGCCGAAAGACGCAACCTGGCCGTGTGTCGAGAAGGCGAGTATGAGGCCTTGACCGAGAAGCTGTCGACACCGGGCAAGCAACCCGACTTTGGTGCACGCCCCATTGATGAACGGGCCATGCGTACGGGATGTACGGCTGTTGGCGCTAGAAATTTCCTGATTGCCACCAATTTTAATCTCAATACCACTTCCACACGGCGGGCCAATGCCATTGCATTCGACGTACGCGAGAAGGGTCGCCCCTTGCGAGAGGGCAATCCGATAACGGGAAAAGTGAAGAAAGATGCTCATGGAAATCCGATGACTCTTCCAGGAACACTGAAAGCAACAAAGGCTATTGGCTGGTTTATAGACGAATATGGGATTGCTCAGGTATCGATGAACATCACCGATATAGACGTTACTCCGTTGCATGTGGCTTTCGATGAGGTGTGTCGTTGTGCTCAAAATCGCGGCATACGGGTGACAGGAACGGAGATTGTAGGGCTGATTCCGAAACGCACACTCATTGAGGCAGGTAAATATTTTCTTGAAAAACAACAACGCTCTGTCGGCATTCCCGAGGAAGACATCATTCGTATAGCCGTGAAATCGATGGGTCTCGACGACTTAAAACCTTTCCATCCTCGGGAAAAGGTGATAGAATTTCTTTGTGAACAAGAGGAGAAAAAACAGCTCGTCGATCTCACCGTAGACGAATTTGCCAAAGAAACCTCGCGCGAATCTCCTGCTCCCGGTGGTGGAACCATTGCCGCTTATATGGGCGTTTTGGGGGCAGCACTGGGTACAATGGTGGCCAATCTGTCGAGTCATAAACCCGGTTGGGACGACCGTTGGGCTGAGTTTGGAACTTGGGCTGCAAGAGGACAGGAGCTGATGACTTCGCTGCTGCACCTTGTAGACGAAGATACTGAGGCCTTCAACCGGGTGATGGCTGCATTCGGACTGCCCAAAAAGACCGAGGAAGACAAGGCCGCACGTACTCAAGCCATACAGGCTGCTACGCTTGATGCCGCACAAGTGCCGCTAAAAACGATGAAAGAAGCTGCTAAGGTGTTTGAAATCTGCAAGGCAATGGCCATAGAGGGCAATCCTAACAGCATCTCCGATGCGGGTGTTGGAGCATTGGCTGCACGGGCTGCGGTGTTAGGTGCCGGGATGAATGTGAAGATCAATGCGGCCTCTTTGGCAGACAAGACGATGGCTTCCGCACTGATGGCCGAGGCAGATGATTTGATTGCACAGGCCAATACGGCCGAGACGGAGATTTATACTTTGGTTTCCAAGGCTATTGGTTGAGACTCTTTTGCCGGTTCTCTTTATTTAAAAGGGCGTAAAATGCCCTGAATCAATCTATTATAAACCTATTACGACAATGACTTTACAAGAATTTCAAGCCGATATTCGTGCCGGTATACCTCGCGTTTTGCCACAAAAGCAGGTGTATGACTCCACGATCAATCATGCACCTAAACGCAAAGATATTCTTTCTGAGGAAGAAAAAATGTTGGCTTTACGCAATGCCTTGCGTTATTTTCCTGAGGAAATGCACGCCGAATTGCTGCCCGAGTTTGTGCAGGAGCTGAAGGCCTATGGTCGCATCTATATGTATCGGCTACGTCCGCATTATGAAATGCATGCCCGCCCCATTGACGAATATCCGCATCGAAGCCGACAAGCAGCAGCCATCATGATGATGATTCAGAACAATTTGGACCCAGCTGTGGCACAACATCCACACGAATTGATTACCTATGGAGGGAATGGAGCTGTGTTTCAGAACTGGGCTCAGTATCGATTGGCAATGAGGTATCTGAGCGAAATGACCGATGAGCAGACGCTTGTGATGTATAGTGGGCATCCGCTGGGCTTATTTCCGTCGCACAAAGAGGCACCGCGCGTGGTGGTAACCAATGGAATGGTGATTCCGAACTACTCTCAACCCGACGACTGGGAACGCTTCAATGCACTCGGTGTGAGCCAATATGGACAGATGACGGCAGGCAGTTATATGTATATCGGTCCGCAAGGCATCGTGCACGGAACGACTATCACCGTGTTGAATGCCGCACGGCGGGTGTTAGATTCCGATAAAAGCAAGATGCCGCTCTTTGTCTCGTCGGGGCTTGGAGGTATGTCGGGCGCGCAGCCAAAGGCTGGAAACATCGCCGGAGTGGTGAGTGTAGTGGCCGAAATCAATCCTCTTGCGGCACAAAAACGCTACGAACAGGGATGGGTAGATGAGCTGTACGACAATCTTGACGAACTGATGGTGGCTGTGAAAAAGGCCGTTGACGAGCATCGTGTCGTTTCGATGGCCTATGTCGGCAATGTAGTTGACTTGTGGGAACGGTTGGCTAATGAAAACATACAAGTGGATTTGGGAAGCGATCAGACGTCGTTGCACAATCCCTTTGCTGGTGGCTATTATCCCGTAGGTCTGACATTGGAAGAGGCTAACCAACTGATGGCAGAACAACCGGAGAGGTTCCGCGAGCACGTTTTCGAGTCGTTGCGCCGACAAGTGGCTGCCATCAATCGACTGACGGCAAGAGGAATGTACTTCTTTGATTATGGCAATGCCTTTCTTCTTATGGCCAGCAGAGCCGGAGCAGACATCATGAAGGATGAAAAACACTTTCGCTACCCCTCGTATGTGCAAGACATCATGGGACCGATGTTCTTCGATTATGGGTTCGGACCTTTCCGTTGGGCCTGCACTTCCTGTGACCCGAAAGACTTGGAGTTGACCGATGCTCTGGCTGCCGATGTGCTGGCCGATATGCTCAAGACGGCTCCTGAAGATATTCAAGGGCAATTGGCTGATAATCTGCACTGGATTCGCGAGGCCGGACGCAACAAATTGGTGGTGGGTTCGCAAGCACGCATTCTCTATGCCGATGCAGAAGGGCGCATACGTATCGCACTGGCTTTCAATAAAGCCTTGCGAGAGGGGCGCATCAGTGCACCCATCGTCTTGGGAAGAGACCATCATGACGTGTCTGGGACAGATTCTCCGTTCCGCGAAACCAGCAATATCTACGATGGTTCGCAGTTTTGTGCCGATATGGCGGTGCAGAATGTGATCGGCGATTCGTTTCGCGGTGCCACATGGGTGAGCCTCCACAACGGTGGCGGAGTGGGCTGGGGAGAAGTTGTCAATGGCGGTTTCGGGATGGTTCTCGATGGTAGCGAAGCCTGCGACAATCGCATCCGACAAATGCTTTTCTGGGATGTCAACAACGGAATCACACGCCGTTCGTGGGCCAGAAATAAGGGGGCGATGGATGCTATCAGGCGTGAAATGCAGCGAACGCCCGACTTTCAAGTTACCCTTCCTTACCTTGTAGACGACGAACTCATTAAGCAGTTTCAATTCTAACCCTTTTATCTGATTTCAATCATGACACATTTGATCTCATCTGCCCATCTCACCATTGAGAAAGTGGGCGAAATCATCTACCAACACGATTCTATCGAATTGAGCGACGATGCTCGTCGTCGCATCATTCGCAGCCGGGAATACCTCGATAACCGCATTGAAAAGGAAGAAAATCCTATTTATGGCGTTACAACCGGTTTTGGGTCGCTCTGCAATGTCTCGGTGAGCAAAGACCAACTCTCACAATTGCAGGTGAATCTCATTAAGTCGCATGCCTGCGGAGTGGGCGATCGGCTGCCCAACGACATTGTCAAAATGATGATGATGCTCAAGATACAATCGCTGAGCTACGGTTATTCGGGGTGCAAACTCGACACGGTGCAACGGCTCGTCGATATGTTCAATTCCGACATTTGTCCTGTTGTTTACGAGCAAGGCTCATTGGGTGCGTCGGGAGATCTTGTTCCCTTGGCGCATCTGAGTCTGCCTTTGGTGGGACTTGGCGAAGTGGAGATGAACGGAGAATTGTTGAGTGGCGAGGAAATGAATCGCCGAATGAACTGGAAACCTATCGAACTGGCCAGCAAGGAGGGCTTGGCTTTGCTCAACGGAACGCAGAATATGAGTGCACAGGCGGTGTGGGCACTGCTCCATGCGCAACGTCTGAGTGAGTGGGCCGACTTGATTGCGGCGATGTCTCTCGATGCTTTTGACGGCCGAATCGAACCTTTTACACATGCCGTGCATGCCGTTCGTCCGCACGAAGGACAGATAGAAACCGCTGCCCGCATACGAAAGGCATTGCAGGGAAGTGCGTTGATAGGAAGACCCAAGAAGCATGTGCAAGACCCTTACTCGTTTCGTTGTGTGCCACAGGTGCATGGGGCAGTGAAAGACACCATCAGATACGTACGTCAGGTGGTGGACATCGAAATCAATTCGGCCACCGACAACCCCACCGTATGCCCCGATGAAGACTTGATTATCTCGGCTGGCAATTTCCATGGAGAGCCCATCGCACTGCCAATGGATTATCTCTCGATTGCTCTGAGCGAACTCTCGAACATCAGCGAACGCCGCATTTATCGATTGGTTTCGGGTCTGCGAGATCTACCCAGCTTTCTTGTGGCCAAGCCGGGACTTAACAGTGGATTTATGATCGCCCAATATACGGCTGCTTCGGTGGTGAGTCTGAACAAGTCGTATGCCGTGCCATCGTCTACCGATAATATCCCCTCCTGCCAAGATCAGGAAGACCTTGTGAGCATGGGAGCTAACGCCGCCATCAAATTGCGCAAGGTCGTGGCCAACACCGAACGAGTGCTGGCCATCGAACTCTTTAACGCTGCGCAGGCACTCGACTTCCGTCGGCCGCTTGTCTCTTCGCCCGAAATCATGCAGATACACGCCGAATATCGCCAAGTGGTTCCGTTTATAGACACCGACGTGGTGATGTATCCGCACATTGAAGCCTCTATTCAGTTCCTCAATAGATAAGGTATGGCACAGACCTTGATTGAAAATATTGCTCTCCTTGGTGGCGTTGATCGCAAAAAACTTCTGCGCCTACAGGGCGAAGAGATGGCTCGCTTCGAGACTATCAAGAATGCTTATCTGCTGATAGAGGAGGGAAGAATTGCGGATTTCGGGTCGATGACCGACTTGCCGCCTCTGAATGACACCGTCTGTCGCATCGATGCGCAGGGCGGAATGGTGCTCCCCTCGTTCTGCGACTCGCATACGCATCTTGTGAACGCTGGTAGTAGGGAGCAGGAGTTTGTAGATAAAATCAACGGACTCTCTTATGCTGAGATTGCAAAACGGGGTGGCGGCATTCTCAACAGTGCCGACCGACTGCACGAAATGACCGAGGACGAACTCTACCAACTCTCGATGCGCCGCGTCGACGAGGTGATGCTCAAAGGTACGGGCTGTTTGGAAATCAAGAGTGGATATGGCCTTAACACGGAAGACGAACTGAAGATGCTGCGAGTGATTCGGCGTATCAAGGAGACATCGCCCCTCAAAGTGGTGGCCACTTTCCTGGGAGCACATGCCGTAGGGCGTGCTTATGCCGGGAGACAGAGTGCCTATGTCGATCTGGTGGTGAACGAAATGATACCCGCTGTGGCCTCCGAGGGCTTGGCCGACTTTATCGACGTCTTTTGCGATGAAGGCTTTTTCACGCCCCAGGAGACGGCGCAGATTCTTAAAGCAGGGGCCAAGCACGGAATGCGCGGCAAGATTCATGGGCAGGAACTGGCCCCAAGTGGGGGAGTGGAAGTGGCCGTGCAGCACGGAGCTCTCTCGGTAGACCATTTGGAAAGCATGACCTCAGAGGATATCCGTCTGTTACACGGTTCTCAAACCATGCCGACTGCTCTGCCGGGAACATCGTTCTTCCTGAACATGCCCTTTGCTCCGGCACGCCAAATGATCGCTTCGGGCTTAGGACTTGCCATTGCTAGCGACTACAATCCAGGGTCGACTCCCTCGGGCGACATGAAATTTGTCCTATCGTTGGCCTGCATCAAGATGCGTCTTCAGCCGTCCGAGGCTTTGAATGCCGCCACCATCAACGGAGCCTACGCCATGGGGCTAAGTCGTGACTATGGGTCGATGGCCGTGGGAAAAGTGGCCAACTTCTTCATCACCCATCCCCTCCCGTCGCTCTCTTTCATTCCTTACGCCTACACCACGCCCATCATTCGCGCAGTATTCTTAAATGGCGTGTTGCAAGCTTCAGTTTAGGTTCTGATGAGTAAGTCTCTTCCCTTTTATCATTCCTTTCTGATACATTTGTTTATCTCGAAAGATTGTGTTACCTTTGCCGCCGTGAAACAAAATGTGTTGACATATCGGCAGAAGCAAGAGGGGCAGAAAAGGGCGAACTTTTCTGCATCTTTTAACGCCCATTGTTTGGTAGTCTCCCAGAAAATGACTACCTTAAACACACACACATACACACACACACACACAATGTTCGCACCTATTGTAGTGTAAGATTTTTTAGCTTCTTCCTACGCGCGCGCGAAATGTGGTGCAACCATAGCCTGCAAAGGGATTCCCAGCGAATCTCTTTGCAGGCTTTTCCGTATGTTTTTTTCTGTATGAAATTCTAAATGACGTTTTATTTATAAAATGAAAATAACAATGAACAAAGAATTATTCAAACAAGAGAGATTACCCTACACTACACCCAAAAGTGTGGTGATGAGGTTAGAGAGTGAGCAGTTTTTCTGCAAGACATCAATCACACCGAAAACTCCGGAAACGGAAGAGGAAGATTGGGATGAACAGGAATTAGATGGTCCGGGTTATTAAAAAAACAAGTAGAAGTATGAAAACATTTCAAACAACAATTATTTCAAAAGTAATTACACTTTGCTCTGCTTGCGCACTGTTAGCATCGTGCACAAGTGAGAACGATATAACTAAAAACAGCAGAACGATTGACATTGGTGAGAATTTTGAAATAGTCATCAAAACAGAAGCCTTTAATAGTGATGTGCCGAAAACCAAGAGTCGAGTTGTCTCACAGATGCCAGAGCCTCGAATGGTAACTTTGCGCAATGGCATGGAGGCTGAGTTATCTGTAGAGCGTGATGCTCCGGAGGAAAACGACCCCAAGACACGTGCCCCGATTTCAGATGGCCATTACACCATCTATGCTATAGACAAAGCTACGGGAAATATGGTTACCGGAGCCGATTCAGAACTGAAAGGAACTTTCACTAATGGTAGTTTCACGCGTGATGCCGGTTCGAAGTTGTTTCTTGCTCCAGGCACTTACATCTTTGTGTGTCGCAACGATGCTGTAACACTATTCGGTAACAAACTCTACATCAACAATGGAGATAAAGGTATGATAGGAACCACCGAGCAGACAGTTGGTGCGGGTAAATTGCGGATCGCCTTCACGATGAGACATAAAACAGCCCGTCTGCGATTCAGAATCGTGGCCTACGCCAATGCTTCTGCCAATGCCTATTTTTCCTTTTATACCATTGGTGGCCTTCCCATGCCTAACAGTAGCAGTTATAATTTAGATGGGACGGGAGAAACCATCTCAGATGCAGCGTTGCCGATGGGTAGCAATTTCGGATATTGGAATCTCCCTGCTACCTCAATGACGAATAATAAAAAATATCCCTTGGCAAACGATTTCCTTACCGAGTATTTTTACTATCTGCCCAACAATGTTTTCAAATATATGTACTACCAAGGCTCTGGCACTGTAGGAGCCTTCAATCTAAGTGATGCAAGCACACTTTTTGCGCCTGCGGCTCTTGGTATTTCCACGATGAAGGCAAACGAGTCTTACACGATCAATATCAAACTCAAATACAAGTTGCTCTATCTCTTCGACGACGGAACGGTGGGCACCTTAGCCGAGAAAGGTACGCGTACACCCGTGGCCGTATCTTTAAGAGAGAAAACTTTGACGAAAGACGGGTTGGCTGTCGCACTGACAGATGCGACTTCAGGAATGGGAACAAATTACGACCTTAGTGGGTCAAGATTTTCTAAAAGTCTGAACGTCTCCTCTACCGTTCCTGCTCTGATAGCAACAGAAAATGGATATGACGAGACCTGGAATCCTGCCACCAATCGCAGCGGTAGCACAACAGCAAAGGGAGACGATCCCAATCTCGCCGCCTTCTATCTGGCTGGGCACTATCAGCCTGTATCACCGCTGAAAGGCCGTATCAAAGATTTTAAATGGCATCTGCCTGCATATGGCGAGTGGGGCTACGTCTACTCTGTGCTTGGAGGTGGAAAGGTATCGGATGTCATCAAATTTTTTATGTACAACTGGCCCGATGGAGTGGCAGCCAATACCGCTTTCACCCAGGCGGGCGGCACAGCCTTGCTGGGAAGATATTGGTCAAGTTCGGAGTATAGTACAGTGCCTGTCACCCCAACCACACCGATTTCATCTGGAGTTTTTCTTGTAAATAGTCCGCCAACAAGCGTGATTTGGAGTTGGGACGCTCACAATTATCCCTCTCATGTACGTCCATTCATCAATTATTAAGAATTCCGTATAGCAACGAGATCCTTGAAAATGAGAAAAACAAGTCGTCGTACCCCTACGAAAGCTCGAAAATGAGAAAAGCGAGGCTTCGTAGGGGTACGAAACCCCAAAAACGAGAAAAACAACGTTTCGTACCCCTACGAAACACAGAAAATGAGAAAAACAACCCGTCGTAGGGGTACGAAACGCAAAAACGCCTCAAAAAGCGGTCTTCGTACCCCTACGACAACTTTTATTCATCATTTAAACCCAAAAACCTATGAAAGTAAAAGAAATGAACCTCAGTAGGCTCGGGTAAAGTGCCCCATAGGGGGAGGAGTGAAAGGGAGTGAAGGAGTGAAAGGGAGTGAAGACATTTGCTTGTTAGTTGACGAGTAGATTTGCTTTTTGATTGACGAGTTGGCAGGAAGGTTACTTCCTTGTCAACTCGTCAACTTGTTCACTCGTCAACTGCATGAAAAAAAAGAGAACTGATACGACAGTGTATCGGTTCCCTTTTTCGTTGATCTTCTATGGGGGCGACTTGAACAGCCTCTCACTTAGGGGAGCGCCCATCAATCGTCAATGCCCCATTTGAATTTTGACGTGTTTGAATCCCATTGAACGGAAGAGGTGAGAGAATTGGGTGCGGGCGTTCTCTTGGGCTGCGGCGAGATTCTCTTTCGTCAGCGCGCGTGCCTTCATCTGGAGGTAGGCCCGGTGGTAGAGTCGTTCGCGGTCGGCATCGCTCCAGGAGCCTTGCTCGAGAAATGAGCGTGTGCGGGCTTCGTCGATGAAGTCGTTGTCGAGCAGAGCGATGCCCGGGAGTCGCGCCAGGAGCGTATCGCCATGCATCTCGAGCCAGTGGGGTTGAGCCTGGCGCAGGTCGATGCCCAGACGTAGGGTGCCGTAGTAGATGCGCACGAGCTGATCGTCGCCGAAAAAACCGTAACGGGTGGTGTCGACAAGTTCTTCGTCGTCGATGGCGAGAAATTGCCATTGACCGATGCTCTTGATTTGGCGAATCTGAAGAGGGGTGATGTCGATTCGGGTGTTCTCTTCCAGATGGAGAGAGGTGCTGTGGGTGCAGCGTCGGATGCTTACCAAAATGACGATCGAGGCCACAAGAATGGCTGCGAGATAGAGCCATAGTTGTGGGGGAAGGAGGCGGAGAAACCAGGGCAGTTTATTCATCGGTGGAGGTCTTTTCGTCGTTGGGGAGGTGGAGTAGGGTGGGGAGATCGGATGGGGTGAAACGTTTGCGGAAAGAGACGGTGATGTCTTCTTCTCGGTAGCCCATCTGGAGAATCATCGGGATGATGACCTTGGCGGCGTTGGCGCGAGCTTGTTCGAGCAGATTCATCTGCGGAATGGAGCGGAGGATGGCTTGCCGGCCCTGACGTTCGTAGGAGGCGAGTTCTTCGTCGCTGAAGTCTGTTCGCGCCAGGGAGACGTATCGCTTGATTTGCCGATGAGAAATGCGGGTGGCGGTGAGTCCGATCTTAGGGTCGGGTAGCGTGATTTCTATTCGCTTGCCTCGCCGGGTAACATTGTCTTCCGAAAAATGAGAGAAGTCGACGTAGGCTTTCAGCGTGGCGTCGATGGGGATGGCGATCTTGCGTTTGCTCAAGGGGAGGGTGAGGTCGATGTTCTGTCCTAAGAGCGAACCTTTGAGACGTTTGGCGTCGTCGTGGGTGATGATTTTGTGGACGCGCACTTCTGTGGTATACAGCTTGGCGCATTTCTGTATCTGCATCACCATGGATGGGAGTGTATCGGCGGATGCCATCTCCCGATTTGTTTTCCTGTCTGAACAAGACGATAAAGCGATCGCCGTGGCCAGGAGGAGGTGAATCATCTGTTTGTGCATTTGTAAAAGTGTTTGGACGACTGCAAAGGTAGTGATTTGGAGATGGATGTTCTGCCTTTTCACAGATTCTTGTTACCTTTGCGCAACGAAAAAACGAAGTAGAAATGAAATACTCTCTCTTATTGATGGCTTTTTCTGCGGCGACTCTGTCTTTGATGGGCTGCGGCGGGAAAAAGGAGAATGCCGATATTATCACCCGTAAACCCACAGTGGCGATGGTGCAGAAAACAAAGACGATGGGGGATTACCGGCAGAGTCGAAAGGTGGAATGGCTCGGGGCTACTTATACGGTGGAAACGGACTTCCGGGCTGATAAGTCGTTGCCGCAGGTTGCCGACGGCGTTCAGAAATACTATGACAATCGGGTGACGGTGCGGATCCTGCGGGCCGATGGCTCTGAGTTTTTTAATCGAACGTTTTCCAAAACCGATTTCTCTTCTTATCTCGACAATGAAGTGGGGAAGAAAGGGGCGTTGCTCGGTGTCGTGTTCGACCGGGCTGAGGGCGGCTACCTTTACTTTGCTGCCAGTGTGGGTTCGCCCGATAAGTCAAGCGATGAGTATGTTCCGTTGGTGGTACGACTCTCGCGATTCGGCGAAGTGTCGGTTCATAAGGATGCCACGCTCGATACGGGTAGCGATACAGCTCCGACAACAGAAGCCGAGGAAGAAGACGGCGTGTAGGTGTTTAAGAGAGAGATGACGAGAGCTCGTCGTCGCTCATCATGATAGGGAGATGATCTACGGAGATCTGCCGGTCGATGAGCGCGTTGAATGATATGAGCGACTCGCTACCCGAGAGTCCCAGCGGTTGGAGCTTGTCGTGAATGATGGTCATGAGATGGTGGTTGTTGATGGCGTACATTTTGATGAAGAGATCATAGTCGCCCGTCGTAACATGGCATTCCACCACTTCGGGAATTTGCTTCAGAGCCTCGGCCACGCGGTCGGAGTCGTTGGGATCTTTGAGATGCAATCCCACAAAGGCACAGGTGTCGTAGCCGATGCTCTCGGGGTCGATCACAAACTGCGAACCTTTGATGATGCCGAGGTGAGTGAGTTTCTGAATGCGTTGATGAATGGCTGCTCCGCTCACTTTGCACAGGCGGGCTACTTCCAAAAAAGGTATGCGCGCATCTTCGGCAATGAGCTGCAATATCTTTTTGTCTAATGAATCTAAGCTATGATGTGACATAAAATTATATTTTGCTTGCAAAGGTAAGCAAAATATTTGATTTTCAATAAGGAATCAGTCAGATTGACGGGAGAAGAACTATCGGATAGGACGAGAGTCGGGCGATGCATAGTCCTTTCGCAGCATTTCCCAGCAGAGTTTCAACCACACCAGTAGGCACGGCAGAGCTTTCAGGGCGTATTGCTGGATGACTTCGCGTTTGAATTCGCGTGGGTAGAGGTCGGACGAACCCATACTCGACAGCAGAAAGACGAAAACCATCAGACCTACATCCCAACGGTTGCGTTTCCAGGGTGCAGCAACATACCAAATGCTGGCTCCGCATAGTGCGATGATGTAGGAACTGGACTCGCTGCCCGTACTGAAAAGCACAACAAAAAGCAGTACCGAGGCCAAGAGCGTCTGTCGGAAGGCGGCGTGGCGATATTGCCCGAGGCGCAGATAGGGAAGAAAGAAGACCGTCAGAGCGGGCAGAATCAGCCACAGGTCGGAATAGATCGTGTTGCCGGTGATGCGTCGCACCATGCCCAGGGCTGAAATGTTCTGTGCAATCGAGTGGATATTTTCCACGTTCTTTCCGCCCAGGCAGGCCACCCATTCACCATACTGCCCCACGACATACTGCGGACTGCTGATGAGCATCGGCGCGGCGAACAACACCGCTGCCCAAAAGACGAGCGAAAGGGTGAAACGAACTTTGTGCCGCGAGAAAAGAAAGAAAGCCAACCCCACGATGCCATAGAGTTTCACCAGCGTACCCACGACGATGAGGCAGGCTGCCCAAAAATCGCGTTCCCGTTCTACGAGGAAAAACGTGGCGATGATGATGGCAGCAATTGCGATATTGAACTGCTGCATGAAAAGCGACGTGAGCAGCGTTTCCGAACAAAACCAGAAGACGAAGAGCTTTCCGCCGTCTGTCAGTCCCGAGCATCTGATGGCAAAATAGAGCGTGAGCGAGAGGGCCACGAGCCAAAAAAACATTCCCAGTCCAACGGGCATCACTGCAAAGGGCGCGATGACGAGCGAGAAGAGCGGACCGTAATGATTCACGTCGAAATATTCGGCTGGATAGGCCTCGTAGAGCGGCAGACCTTGAATGGTGTGCCAAAAGACGCCGCGGAAAATCAGAAAATTGTTATCCGATCGGTGCAGTTTGAGCATTCCCACCAGCGAAAGCAATAGCCACAGGGCGAGAATCGTTCGGCGGTCGTGAAAAAAAGGTTTTGCAAGCAGCCTCTGGCAGCGTTGAATCATTCGTTGAGTCATTCTGGTTGGATTTGTGATGGATATGGCTGCAAAATTACGGAATAATCCGGAAATATGGACGCTATAGATTTTTATTCGTACCTTTGTCCGCATGAACAACTCTCCCCAAATCTCTGTCGTCATCAATACCTATAATGCCGAACGTCACTTAGAAGCGGTGCTCCGGTCGGTAAAGGATTTCGACGAAATTTTGGTGTGCGACATGCAGAGCACCGACCGCACCGTAGACATCGCTCGGCAACATGGTTGCCGCATCGTGACGTTTGAGAAGAAACACTATACCATCGTGGAACCCGCCCGGCAGTTTGCCATCGACCAGGCCCGATACCCCTGGGTGTTGGTGCTCGATGCCGACGAACTCGTGTCGCCGGCCCTCAAAGACTATCTCTACGCCTACATCCGTCGGCCTCATTGTGCCGCCGGACTGGCTATTCCACGGAAAAACTATTTCATGGGTCGATTCCTCCACGCCGCCTATCCCGACTACATCCTGCGCTTCTTCCGAAAAGACGTCACGCAATGGCCCGCCATCATTCATGCCTCCCCCATTGTGAAGGGCGAGGTGTTGCGTCTGCCTCGCCATCGCAAAGAGCTGGCTTTCGAGCATCTGGCCAACGATTCGGTGGCGACGCTCTGCCGGAAAACCAATATCTACTCGGACAACGAGATTGAAAAACGCCGTCACAAACACTATGGTCTCACGGCTTTGGTGGGTCGTCCTTTGTTTCGTTTCTTCCGTTCGTATATCCTCAAGGGCGGCTTTCGGGATGGAACGCCCGGACTGATTCATGCCCTTTGGGAGGCGATCTATCAGTTTGCCATCGTGTCGAAATGTATCGAAGCGCGCCGGCATCTTTCTCACCGCGAGGAATCGGCTGGGAGGGAAAAATGATGCTACTGTACCCTACGGTGACGCCGCGGAGAGGAAAATGGTGTTACTGTACCCTACAAAACCACCATCTGAGACCAAAATGATGCTACTGTACCCTACAATGACGCCGCGGAGAGGAAAATGGCGTTATTGTACCCTACAAAACCAACATCTGAGACCAAAATGGTGCTACTGTACCCTACAGTAGGGCCACGGAGACCGAAATGGTGTGATTGTACCCTACAGTGACGTCGCGGAAAGGAAAATGATGCTACTGAGCGGCTCAAAACCATCGCGGAGAGAAAAATGGTGCTACTGAGCGACTCAAAACCGCCGCGGAGAGAAAAATGATGCTACTGAGCGACTCAAAACCGTCGCGGAGAGAAAAATGGTGCTACTGAGCGACTCAAAACCGTCGCGGAGAGGAAAATGATGCTACTGAGCGGCTCAAAACCGCCGCGGAGAGAAAAATGATGCTACTGAGCGACTCAGTAAGAAAAGCAATGAGCTTGGCAACCCGTGCCAAGCTCATTGCTTTGTTATCTCTAAAAGAGTCTCTTGGATGGAGAGCCTTGGAGACGTTTCGTCAAGATGCTACTGCAATTTCTCCACCTGCTGCATCATCTCCTTGCCCAGCGCATCGGCCTCTTCCATGGTGGAAGCCTCGCTGTAGATGCGGATGATGGGCTCGGTGTTGCTCTTGCGCAGATGTACCCAACTGTTGGGGAAATCGATTTTCACGCCGTCGACATCATTCACCTGTTCGTTCCGATAAATTTCTTTGATCTCCCGCAGAATGGCGTCTACATCGGTAGAGGGAGTGAGTTCGATGCGGTTTTTGGCGATGAAGTAGTTAGGATAAGTGGCGCGCAGCTCGCTCGCCTTGCAGCCCTTGTGAGCCAAATTGCTCAAGAAGAGGGCGATGCCCACAAGCGCATCCCGGCCGTAGTGGCTCTCGGGGTAGATGACGCCGCCGTTGCCTTCGCCGCCGATGACGGCTTGAGAGGCCTTCATCTGCGTGGTGACGTTCACTTCGCCCACGGCCGAAGCCGTGTACTGACCGCCATGCTGCAGGGTGACGTCACGCAGGGCACGAGTGGAACTGAGGTTCGAAACGGTGTTGCCCGGAGTCTGCGACAGCACGTAGTCGGCCACGCTCACCAAGGTATATTCTTCGCCGAACATCGCACCCGTCTCGCAGATTAGAGCCAGACGGTCTACGTCGGGGTCGACCACGATGCCCAAGTCGTAGTCTCCTCCGGCTTTCATCTCGTTCATGATGCCCGAGAGATTCTTCTCCAGCGGTTCGGGATTATGGGCGAAATCGCCGGTAGGCTCGCCGTAGAGCATTTTATATTTCACGCCGAGTTGCGTCAGAAGCTTGGGTAGAATCACACCACCCACGCTATTCACCGCGTCGACCGCCACCTTGAAGCCGGCCTTGCGGATGGCCTCGACGTCGACCAATTTCAGGGCGAGAACGCTGTCGATATGCCGTTGGTCGAAAGAATCGTCTTCGGTATATTTGCCCAATGCATCGACATCAGCAAAGAGGAAGTCTTCTCTTTCGGCCGACTCCAACACCTGAGCGCCATCCTGCGCCGTGAGGAATTCACCCTTGTTGTTAAGCAACTTCAGCGCATTCCACTGGCGGGGATTATGACTGGCCGTGATGATGATGCCGCCATCGGCTCCGGTCATCGTCACGGCCAGTTCGGTGGTCGGTGTCGTAGCCAGTCCGATGTTCACCACGTCGAAACCCATGCCCATGAGCGTGCCGCATACGACGTTCTTCACCATCTCGCCCGAGATGCGAGCGTCGCGACCTACAACGATTTTGTTGCTGCCGCCGGGCGTATGTTTGCGAATGAAAGAGGCGTAGGCCGACGTGAATTTCACAATGTCGAGCGGGTTGAGCGTATCGCCCGCTGTTCCGCCGATAGTTCCGCGGATGCCGGAAATCGATTTAATCAGTGTCATGATGGGATAGTTCTTATCTTCTTTGGTAAGTGATTTCGTAGAGATAGGGCGTGACGCTGGAGCTGGCGGCTCCGTGGCCGCGGTCGTGTGGAACGATCAGGCGGACGTGTGCCAGCGTGTCTTTCTCCGTAGCCGGCCGTCCCACTTTGATATACCTCAGCGGCGTGAGCCAACCCGAGGGAACCGATGTGCCGCTCGTGCGCTGATAGGCCCGGTACATCAGACCGGAGGTACCCGAAAACGTAGCCGTAAAGGTGCCCGACGTGTTCGTCACCGACATCTTGTCCACCCATCCCGAAAATCGCGGATCGAAGCTCGAGAGCTGGAGCGTATCTTTCAGTAGATTCCACTCCGAGAAGCGGCACAGCACGTCGGCTTTCTCGCCTTTCTCAATCTTTTTGCCGCAGCCTTTGTTGATGATTTGCATATACACGCCCGAACTTTCGAAGAGCACGAATTCTCTCTCGGTCGTGTCGGTCTTTTCGCCGTTGGCCAGGAATTGAGCTTCGCTGATGACCTTGATTTGATGTTTGGCGATATAGGCATTGATCGCACTGCGCTCTTGCTTCACCTGATCGGCATACGACTGCGAATCGTTACACGAGGCGACGGCCAGAAGACCTGTAGAGAGGAGGAGGGCATGGAATAGTTTTTTCATTCGTCGATACATTTATTTTATGACTTGAATAGAAGCCGGCAGGTTCTTTGACGGCTTGCGCGAGCTGTGCAAAGTTAGCAAAAAGATTGATTACGGGCCATTGTGCGAGGGCAATTATACATTTTTTTCGATTGATTCTGCCGCAGGCTTCTTCAATCTGTCGGCGAAGGCGAGGATCGCGTCGCGCACCACCGTCTCGGCCTCGTCGATGGTGCAGAAGAGCTTTCCACCGCTGGCATTGCGATGTCCGCCGCCGTTGAAAAAGCGTTCGGCCATCTCGTTGCAAGGGAAATCGTCCACCGAACGCAAACTCACTAAGATGAGCCTATCCTTATCCGTATCCTCACGCAACGAGATGACGAGCCGTTGTCCGCGGATGCGCAACGGTTCGTTCACCAGTCCCTCGGCGTCGCCTTTGTTGAAGTGGAACCGCCGCATGTCCTGCCGAGTGATGCAGAAGTAGGAGGCATTGAAGTCGGCGATGACGTTCAGCTTCTGACTCATGATGTAGCCTCGGAAACGGATGGCCCACGAGCTATAATTATGGTAGACGTTACGGTAAATCTTATCCTTATCGAAACCCTTCGTGAGCAGATGTCCGATGATGGTATAGATTTCGGGCCGCGTAGAATTGTAGGTGAATCCGCCCGTGTCGGTCATCATCCCGCAATAAATCGCGATGGCAGCCTGCCGGGTCATTGCCTCAAACCCGCCCAGTTGCCATACGATTCTGAAAATCATCTCGCTCGTGCTGCTCATTTGCGGCATCGAGACGGCGAGCTCAGCAGCCAACGTAGGATTGAGATGGTGATCGATCATCACACGCCGAGCCGGCGAAGCCTCGAGTGGCGTTTGCATCTCGTCCACCCTGCCGGCGGCATTGAAGTCAAGGCAGAACACCAGGTCGGCCTTGGCAAAAGCCTCTTCGGCTCTCTCCCGTTGTTTGTCATAGCGCAGGAGTCGTTCTGTGCCCGGCAACCATTTCAGGAAGTCGGGAAAGGCGTCGGGAATCACGGTCTGCACCTCTTTGCCCCGGCTCTTGAGAAAGTCTGCCCAGGCCAGCGACGAACCGATAGCGTCTCCGTCGGGCGATTTATGGCAGCAGACAACGATGTGCTGTGCAGTTTCGATCAATTGGCATAGCGTATTTTGCGCGGTATCCGAAAGTATTTCTAATTGTTGCATAGTGGTTGCAAAGATACAAAAAATCTGTAGATTGCCTATCGTTTTTTCGACACGAAAAGTAAGAAAATAATTTTTACAATCTTGCGAGATGCGGAATTCTGTTTTCTCGAATATTTGTCATTCTTTTGATAAGATGAATGTCTAAGTCGTCAATTTGATTAAGGCTTTTTAGGAAATAAACGTCTCCGACCTGGTCGGCGGAAGCCTTGCAGTCTGCGATCTCTCTCCGACCTGGTCGGAGGCATTCATACGTTAATGGAATTTCTCTCCGACCGGGTCGGAAGCATCCTTGCTGTGTTAATGGATGTTTCCGACGCGGTCGGAGACGTTCAAACAGCCAAAAAATGCGTCGCCGACCACGTCGGAGACATTTTGCAGCCTGCATGAATGACGCCGACCACGTCGGAGGCACACTTGCAATCTGCACGATTATCTCCGACTGCGTCGGAAGTACACTTGCAGTCTGCACGATTTCCACCGACCACGTCGGAGACATACAAATAGGGAAAAAGATGATCTCCAACTGTGTCGAAGTCCTTCATTCATTTCAAGAGAAAGGCTCTAACGTTAGAAAAGTCTTTCATCCATTCGGGTGGAAAGGTTCCAACGGCGACTCGAATATCCACGAGGGAAGAAAGATGGCTAATGATGTAAAAAATAGCTGTGATAGAAAGAAGTTCTCCTACTTCTTTTGTTTGTTAAGAATCTTATGCCTATCTTTGAAGGGAGAAACCGGAAAAGTAGCTTTCGAGCAACCTACAGGTTGGTGGGCGACAGAACAATCTGCTTTCCCACTGAAGTGGGTCACTGTGCAAAATCATCTCAATTGGTCTGCTCGTCTACTGGCCAATCCGGCACCTCTTTATTCGTCAATCCAACAACATGAATCTATCCTTTTTAGAAGCTGTTGCCACCGATTTGCTGGCCAATCATGGCAACAACCTGGCACGCCTCGTGGTGGTGTTTCCCAACAAACGCGCCTCGCTCTTTCTCAACGAGCATCTGGCCCGCAAGAGTCAGGGCCCGCTGTGGAGTCCTACCTACAAGACCATCCGGCAGCTTTTTTGCGAGAATAGTAGCAGAGCTGTGGCCGATGACATCAAGCTCGTGGCCGACCTTCATCGGGTCTACTGTCAATGCACGGGATCTACCGAGACGCTCGACCGCTTTTATGGATGGGGACAGCTGATGCTGTCCGATTTTGATGATGTGGATAAAAACAGGGCCTCTGCCGACGAGGTGTTCCGCAACGTGACCCATCTGCACGAACTCGACGACACGTCTTATCTCACCGATGAACAGCGGCAGGTGTTGCAGCGATTTTTTAGCCATTTCTCACCCGAGAACGATACCGAACTCAAGCGTCGTTTTCTTTGTCTATGGCAACATCTTGGCGAAATCTATCATCGGTACAATGCGTTTTTGCAGACGCAGGGGCTGGCCTATGAGGGGGCTCTTTACCGCGAGGTGGCTGAAGGCGAACTCGATGGGCTTGATGCCGACGGCTATATCTTTGTGGGCTTCAATCTGCTGCAAGGCGTGGAACGGCTCCTCTTTCAACGACTGGCACAGGAGGGGAGGGCTTGGTTCTACTGGGACTTCGACCGACATTATATACAAAACACCGCCTGTGAGGCTGGACATTACATCCGACAACATCTCGAGGTTTTCCCTAATGAGCTGGATACGCACGATGATGCTCTCTACAACAATCTGCGAGGCGAGAAGCACATCCGTTTCATCTCTGCCTCTACCGAGACGCTTCAGGCTCGTTACGTGGGCGAATGGCTCAAAACCGATGGCTACATCCAGGCTGGAAGACGCACGGCTGTGGTGCTTTGCGACGAGGATTTGCTGCAAACGGTGGTCTATAGTCTGCCACCCGAGGTGGAGAATGTCAACATCACGACGGGTTTCCCCCTGGCACAGTCGCCCGTGCATGCCTTCGTCGTCGCGCTTATCGCCTTGCAAACTGCCGGACGTGTGGACGGGACCGATCAGTATCGCCTTCACTACATCCATCCGGTTCTGCGCCATCCCTACGCCCGACTCGTGAGCGAGGAGAGCTCTGCCTTGCTCGCCCGACTGGAGGAGAATCATATCTATTATCCCGAACGTGATGAACTGATCTGCGACGAGCAGCTCTCGCTGCTCTTCCAAGATGTCGAGCAGGGCGCAGACGGGAGGAATGGCTTTCATGTCCGATTGCTTCAATGGCTTCTGGAGGTGCTGCGGCTCGTGGGGCACGGAGCGCAGCAGGGCGATGATCCGCTGCTCAAAGAGGCGGTGTTCAGAATGTATACGTTGCTGAACCGACTGACTGACTTGGTGGCTGGGGGCGATCTGGACGTAGACCTCAGTACGCTCCAACGACTTCTCATGCAATTGGTTCAGAGCTCTTCTATTCCTTTCCACGGCGAACCGGTGGTGGGCGTTCAGATAATGGGCGTGCTGGAAACGCGTAATCTTGATTTCGACAACCTTCTCATCCTCTCCTGCAACGAGGGGAATATGCCGCGCGGCGTGAACGATGCTTCGTTCATTCCCTATGCTCTCCGTAAGGCGCATGGCCTTACTACCGTAGATCATAAGGTGGCGATCTATTCCTATTATTTTCACCGCCTCTTGCAACGTGCCCGTAACATTACCATTCTCTACAACCATTCTACCGAAGACGGACATACGGGCGAAATGAGCCGGTTCATGCTTCAATGGATGGTGGAGAGCGGACACCATATCGAGCGACTGGCTTTGCAGGCGGGGCAGACTCCGAGTAGGATGCAGCCGCAGGCCGTGGAGAAAAATGCCAATGTGATGAGCGCGCTCTTGCATCTGCAACAACTCTCGCCCACGGCTCTGAATCGATACCTGCGCTGTCCGGTTCAATTCTTCTACAACACGGTGGCCGGCATCAAAGAAGCTGATGCCGAGACGGAGGAGATAGACAATCGTACGTTCGGCAACATCTTTCACCGCTGTTCGCAATGGATCTATGAGGAATTAATGGATGCTTCGCAGCTGGTGACAGCTGAAGGCATCGCACGACTCTTGGAGGATCAATGGACCCTGCAACGCATCGTGGACAGAGCTTTCAATGAGGAGCTGTTCAAGGTGGCCGATCACCGCACACGCCCTCCTTATAACGGGTTGCAACTGATCAATCGTAGCGTGATCATCAGTTATCTGCATCAGTTGCTGGAAATCGATCGGCGGCTCGCTCCCTTTAAAATTCTGGGTCTGGAACGCCGTGTGGAAGCTTCTATCGAGGTGCAAGCCGGCCACCAACGGCATCGGATGGTAATAGGCGGAGTGGTAGACCGGATCGACGAGGTGCAGCACGAGGGAGGCTGCGCGATTCGTGTGGTAGACTATAAAACGGGACGGGTGCCTACGCAGCGCGTTGGTGATTTGGAGGCGATATTCTCTACACAAAATATTTCGGCTCGACATACTGATTATTATTTGCAGGCTTTTCTCTATTCGACCATCGTTCGCTCATCGCCTGAATGGAATATCAACCGTCTGCCTGTCAGTCCCGCCCTGCTTTTCATTCAACACGCCTCGCGCGACGACTACGATCCCGTGCTTTCGCTCGGTAAAGAACGAGTGGAGGATGTCGAAGTCTATCGAAGCGAATTCTGGGAACGTCTGCATACTCTGCTCAACGAGATTTTCAATCCCCGCATACCTTTCACTCCCACTCCCGACCGTCGCCGTTGCGAACATTGCTCCTATCGACCATTGTGCGAACGATAACCGGACTTCTTATTCGTCAATGCTTCGTTATTCCGAACTGACATTCCTTCTACCCTAAGTGCCACAAAAAAAGGATGCCCCATCAGCATGACTGCTAAAGGGGCATCTCTTTTTTAGTGTTTATATGCCGCGTGTGCGGACGTTATGATCGATTAAGGCAGCTTGTTCTTAATCTCGTCGAGCTTGTTGATGAGATTAGTTACGGCTGTCTGAGCATCGGTTCTTCCGCTCTGCACCTCGTTCTTCAAGTTGGTGAGCTCAGTAGCAAGAGCATCTATAGCCGTCTTGATTGTACCTTGTGTCGTTCCGTTGGCTGCGAGTGTTGTTTGCATCGTTGTGATAGCGGTCTCGATAGCACCGAGCTTAGCGGTATAGTCGGGCAGGTTGTTGATAGCCGTTTCCAAAGCAGCGAACTTAGCGGTGTAGTCGGGCAGATTGTTGATAGCCGTTTCCAGAGCAGCGAGCTTAGCGGTGTAGTCGGGCAGGTTGTTGATAGCCGTTTCCAAAGCAGCGAGCTTAGCGGTATAGTCGGGCAGAGACTGAATAGCCAACGTTAAGGCATCAAGTTTGTTGGCCGTCGACAGAGTATGTGCTTCAATTGCCGTCTTGAGAGCGTCAATTTTAGTTGCAGTTGAGAGGGTCTGCGCTTCCATGGCGAGTTTCAATGCATCAAGCTTAGTTGCAGTTGAAAGAGCCTGAGCTTCAATGGCTGTCTTGAGCGCGTCGAGTTTATTTTCAGCCGAGAGAGTCTGAGCTTCAATTGCGGTCTTAAGAGCATCAATTTTAGTTGCAGTTGAGAGGGTCTGCGCCTCCATCGCGAGTTTCAATGCTTCCAGCTTAGTTGCAGTTGAAAGAGCCTGAGCTTCAATGGCCATCTTGAGAGCATCAAGTTTGTTTTCAGACGAAAGAGTCTGAGCTTTGATAGCAGCTTCAATCAAGGCCAACTTCGTTTCTGCCGAAGAGGTTTGTGCGGTGATCGCATCAGTAATGGCTTTGAGCTTTTCTTCCTGAGAAACCTTCATCTCGTCAATTGCGGTGGTGAGTTTACCTACGGCTTCGGTCATCTTCACGGTTCCATTGTTGATGGCTTTTACCACTTCGGTGAAGTCGTTGTTAATGGTTACGTTCACTTTGTAGTCGATTGCGGGTGCGTCTTCCTGACATGCGGTGAAAGATGTGGCTGCAGCGGTCAGCATGGTGATGGCAAGCAGCAAGTTGTTCATACGTTTCATATTATTTTTAATTATAAAGTTATTGTTCATTTGTTGTTTATTCTACGGTGATGGTTACGATGCGTCCCTTAGCGTTGGGGATTCCGTTTTGTTCGCCGATGGCAACGCTGGGTTTGAGATCTTTAGTGGAGAAGCCTTCTGCCTTGAGTACCTTCATGACACTCTCCAATCGACGTGCACTAAGGTGCTGATTGTAGTCGGAGGAACCAGGTGTGCTTGCTTCTGCCACGATAGATAGTTTCTTACCTTGAACACTCCGCGCAAAAGCAATTAGTCGGTTGAGCTCAACTTGACTGATGTCTGCACGGTCGTGTGCAAAGGGTACGACGTGTGCGATCTTGTCCTCTATCTTCTTTTTGCTGGCATTGCAGTCGTCGAGCTGGCGCTGCAAGTCGGCAGCCTCTTGCTGCACACGAGCACGGTCGGCCTCTGCTTGTGCAGCGCGTGCCTGCTCGCTTTCAACTTGTTGTTGCAGATCGTTGATGCGACCATTGAGTTCTTCTATTCGTCCGGAATAATAGGTCTTGAGTACTTGAGCCTTACTTGTGACGAAGTTGTAGCGTACCGTAGCCAAAGCAAAGATAAGATTCTTAGGAGCCACATCCTTGGGATTGAACAGCCAATCCATTTCGCCTTTTACACCTAAGGTAAATCGACGGCTAACATCAGCCTCGATGTTCAGTGAGGCAGGAATGTAGAACTTGCGGTAGGAAACGTGATCGTTAGCTGTCTTTACTGTACCAGAGATGATCACTGTCCCTGTATTGTTGATCACTCCACTACCCAGCGGTGTGGTAATGCCGCCCTGCGTCTTGGTGGCTCCGAACCACATGCCATAATCGTTTCCGCGCCCCATCGTGTAGCCGATACCTGTACCTAAGTACATATTGAACCACTGTGCCTTACGTTTGGGCCAGAATTCCATAAGATTGAAACCTGCACCGAGTTTGATGTTGTGATAGTTCATCAGATAGTTGCCATACACTTTGGCAGGCATAACTGCAGAAGAAATGGTTGAAAAACGCTGCTCGCGACGATAACGCGAATAGAGATACTCTACGCCGACACGCACCCAGGGACGGATGTTGAAGTCGATCCCGCCTCCTACAGCCGGTGCGAAGTTGTAGCTACGCTTGGCATCCAAGCGAGAATACTCCACGCCGGTGGTCCATGATACACCACCCTCTGCATAGATGCTCCACGTTCGGGTGCGCAGCTCCTTGTTGTAGTCTTGGCGGTTTTGCATTGCCGTATCCGTTTCCGTCTGCGCATGTGCGGCGACGGTAATCGTTGCGGTAAGCAAGACGCTAAGACCCACTCTTGCTATCCTACCGCTTAGCGGGCGTGATAGCAGAATCATTCGTCTTTTGTCTATCATATAATTAGAAACCTCTCTATAACCCCTTTTATGGGGAACGCCGTATCAGAGGCATGGGCGTTTGGGTTAAACTTGGATTTCGATTCTCTTTTTAATGTTTTGTCTGTTTCTGTTAGACTCTTTACTCTTGTTAGATTTAGTCTGTGGAGAGGAGTAGGGTCGCAACCAGTGTGATTTAAGAGAGATTGAATGAAAAAGTTATTTTTTCGTTCAGCTGATTGCGTACCCTTTATCTCCATGTGTCAACATAGTAGTTGATGTATAAGGTCGAAAAAACGCGTAAAGAATGTTTGTTTTGGAGGTGGCCTTTTAGATCTTGAATTACCCTGTGCATCCATACGTCTATCTACCTCTATCTCCACAAGGTCTTGAATGGTGGAGAGTAGTTCGGTCCTTTCGTCGCAGAATTGCAGGTTGGCATTTTGTTGTGGCTTCACCTGTTTTCTTTTATTTTTATTGCTATTCATTGTCGGTTTTGTTTTCTGCTGCAAAATTAGAATACGAATGCGATAAGAGTTATTGCAAAATCTTTCAAAAGTGTGGTAAAATCTTTCATTTTTTTTCCTGAAACGTCTTGCGAAATTTGACGACAATCCTTCTAAAACGCCTTTGTATAGGGGAATTGAGAACTGACAGTTATATACAATTTAGAGAATGCTATGAATTGATAAAATTTGGGTTCCTGCATCTACAGAAATATAGAATGGACGAGAAATAGAGCTTCTGTACTTACAAAAAAGAGAAACGAAAAACGGAAAAGTTTTGTTTTCTCGGACTATATGAAAGATCATGGAGGGCGAATAGAACGTGAGAACAGTAATAAGGCGAGAAGAAATTTGGTAATATTCTGAATTTCCCTTACTTTTGCCTAAAATTTAGAGAGCGGATTCTATCACACGATCCTCATTATTCAAACTAAAAACAATATTCTATCAATAGACATTATGGGCAACACGACCTTACCTTCTTGTCCTAAACGGACGAAATATCTGATGATTCTTTGGGCAACTCTCCTGTTGGCCACGTTCCTCTTGGGCGCATGTAAAGGCAGACAGCACAAGATTTCTTTCGAAGAACGGCGTGCCGTAGATAGTATTGTGTATGGTGTGCACGATGTTGACTCGCTTGCTTTACTGCAAAAGCAGTTGGAGGTTGATGGCAATCGTCTAGGTAGCATTGTGGCTTTGCGAGAATGGGGAAAGGCTTTGCGTGAGGAAAGTCGATTTGAGGAGGCTTTGAAAGTGCATGGCGAAGCATTGCGGAAAGCCGAGGCTTTAGGCGATACGCTGGAACTAGTGCAGGCACTGAATTATATCGGAACAAACTATCGCCGATTGGGGATTCTGGATGCGGCGCAGGAACATCATTATCGGGCACTGAAATTATGTGAGCAGAGTCGGGATACGTCGTTCACGTGGAAGAAGAACTATGTAAAATCGCTCAATGGATTGGGTAATATCTATATGACTCTGGGCAACTATGCGCGGGCTGACAGCGTGTTGCGGATTGCGCTTGCCGGCGAGCGTGATTTGAATAGCAATGTGGGGCAGGCGATAGACTATGCCAATATTGCCTCGGTGATGAAGGCACGCGGGCAGATCGATTCAGCTTGGGTGTATTATCGTCGTTCGATGGAATTCAATGAGAAGGCGGAGAACCGAGTAGGCATATCTCTTTGTCATACTTATTTCGGATCGCTTTACGAGCAAGCCTGGAAGTACGACAAGGCCTATGAAGAATATCGTGTAGCTTACGAGTTGATGAAGGACTCGAAAGACGAGTGGCATGCGCTCGAACCGTTGTTGGCACTAGCCAAGATAGACTATGCCATGGGGAACGACACGCGTTCATTAGAAGAGTTGAATCGGGCCGAAGCTACAGCTAGGAGAATCAAATCGAAGGAACATTTGGCCGAGATCCATCATCTTTATTACCAGATTTATGAGCGGCGCGGTGACTATCGCAATGCATTGGAAAATCATATCAAGTCGGCCCGACTGCAAGACAGTGTGGTGGACATGGAGAAGATGAACCGCATACAGAACGTGAGTCTCAACATCGAACGGCATCAACAGGCCGAGCGGATAGCGCAAACCCAGCGTGAATTAGAGAGCGAGCGCACCAAGAAGGCCGGTATCTTATACTTCAGTTTGCTGTTGACCTTAGGGTTGACTCTTTTTACAGGAACGCTCATCTATTCGGGGCGTCTGCGCAGGCGTAACCATTTACTTTTGAAAAGGATGAACAACCTGCGTGAGCTTTTTTTTACTAACATTACCCATGAGTTTCGCACACCGCTCACGCTCATTCTCGGACTAAGCAAAGACATCTTGCAGGAACCAGCAATCAGCGATGAGGTACGCCGGAAGTCGGAAAAAATCCAACGGCAGAGTAACAGTCTCTTCTTGCTCATTAATCAGTTGTTGGACATTGCGAAGATGAAATCTGAGGTGAGTCTCCCCGACTGGCGCAGTGGAGACATTGTCGTGCAGATTAGCATGATCATTGAGAGCTACCGCGACTATGCCCGCAGTCAGAACATAGTCCTACAATTTTTCTCGAAAGGAAGCGTGGAAATGGATTTCGTGCCCGATTACATCAACAAAGTAATGAACAACTTGTTGTCGAATGCCTTCAAGTTCACGCCCGAATACAAGCAAGTGAACGTCAGCGTGTGGTGCGAGGGCGACTGGTTCTACCTTGACGTCGCAGATACGGGAAAAGGTATTGCCTCGAAGCATCTCGATCATCTTTTTGAGCCCTTTTATCAAGGCGACAACGAATCGTCAAACATAGGTACGGGAGTGGGATTGTCTTTAGTGAAGCAGATTCTCGACTCTATCGGCGGTCGTATTAGTGTAGAGAGTCAACTTGGCGTAGGCACCTCCTTCCATCTCTCCCTGCCCATACGTCACGATAACTGCCAACCTGTGTCCGATGGTGCTGAAAATATTCCGCTGATCGCAACGCCGATGTATCCGGAGACTCAGTTGCGCGATAGCGACATCAAAGACGACGACACGCCGCGTATCCTTGTTATTGAGGACAATACCGACGTGGCGGCCTTCATCGGCGAGCATCTCGAACACCGTTATGCCATGCTTTATGCTACCGATGGCGAAAAAGGATGGAAGAAAGCGATCGAGGTGGTACCCGATCTCATCATCACCGATCTTATGATGCCTCGTCTCAGTGGACTTGAACTGTGCCGTCGCATCCGACAAAATGAGGTGACCAGTCATATTCCCATCATTGTCATCACGGCCAAAATCTCCGAGGCCGACCGCATCCGTGGGATTCAGGCCGGAGCCGATGTCTATCTGAACAAGCCTTTCAACAGTAGCGAACTTGATGTGCGGATAGAAAAACTCTTACAGCAGCGCAAACTGTTGCGGGAGAAGTTTGCCAAAGAAGAAAGATCTCCAAAAGAAGAAAAGAGCGTGAAGGAGAAGCCCGAGAACGAGATTCAACTCTCCGATGTGGATCGTGCTTTCTTGGCGAAGGTCACCGATTGCATTTACAAACGGCTTAACAGTGGTCAGGACATCGACGTCAATCTCCTGGCCTCGACACTCTGTATGAGCTACAGTCAGTTCTACCGCAAAATCTCGGCTCTTACCGGTGGCACACCCCTGGCTTATTTGCAGCGCATAAAGATACGTCGTGCCTGTCATCTCCTCAAAACCTCTCCGCATCTCACTTTCCGGGATGTAGCCGACCGTTGTGGCTTTTACGACTATTCCAACTTCGTGCGTTCCTTCAAAAATGTTTTAGGCATCACGCCCAAGAAATTCGTGGAGGAGGGAACTGAATTTGAACTCAAGGAGAGAAATGGAGTAAAAAATGAATGAAGAAATTAGGGAGAGGGAGTGAAGACAAATGCTTTTTTAATGGCTAATGAGGCTAAACAAAAAAGAGAACTGATGCGTGATGTGCATATCAGTTCTCTTTTTGTTTGTTTGACTCCGTTGCAGGAGTACGATTGCATGCCGGAGTTCATTTGGTTCAAACCGCCATGGCTGTTTGCATCTCGGGACTTCATTTTAATTCTCATTTCTTAGTCGTCGTCTTGCGTTTCAACATTTTTGCTTAATTTTGTAGCGCAAAAAACAATTATCACATATAAAAAAGGAAAGATATGAAAGCATACGTATTCCCCGGACAAGGGGCACAGTTTGTAGGTATGGGAAAAGATCTGTATGAGAATTATCCCCTGGCAAAAGAACTTTTCGATAAAGCCAACGACATTTTGGGCTATAGCATCACGAACATCATGTTCGACGGAACCGACGAACAGCTCCGGGAAACTAAAATCACCCAGCCTGCCGTCTTCCTACATAGCGTCATCTCGGCCTTGTGTCTGGGTCAGGCGTTCAAACCCGATATGGTGGCAGGACATTCACTGGGCGAGTTTTCCGCCTTAGTGGCAGCCGGTGCGCTGAGTTTTGAAGACGGTCTACGTCTGGTCTATGCCCGTGCGATGGCTATGCAGAAGGCCTGCGAACAGGCCCCGGGCACGATGGCCGCCATCGTGGGTCTAGAGGATGCCGTGGTGGAAGAAGTCTGCCAGAAAGTGAGCCAATCCGGATGCGTGGTGGTAGCTGCCAACTACAATTGCCCCGGTCAGCTCGTCATCTCGGGTAGCGAAGAAGCCATTGACCAGGCCTGTCAGCAGTTGAAAGCTGCAGGAGCTAAACGAGCCCTTCCGCTAAAAGTGGGTGGTGCGTTCCACTCTCCGCTCATGCAGCCGGCCAAAGACGAATTGCAAGCTGCCATCGAAGCCACCACATTTGCTACTCCCCGATGCGCCATCTATCAAAACGTAGACGGAAAGGCACACACCCAGGCCGAGGAAATCAAGGCAAACCTCATTGCACAACTTACTAGTTCGGTTCGCTGGACGTCGTGTGTGCAGAACATGATTGCCGACGGTGCTGACGACTTCACCGAGTGCGGTCCAGGAAAGGCTCTACAAGGTATGATTGGGCGAATCGACAAAAACGTGGTCGCACATGGCATCTAAGAGAGAAAAGGAATAAGGAGGTAAAAGAGTAAGTAAGAAGATGATTATTTACCAAGTTCTACCCCGCATTTTCGGCAATCGCAACTCCACCTGCAAAGAGGGAGGAACGATTGCCGAAAACGGTTGCGGCAAGTTCAACGACTTCGACGAGACAGTACTTCAACGAATCCGCCAACTCGGCATCACCCACGTGTGGTATACCGGCATCATCCGACATGCCACCCAAACCGATTATACCCGTTTTGGCATCCCCCGCCAGCATAGTGCCATCGTAAAGGGTAGGGCAGGGTCGCCCTATGCCATCACCGACTATTACGATGTCGATCCCGACCTCGCCGTCAATGTCGACCGTCGGATGCAGGAATGGCAGGAACTTATCGATCGAACCCATCAAGCCGGGATGAAGGTGATCATCGACTTCGTGCCCAATCACGTGGCGCGTGAATATCATTCCATCAAAAGACCCAAAGGTGTGGCCGACCTTGGCGAAAACGACGACACTCGTCTGCACTTCTCTACAGCCAACAACTTCTATTATTGCTGGGGCGAATCCTTCCAGCCCTCCGTCTGCCTCACCGGCGAAGACGGACGTACCTACCACGAACAGCCCGCTAAAGCTACGGGTAACGACCGCTTCTACAGTCACCCCGGCGTGAACGACTGGTACGAGACTGTCAAGCTCAACTACGGTATCGATTATTGCGACGCCGGCGGACGTAGTACTCACTTTTATCCCAGGCCTGACACTTGGGAGAAAATGACCCGCATACTGCTCTTCTGGGCCGGAATGGGTATCGACGGTTTCCGTTGCGACATGGTAGAAATGGTTCCGCCAGAATTCTGGACCTACGTCGTGCGGATACTCAAGGAACAGTACTCTGAACTCGTCTTCATCGGCGAGGTTTATAATCCCGCACAATACCGCAACTACCTTCAGGCCGGTTTCGACTACCTTTACGACAAGGTGGGCATGTACGACACCCTACGCAGCATTCTTTGTAGCGAGAGCTCCGCCACGAGTATCACCCACCGTTGGCAGTCGCTCGACGACATCAATCACCAGATGCTCTACTTCCTCGAGAACCACGATGAGCAGCGCATTGCCAGCGATTTCTTCTGCGGCGATGCCTTCAAAGCCATTCCTGCCCTGCTTGTCTCAGCCCTCATGCAGTCCAATCCGCTACTCATTTATGCCGGACAGGAATTGGGAGAACGCGGTATGGACTGCGAAGGATTCAGCGGCAGAGACGGTCGCACCACCATCTTCGACTATTGGATGCTGGACACACTCCGCCGCGGCTACTTTGCTCCCGACGCCCTCACCGCCCCCGAGCTTCAACTCCGTTCCCTCTATCGCGCCATCTTGCACATCGCCCAGGGCGAGAAAGCCATCACGCAGGGACAGTTCTTCGACCTGATGTACGCCAATCCACAATCCATCGTCTTCAATTCCCACCGTCACTTCGCCTTCCTGCGCAAACATGAAGATGAAGTGTTGCTCGTCGTGGCTAACTTCTCTGCCGAGGCCTCTTCCCTCGAAATAAATATCCCTGCACACGCCTTCAACTTCCTGCAAATACCCGAACGAAACGTTGCTGCGGTAGATCTGCTCACAGGCGAGACCACCGTCTTTGTACTCACCCGCGACGGTAGGCTGCCTCTTTCAGTCGCCCCACATCATGGTAGAATATATAAGTTCAGTACAAAGATGAAAGAAATCGACCGTCCCCTATGCACGCACAATAAAAACGAATTTCCGCCCGCACACACGGCCGAACATCTCCTCAATCAGGTGATGATAAGAATGTTTGGCTGTGAGCGGTCCACCGATGCACATATCGAGCGTAAGAAGAGCAAAATCAGCTATACCCTCGAACGCAAACCCACACGGCAGGAAGAAAGAGAGGTGGAACGGCGGATGAATGAACTGATTGAAGAGGACTTGCCTGTGACCTACGAGCTGGTTGATCGATACAACCTGCCCGAAGGTATCGACCTCTCCCGTCTGCCCGACGACTATTCCAGCGTTATCCGTCTCGTTCGCATCGGGCACTTCGACCTCTGTCCCTGCGTTGGCAAGCACGTCCGCTCAACGGGTCAGATAGGTCGATTCGTCGTCCTGGGCACCACTTGGGATGAAACGGCTCGCTCTTTCCGCATCCGTTTTAAAATTGTTTAGAGTGTCAGAGTGGCTCCCAACTTTGGGAAAGCTTCAAAAAGATAAAAACAAGCCTTCCCAACTTTGGGAAAGCCTAAAAATGAGGGAAACAAGACATCCCAACTCTGGGAAAGCTCCAAAAGAGGAGAAACAAGCCTTCCCAACTTTGGGAAAGCTTAAAAATGGGAGAAACAAAGGTTCCCAATCTTGGGATGCCTCCAGAACGAGGAAAAGCTCTCGCCTGCGGCAAAGACTTGGAATATCGTTAATAATTTTTAATAAAAAGAGCCCCCAAAGAGCTACTCATCCCGTATCGACAAAAAATGAGTACTTTTGCACCCGCTGCCACGAGATGACAGCATAAAATTCAAACCTCAAATTAAAATTTAATTGCAAAATGGCAACAAAAATCAGATTACAGCGCGGCGGTCGTAAAGGATATGCTTTCTACGGCATCGTCATCGCCGACGCAAGAGCACCACGTGATGGTAAATTTACTGAGAAGATTGGTACGTACAACCCCAACACCAATCCGGCTACTGTAGATTTGAATTTCGAGCGAGCACTCTACTGGGTGGAATGCGGAGCGCAACCCACTGACACCGTACGCAACATTCTTCAGCACGAAGGTGTCTATTTGATGAAACATCTTCGCGGAGGTGTGAAGAAAGGTGCTTTTGACGACGCAACGGCCGTGAAGAAGTTCCAAGAATGGAAAGCCGACCGTCAAAAAGGTACCGATGCCGTGCGTGAGAACGAGGCAAAAGCCAAGAAAGATCTCGCTGCTAAAAGACTGGAAGAGGAAAAGAGCATCAATGCCGCCATCGCAAAGAAGAACGCAGAGAAGAAAGCTGCCGAGGCCGCAGCAAAGGCTGAAGCCGAAGCTGAAAAGGCTGCCGAGGCTGCTGCAGAAAACACAGAGGCCGCTGCTGAGACCGAGGCTCCCGCAACGGAAGCTCCAGCAGAAGCTCCCGCAGAGGCTTAAAAGCCTTAGGGTTTTCCTTATGATACAAGGGATGTGTCCGTTTCGACTGGGCACATCCTTTTTTCATGCATTCATCTTTTGCGGTCTCATCTTTGAGGAGAATTTGTTTTCGAGGCATCCAGCTTTTAGGGGTAACAGAGGATTCTTTCTAAGTCCAAAACCGTACCTTTGCAGACAACACAAATGCAGATAAAGACGGATTCATCATGGAGAAAATCATTTTGGCAGACAACCAAGCCATTACGCAAGCAGGATTGATATATATCGGTCGTGAGTGGTCGGATGTAGAGTGGAAACAAACCGCCGACAAGACCAGCTTGATAGAGGCTTTGCAGAGTGAACCCCAATCGGTAGTCATTCTCGACTACACCCTGTTCGACCTCAATGATGTTGACGAACTTCTTATTCTCGCTCAGAGATTCCCACAAGTGCAGTGGCTGCTTTTCAGCGACGACCTCAGTGCCGATTTTCTAAAAAGACTTCTGGGCAGCAGTCATCGTTTTGGTGTTCTGCTCAAAGATGCCTCTCTGACAGAGATTCGCGAAGCCATCCGCTGTCTGCTTGTGCATGAGCGTTACATCGGTCGGCGAATTGCCGAACTGCTCCTCTCGCCTATCTCGCCCGTCGAGTTCGTTCCGCTCACCAAGACCGAAGTCGAAATTCTCAAAGACATTGCCCTGGGGATGACGACAAAAGAGATTGCCGAGAAGCGTTTTTCCAGCTTTCACACGGTCAACACGCACCGGAAAAATATCTTTCGAAAGCTTACCGTCAACAATGTGCACGAGGCCACGAAGTATGCTTTACGTGCCGGACTCGTCGATTCGGCCGAGTATTATATCTAATTCTTTCTTGCGCTATGAGGAAAAACTCCTCATGTTTGTGCAATCGGTTGCTTCTTCTTCTGAGTAGTTTTTTACGTCAAGCAACGAGATTGACGATCCTCTTGTCGTACCTTTGCAACACCAAAAGAGGAAAAAGAGAGCATACATAAAGAGAGACAAGCGGTAGAAGCTCGCTTGGCAAAAAGATATATTCAAGGTAATACTTTACAAGGTTCTTTATGTAAGTAGAGATTCCGGCTGCAGTTTTTGCAGTCGGAATCGTTTTTTTGAGGAATAGAATCAAGTTTCGTACCTCTACGAAAGCTCAAAAATGAGAAAAACAAAGCTTCCGACTACTCTACTCGGAAAGCTTAAAATGAGAAAAACAAAGCTTCCGACTACTTGGAAAGTTCCTACATCAAGAAAAACGAAGATACACCGCATTCGGCATATCCTCGTTTAGATCTATATTGATAGAAGAAGAGATTATTTTTCTTGCAGTTCGTGTTGAAAGAAGCGAGTAATCTGCTGCAAGAGATGATGGCGCGTGTTGCCACCATAGATGCTATGGTTGCGGTTGGTGTAAAAGAGTTGACGGAAATCTTTGTCAGCCTGCACGAGCGATTCGCTGTATTCAAAGGCATTCTGAGGATGAACGTTATCGTCTGCCAGTCCGTGGCAGAGAAGTAGAGCACCCTGTAAACGGTCGGCGCGCGAGATGGGATTATCGTCATAACCATGGGCGTTCTCGTTGGGGGTGCGCATGTAACGCTCGGTGTAAATCGTGTCGTAGAAGCGGAACGATGTAGGTGGAGCCACTGCTACACCGGCGCGGAAGACGCCATCGCCCGTACTCATACTCATCAGGGTATTGAATCCGCCGAAACTCCACCCCCAAATGCCGATGCGGCGAGCGTCAACATAGGGCAGCGAAGCAAAATAACGGGCGGCAGAGACTTGATCTTTCGATTCGAGCTGACCCAATCGCAGATAGACCGACTTCTCGAATTCGGCTCCGCGTGCCCCGGTTCCGCGTCCGTCTACACAAGCCACAATAAAACCTTCTTGTGCCAAATAGCGATCGAAGAGAGCCCCTTGGCCCATTGAACCTATCGCCCAAGAATTGACCACCTGCTGACTGCCCGGTCCGCTGTACTGAAAGAGGATGACGGGATATTTCTTCGATGGGTCGAACTGTGCGGGCTTCACCATCCATCCATCGAGTTTCACACCATCGGGTGTGGTGAAAGAGAAGAATTCGGGCGAGGGTAAGGCATGCTCCTCGTATTTCTTTTGCAGGCGAGCGTTGTCAAGTAACGTGGCAAGCGTTCGGCCTCTACTGTCGCGCAGGGTGAAGACGTAGGGCGTTCGGCAGTCGCTCCAGGTATTGATAAAGTATTTCAAGTCGGCCGAAAAGAGAGCTTTATTCCATCCCGTCTGGGTGGTGAGCAACTCGGTTTTTCCGGTTTTGCGGGAGACGAACACCTGTCGGTCGCGCGGAGTGGGAGCCGCGGCTTGGTAGAAGACATCACCCGTTTGCTCATCATATCCGTAAACTTGCGTTATATCGCAGTTGCCCTCGCCGATGGTCCGGAGCAATCGGCCAGTGAGGTCGTAGAGATAGAGTCGCATAAAGCCATCGCGGTCGCTCGGAACGAGAATAGCGTTGCGATAGATGGTCACACCTTCCACCACCTCGTCCTTGATATATCGGTCAGCTTTCTCTTTTACTAAGAGCTGTGCTACGGTGCTGCGCGGATTGACGGTGTAGATTCCCAACTCGTCTTGATGGCGATTCATCGTGTAAACCACGATTTTATCAGCATCGGCGGTAGACTTGATACGCGGGATATAGCCCTCTGCGGGGAGGGGGACATTCAGTTTTCGCGTCTGGCGCGATTTGATGTCGAAGCTCCACACCGATGGTATTGCATTCTCCTGGCCTGCCTTCGGATATTTGTACGAGTAGGAACCGGGATAGAGTGCGTTGGCTTCCAGTTCGGGTTTCTGTCCCCGAAACATTTGCAGCGAGTAGGTTTTCACGCGCGATTCGTCGTAACGCACCCAACAGAGCATCGTTCCGTCGGCATTGAAAACCAAAGCACTGTTAAAGGCAAACTCCTCTTCGTTTACCCAGTCGGGCAGTCCATTGATGATCTCATTGGGTCGTCCGTCTTTCGTCACCTGGCTTTCGGCATTGTCGTAAAGCAGTTTGACGAGAAAGATATTATTGTCTCGCACGAAAGCCACCTGCCGTCCGTCGGCCGACCAGGTAGGAACTTGCTGCGGACCGCCGTCCGACAGAGGCTGCAACTTGCGTGAAGCAATTGTATAGATGTAATACACCGCTTTGTAAGAACGGCGATAAATCTTCTCTGTCTTTGTGCGGATGAGCATTCGTGTACCATCGGGCGAGAGGATATACCCATCGAACGAGGCAATTTTTTCGCCCTGTGTGTTGTCCACGTCGAACATCACGTCCACCTCTTTTCCCGTTTTGAACGAGTAACGAACGATGCGTTTGCCATCGTCGCTGATTCGTGCGTAGAGTTCTGTACCCTCAATGGGAGTGATACCGCTGAGGTACGAGGGGGAGAAACTGCCGTCAGTCACTCCCTTTAGGTCCAATCTATCTGCCGCCATCGCCGTCAACGATGACAGGCACAAAGCCCAACAAAACCATAATAGCTTTCTCATTTCTAACGTTTTTAGTCATATTGCAGGCAAAGGTAAGTAAAAATCCGTACTTTTGCAACCCGATCTTAGGGCCTCGAATCAAAGATTCCACGCGCCAAAGCTTAACGTCTGCGATAGAGATTCTTAGAAATTCTGCCCACATCATCCCCAAAAATCCTACAAATGAAATACCCCTACAACGACTTCGGAAGTTGGATGCGACAACAGTTTCCTTACAAAGTGCAGAAGATTTCCATCGATGCGGGCTTCACTTGCCCTACAAGAGACGGCGCAACGGGCATCGGCGGCTGCACCTATTGCAACAATCGGAGCTTCAATCCAGCCTATTGTGGCCACGAACGCACGATAACCGAACAACTCGAAGCCGGCAAACGCTTTTTTGCTCGTAAATATCCCGAGATGAAATTCTTGGCTTATTTTCAGGCTTATACCAATACCTATGCCTCTATCGACCGGCTCAAGGCCATGTACGAAGAAGCATTGGCCGTTGAAGATGTCGTCGGACTCGTCATCGGCACTCGTCCCGACTGCATGCCAACCTCGCTGCTCGATTATCTCGAACAGCTTCGTCGCCACACATTCCTCATCGTGGAATACGGTGTGGAGAGTGCCAATAACGCCACGTTGGAAAGAGTTTGTCGCGGACATACGTTTGAATGCAGTCGTGAAACCATCGAGCGCACCCACGCACGGGGTATTCTCACCGGTGCACATATCATCATCGGGCTTCCCGGAGAAGACGCAGCCGAGAGTCTCCGGCAAGCTCCCATCCTCTCGTCTCTACCCATCGACATCCTCAAAATTCATCAAATGCAAATCATTCGGGGCACTCTTTTGGCCAAAGAATACCAAAAGGCTCCCTTTCACCTATATACCGCTGAGGAGTATATCGATATTATTTGCCGATATATTCAGCATCTTCGCAAAGACATTGTTTTGGAACGGTTTGTCAGTCAGTCGCCCGACGGAATGCTCATTGCCCCCAAATGGGGACTGAAAAACTATGAATTCACTCATCTTCTTGTGCAAAAAATGCAGCACGAGAAGATCGTTCAAGGAAGCATGGCGCGATAATTGTCGCTCTCAATCAATTCTTTTACCGACACTTTGGGGTGCGAACACATGTATTTTGTTACATATATCATATAAGGTGAGTCAAAAAACGTTCGTCCCATCGCCTTGTTCACCACCCACATCAGTTTGGCCATGTGCAGGTCTCGCTCTGTTTGCGAGCGCGTCTCATAGCGGTTCAGCGGATAGCGACTCAGCAAATAAAAGCTTAATGCATCCGGAACAATAAACTCACGACCCATCGATTTCATCTGTTCCTTTGTATAATACTTTTTATACAAAGGATAATCTTCCCCCATATACTTATCCAGCGATATGCCGATGGTGCTATCGCCCACGATAATGCTCTGATCCAACGAGCCTATTTGCGCGTAAACCCTGGGCACAGGCAAGCCTGGCAGCCACGTTCTCAGTTGATGGAACGCCTTACACAGCTCCTCATCCTGTTCTTTCAGGCTCATATATTTCACTCCGATGTCTGCAATTAGTTGCTGTAGGGTAGAATCTTGAAAGTAATGGAAGAACTTTTTATGTATTTCAAAGTCTTCTACAGACCCCAACTGTAGAACTTTCTCTATCAGTGTTCTTGTTTCGATGGGATAATCGGTGTTCATCTGTTGCAGGGCCGAATAGTCTCCGGTGCTGAGATAACGGCTTTCCAGGCGGTCATAACGTTCCACTCTCACGCAGTCGTCATGGTCGCCGTCGGCGTTTCGCCACACTTTCAGTTCGCAACTCACGAACAACAGTGTCAGAAGCCCTATAAAAACAGATTTTACACTCACGCTGATGATGATCTATTCTCTTAGTCGCTGCGAAATTAATAAAAGTTTTCTTATTAAACAAGACTTATTGCTAAAAAACGCAAATATAAATATTAGGAATCGGTTTCATTACTATTTTTTGTTAACCTTTTGACAGACTCAGTGCTGACAGTAAGGCAATAGGATGAGAGAACTCATGCTGATCGATGCAACCATACTACCGGTTGTGCTCCCTTTTCTTGGAATTTCAAAAGGCATTTTTATTTTTGTAATGATGCTTTGCAACCGATTGAATATCAATAAGTTGCAATCTATCAGTGCGAAAGCTTAGCTTTTGCACCGCGTTTTCTTATCTTTTGCACAGCATTTCCTAAGCTTTTGCATGCCATTTGCTAAGCTTTTGGAGATCCACCTCTTGAAATGGACTTTGACTTCTACCTTTTTTGACTGATAAAAATGTTGTAGAGGCAAAAACGTCTTATTGCAAAACCAAACATGCCCAACGGTCTTGCTCGCTGCGATGCACCTCTGTCAGTTGCCATTTCTCGGCCTCTTCCAACAGCAAAGGCAGATCTTCTTCATAAAAACCGCTTAGGATAAGCCGTGCACCAGGGCGCATGGCTGCTTTGAAATGCGACATATCGGCGAGCAGAATGTTACGATTGATATTGGCTAAGACCAAATCGAAACGTGTAGTTAACGTGGAGAGAATCGTTGCATCACCTTGATAAACAGAGAGATTTTCAACTTTATTCAACTCGGCATTATGTCGAGTATTCTCCACACTCCATTCGTCGATGTCGTAAGCCATGACGTTTCTTGCTCCCATTTTGGCGGCAACGATGCCTAAGATTCCGGTTCCGCAACCGCAGTCGAGCACAGCCTTTCCGTTGATATCAAGACGAAGGAGTTGCGAAATTACCAATTGGGTGGTTTGATGTGTCCCCGTTCCAAAGGCTTGCCGCGTCTCTATGCCTATCTTCAAAGAGAGGTCGGCAGGCAGCTGCTCTTTGTGCGTGTGGCGTGCGTCGTAAACCACGCATTCATTTTGAATAACGATAGGGGCAAATCCTGCTTCTTCCCACAGGGCATTCCAGTTTTTGTTTTCGGCCGAGGAAAGGGTATATGAAATTGAAACGTGGGGTAGGGGAAAGTGACTCAATTGCTCGTCGAGCAGGTTTTGGCAGAAAAGATGCGGCTGAACATAGCCCACCACCTGTCCGTTTGTTTCTTCAAAGGCCTCGAAGCCGGCTTCTCCGGCAAGATCGATCAGCAGATCGGATGCCGTCTGTCGGTCTTCCTCCCTGCAAGAGAGGGTAAATATAGCTTTATAATAGTCCATTTGATGCTTGTTAAATGTAGCGGCAAAATTATATAAAATAGGGAAAAACCTATCCCTACTTAGGGAAAATCCTTACATTTGCATACGGTTCGACTGTAAATTTGCAACACAACAATTGACATTTAGGAAGAAAGGAGTATTGATTATGAAAAAAACAGGTCTTCTCTCAATTCTTATTGGGATTCTGCCATTTACGGCTATGGCACAGAATGATGACGTCTATTTTACGCCAAAGAAGGCAAATCGGACAAACATAGCAGATGAAGAGGATCATCATCGCAGGGATGAGATTTATTATTCGGGTTCGAACAGAAATGTAGACGAATATAATCGTAGAGGAAAAATGGGCAGTTCGTACCAAAAAATAGGGCGAGACTCGCTTGGAAATGTCGTCTTGGAGGAAGACGGAAGTTACATCTACCCCGACTCTTCGTATGTAGGCGAAGTGGGAAAGAAGCATAGACGAAGATCTTTCGATGATGACGATGAGTTTTATTACTCTCGCAGAGTGAGTCGTTTTTACGATCCTTGGTTCTTCGGATATTACGGTTATGTTCCTTATTACTATTCGCGTTGGGACTGGGATTTCTATGATCCCTGGTACGGAGGCTATGCTTCGTATTGGCATGGCTATTATTCGCCTTGGTATAGGGGCTGGTACGACCCTTATTACGGCTACGGATGGCGTAGTCCTTATTATGATTATCCTTACTATGGTTATACTTATGGATATGCGGCACCTGTCGTTCGTCGCACCTATCGACCAACAAGCGTAGCCTCGCAAACGGGCGATTATCGACGGTTCGACCGTGCAGCTGCCGGTTCAAGGGCCGTGCGGAGCACAAGAAGCAACCGGTCGGTGCGCGATTCCTATCCCTATCCCGACGATAATCGATTTGGCGGATACCGTTCCAATAGCAATCAGCCCACACGCAGCTACACACCCGACTTCGGAAACGGAGGTGGCTTCGGACAAAGTGCAGGCGGTTCGCGGGCCGTTGGCGGTGGCGGCGGATTCTCTGGAGGAGGTAATGCCGGCGGTGGCGGTGGCGATTTCAAATTCGGAGGTCGCAGATAATCTCCTCTATTCAAAGCAGCAAGAATGCTTTTAGGCGATTCCTGCTGAAGAAAAAATAGTATATCGATGAAGAATCAACAGGAATATTAAAAATTGGAAGTTATGAAATATCAGTATTATATCATGGCCTTGGCCTTGGTTGCCAGTTCGGCGATGGCACAAGAAACCTACGAAAACGCACCATTGGCACAGGAGAACCTCAACGGAACGGCTCGTTATGTGGGCATGGGCGGTGCTATGGATGCACTCGGAGCAGACCTTTCTACGATTGGAACCAACCCGGCAGGCATTGGTTTGTTCAGAGGTTCGACCGTGAGCACTTCTTTCGGAGTGGTCTCTCAGGCAGATGTGAAAGGCTTTAGTCTTGGAAATAAAACCCATGCCAGCTTCGACCAGATAGGCTTTGTCTATTCGATGCGCAGTGATGGAAGGTCTTTCTTGAACGTGGCGTTCAACTATCACAAGGGAAGAGACTTTCATCAGATTCTCAATGCAGCCGATCGATTCTCGCCTTATACCGTGGGGGGAAAGTCAACTTACCTCTCCTCGCAAAATAAATCGGTTTATCAAAAGGTAGTAAACGGTGTCTTTACCAAGACCAGCGACCAGACTTACAGCTATCTTGACGACCTTTATATGCGGAAAGTAGTGGAGTCTACCGATGGATCGGGTAATAAAGTGAACGTCTATTATCCTGCATCCGACTATATCTTCAATCGTTACAACTCGGGATATATCGGTCATTACGACTTCAACGTTAGCGGAAATATTAATGATAGGGTTTATTTGGGACTCACCTTCGGGTTGAAAGATGTGCATTATCGCAGTTATAGCGAGTACACCGAGCACATGGTGACCAACGTTGATGGACTTAACTCGCTGGGTCTTGTCAGCGAAAAGACCATCACCGGAACAGGATTCGACCTCAAAGCGGGCGTTATCTTCCGTCCGGTAGAGAGTTCTCCCTTCCGATTGGGGCTGTCAATCGCTACGCCTACTTGGTATGACCTGAGTACAAAAGGCTCTATTCTGTTGAGTTATCAGATGGATCCATCGTCACATTACAACAGCGGATCAGCCAAAAATACGCTGAAAGATTACGATTTCAAGTTTAACACGCCGTGGAAATTTGAGTTGAGCGTGGGTCATACGATAGGGAAGACCTTGGCTTTAGGTGCTTCATACGAATATGCCGACTACAGTAGCAATGACATTCGCATCAATGATGGCTACGATTATGATGGTTGGTCGTTCTATGAAGTGAGCAGTCGGGATGCGCAAATGAAGAAAAATATCGAGAGTGTGTTAAAAGGCGTTTCTACATTCAAGGCAGGTGTAGAACTGAAACCTCTGCCCGAATTGGCTCTACGCGTAGGCTACAACTATGTTTCTCCTATGTATCAGCAGGCAGGAATGAAGAATATAGTTGATGGTTCTTATATTGCTTCGCCCGGACATGCCCTTACTACATCTACCGATTACACCAATTGGGATGCCACAGACAGGTTTACCGGCGGATTGGGTTATAAGTTAGGTAGGGTGAACTTAGACTTAGCTTATCAGTATAGCCAAACAAAGGGAACCTTTCATCCCTTCAACACCTTGACAACGGGCAACATTACAACGCCGGGAGATACCGCATTGGAGGGCGATAACATCGAAAATCCGGTAAAGGTACACAACAAACGCCATCAGATTTTGTTCACTGTGGGCTATCGATTCTAAGAGAACAAGGTGCGTTTGTTTAGCAAAACGGGACTGCAAGAGAGACTTGCAGTCCCGTTTTTATTGATATTTTAGTATCTTTGCAAAATAAATGGAATGCTATAGATGGCAGATAATAAATAATATAGGTATGAAAAGACATTTGATGTTGGCGGTTTTGATGGCCGTTTTCTTTGTTTTCGGTTTTGAAAAGGCAGAGGCTGGAAGTAAATTCGGGAAACGTGAGTTTCGAGGAGCATGGATTCAAACGGTGAACGGACAATTTACGGGGATGACCACTGCGGGAATGCAACAGACTTTGGGGTCGCAGCTCGACGAATTGAAAAGAGATGGCGTGAATGCGATTATCTTTCAGGTGCGCCCAGAGTGCGATGCATTATACGAAAGCAAGTTGGAACCCTGGAGTAGGTTCCTTACCGGAGTGCAAGGTCAGCAGCCCTCGCCTTACTGGGACCCGCTGAATTGGATGGTGAATGAGTGTCATCGTCGTGGAATGGAGCTGCATGCCTGGATCAATCCCTACCGAGCAAAGACCGCAGGGACCACCGCTTTGGCAACCAATCATGTGGCTTTGCAACATCCCGAACGTGTTTTTGCTTACAATGGTCAGTTTATTCTCAATCCCGGACTACCCGAAAATCGTGATTATATTTGCAAAGTGGTAGACGACATCGTGAGCCGATATGATGTAGATGGCATTCATATCGACGACTATTTCTATCCTTATCCCGTGGCAGGACAGACCATACAGGACGATAAAGAGTTTGCGCGGTATAGCAATGGCATCAAAAACAAGAACGATTGGCGAAGAGACAACGTGAATGTGTTTGTGAAACAGTTGGGCGAAACCATCAAAAAACGTAAGCCATGGGTGAAGTTCGGCGTGTCGCCATTCGGTATTTATCGCAATCAAAAGAGCGATGCCAACATCGGAAGTGCAACCAGCGGATTGCAAGATTACGACGATTTATATGCTGATGTGTTGCTTTGGGTGAACAACGGATGGGTAGACTATTGCGTGCCGCAGCTTTATTGGGAAATCGGACACAAGACTGCCGACTACAAAACCCTGGCTCTGTGGTGGAATAAGTTTGCGGCCAATCGTCCGCTTTTCATCGGCGAGAGCGTAGAACGCACGGTAAAGACACCCGATATGACAAATCCCGCTGTTCATCAGATGGGAGCAAAGTTTACCTTACGCAGTCAGTTGTCCAACGTTAAGGGTGCCGTGCTGTGGTATGCCAAAGCCGTTGCCGACAATATGGGTAGCTATGGCTCGGCGTTAAGAGACTATTATTGGAAGTATCCGGCCTTGCAACCCCTCATGCCTTTCATCGATGACAAAGCACCTAAGAAGCCAAAGCATCTCGCTCCCGTGTGGACGAGCGACGGATATCTCCTCTTTTGGGAAGAACCCAAGGGAAAAGAGTGGGGAGACTCTGTGCAGAAGTATGTGGTTTATCGCTTTGTAAAGGGTGAGAATATAAACATCGACGATGCCTCGAAGATCGTTGCCATCACAAACAACACGTGGTTGAAGTTGCCCTACGATGAAGGCAAGGTGCAATACACCTATGTGGTCACGGCACTCGACCGCCTGAACAATGAAAGCAAGAAAGCCAAGAAGAAGGTGAAGCTCTGATAGCGAAAGCCGAAACAAGAAAGGGGCTAAGGAGTTCAGACACGCGTAAAAACTGTGTGTACGAGATTTGTCACTGCGAATGAGCAGAAATGCTTGTCGCAAAAGTGAGACTCGAGATGACAGCAGACTACGAAGTGTCGACTTTTTAGCTCTTTTCTATTTTTGGGAAGTTGAGTTTTAAGAAAGAATTTCTTTCATCCATGCATCCAGATCTTTATCCAGATTTTGCATCAAGTCTCCTCCAATAATAATGGTGTCGTCGTCGGAGAGATAGAGTTCGGCCACATGGTCCTTATCGTCATTTTCCAAAACAAAGCTATAAGGCTTTAAAATGCCCATTCCATCCACCATCTCGGATAGCTTACGCAATGAGTTTTGCAGGATGTGGGCTACGCTTGTATAGAAGTTTTCATCTTTACTGTCAATCCATTGTTCCACCACACAGCGTGTGATTTCTTGCTCATCGTCGTCGAAAGCAAGCATCTCTCCTGTGTCTTGCGACACTCTGATATGAATATCCGTGAGCACCGACACCTCATCCCCTTTGGGATATTTCTGGGCAATCTTGTTAATGACCCTTTCAACTTGAAGAATGGTTTGTTCTGTAGCTTTCATTATGCAAATCCTCCTGTATGTTTTTGCAAAGATAATAAAAATATAGAAAGGGCGATATCTTGACGTAAAAGAATGCCATATCTTAGCTTTTGGCATGTGTTTTCTTAGCTTTTACAGTGTCATCTCTTAGCTTTTGCACGTCAAAAGCTAAGCTTTTGAAAGGAAATTTGTAATGCTTTGATTTTCATTGCTTTACGGAGAGAACTTCATTCTTTGAAAAATTCTCACGTTTCTACAGTCTAACACCATCATCCCTTCTCAAAAAAAGAGCATATTTTGCAGTAGAAGAGGCCCCGTTTTGTGGAGTGGGGCAGAAAGAGAGTGAAGATGCTGGGCATCGAAAGGAGGAGTGCAACTGAAGCCCCGACCCTTTCTCATATCAGGATTCTCCGTATAAAATAGGTTTATTATTTTGTAGGTGCGCCCGATTTGCATTACCTTTGCAAAAACAACTCAAAAGTTAAAGATAGAATAGAGGTTTTTTCGCACCCCATATGAAGGAATTTTTGAAAGTATTGCGCCGTTTTGTGCCACCCTATAAAAAATATTTGGCGTTGTCGGTGCTATTCAACATGCTCTCGGCCATATTGAATATCTTTTCGTTTGCAACGCTTATCCCCATTCTCAACATTCTTTTTCAAACGCATGGAAAAGAGAAAGCCGCTGTGTTTGTTCCGTGGAGCAGCATCGGTTCGGTGGAGAATCTGACAGACGTGGTGGTAAACAACGCCAACTTCTATGTGCATAAACTGATGGAAAACTTAGGCCCGACGAACACGCTGCTTGTAATAGGTCTGCTATTGGCGTTTATGACCTTGCTCAAAACAGCGGCTTATTTTCTTTCGTCGGCCTCGATTATCCCCATCCGAACGGGTGTGGTGCGCGACATCCGTAATCAATTGTATGAGAAAATCACCTCGCTCTCGCTGGGTTTCTTTTCAGAAGAACGTAAGGGCGACCTCATTGCGCGTATGAGTGGCGATGTACAGGAGATTGAAGGCTCGATCATGTCGTCGCTCGACATGCTGTTTAAGAATCCTATTCTCATCATCGCCTACTTTGTCACGTTGCTGATCGTGTCGTGGCAACTGACGCTTTTCACTATCGTTTTTGTGCCCATCTTCGGTTGGTTCATGGGGTATGTGGGGCGAAAGCTGAAACAAAACTCCATCAAGGCGCAGGCTTTATGGAGCGACACGATGAGCCAGGTGGAAGAAACACTGGGCGGACTGCGCATTATCAAGGCCTTTTGTGCCGAAGAGAAGATGAATGCACGGTTCGACAAGGTGAACAGTGCTTATCGGAATGATATTATGCGGGTGAACATTCGCCAACAGATGGCGCACCCGATGAGCGAGTTTCTCGGTACGGTGATGATTGTTATTGTGCTGTGGTTTGGCGGAACTTTGGTGCTGAACAGTCAGGTGATGCAGGGTCCCACCTTTATTTATTATCTCGTGATGCTCTATTCTATTATCAATCCGCTGAAAGAGTTTTCGAAAGCAGGCTATAATATCCCCAAAGGATTGGCCTCGATGGAACGCGTAGACAAAATTTTGAAGGCTGAGATAGACATCAAAGAGAAGGAGAACCCTCGACATATCAGTAGTTTCGAACGGGAGATTGAATTCAGAAACGTATCGTTCAGATATGGCGAACAATGGGTGTTGCGCCATATCAACCTGACGATTAAGAAGGGACAAAGCGTGGCGTTGGTGGGACAAAGCGGTTCGGGGAAGTCTACTTTGGTGGACTTGATACCACGTTACTACGATGTGCAGGAGGGCGAAGTGCTGATTGATGGCATTAACGTGAAAGATTTGGGCGTGCACGACTTGCGCCAACTCATCGGCAACGTCAATCAAGAGGCTATCTTGTTCAACGATTCGTTCTACAACAATATCACTTTCGGTGTGGACAATGCCTCCAAGCACGAGGTGGAAGAGGCGGCACGCATTGCCAATGCCTATGATTTCATTATGGAAACAGAACGTGGTTTTGACACCAACATTGGCGATAGAGGCGGCAGACTCTCGGGCGGACAACGTCAACGTGTAAGTATTGCTCGCGCCGTGTTGAAGAATCCCCCTATACTCATCCTCGATGAAGCAACGAGTGCCTTGGATACGGAGAGCGAACGACTGGTGCAAGATGCTCTGGAACGACTGATGAAGACTCGTACCACCGTGGCTATTGCTCATCGATTGTCGACCATCAAGAATGCCGACGAGATATGCGTGATACACGAAGGGCGCATCGTGGAACGCGGAACTCACGAGGAACTCTTGGCCGTGGATGGTTATTATCGTAAGCTGAACGACATGCAGTCGCTCTCATAACACACCTATATCATAAAGGTATATCCTATGAAGAAACGTCCTATAGGCATTTTGCAAAGTCCGTTGGCCCCGTTTGTGGCTCTGCTCCTCAATCTGCTGCTAGCCTTTGGCTTGTATATCGTGGCACGGATCGAGTTCTTGTTCGAGAACTATAATTACTTTTGTGCCGTTCTTTCGCCTGCGCGTCTTTGGCGATTGTTCTACGGCGGCTATATGTTCGACCGTTCTGCGATCACCTACACCAATGCGTTGTACATCGTGATGATGCTTTTCCCGCTGTGGTTGAAAGAAACACGGTTGTATCATCAGCTATGTAAATGGGTGTTCGTGGTGGTTAATTCCGCTACGTTGATCATCAATTTGAGCGATTCTGTTTACTTCCCTTACACGCTTAGACGGACAACGACGAGCGTTTTCAGTGAGTTTAAGAACGAGAACAACCTGGGCGATGTCTTTTGGGGCGAACTTTTGGAGCATTGGTACTTGGTGTTGTTGGCCGCAGGACTGATTTTCTTGATGTGGAAGTTATATGTCACGCCCCAGACAAAGGCTTCACAATATGTATCGGCTAAGCAACGGATCGCTTATGGTGGGTTGCAACTGTTGCTGTTGGCTGCCATTACACCCTTGGGCGTTGGGGCCTGCCGAGGCGGATTGGGTTCGGGTATTCGTCCGATTACCATTAGTAATGCCAACGAATACGTAGAACGCCCCACCGAATGCGCACTGGTGCTGAATACACCGTTTGCCCTGATCCGCACCATCGGTAAGAGTGTGTTTGTCGTTCCCGAGTATTTCAAGACGCAGGAGGAGGCTGAAAAGGTGTTTTCTCCTATACATCAATTTACATTTCCGTTTGGATCTGAGAAGAAAAATGTCGTGGTACTGATTGTGGAAAGTTTTGGCAGAGAATACATCGGCGCATTGAACGAAGATCTGGAAGGCGGCCATTACAAAGGCTATACACCCAATGTGGACAAGCTCATAGCACAAAGTGCTACCTACCGATACTCTTATTGCAACGGACGCAAAAGCATCGACGGCATGCCTTCGGTGCTTTGTGGCATCCCGATGTTCATCGAGCCTTTTGTGCTTTCCCCCCAATCTATGAATACTTACACAGGTATGGCGGGCATCTTAGACAAGGAAGGCTATCACACAGCGTTCTTTCACGGAGCCAATCGAGGCAGCATGGGTTTCTTGGCCTTTGCAAAGAAGACGGGATTTAAAGAGTATTACGGACGTGAAGACTATGCCTCCGACCCGCGATTTGGCGGCGATGCCGACTTCGATGGTCATTGGGGAATCTGGGATGAACCGTTCCTGCAATACTACTGCGCGAAGATGAGCGAGATGAAACAGCCCTTCATGACAGCTGTTTTTACCGTTTCTTCGCACACACCATACGTCATTCCCGACAAATATAAAAAGGTGTATCCCGAGGAAGGGTTGATCATGCACAAGTGTATTCGGTATACAGATATGGCTATCGGCAAGTTTTTTGCGAGTGCACGCAAGCAACCTTGGTTTAAAAATACGATCTTTGTACTCACAAGCGACCACACCAACCTGAGCGATCACGCTCAATATCAGACTGACATAGGTGGCTTTTGCTCACCCATCATTATCTATGACCCCAGCGGTGAGATAGAACCTGGCATGCGTGACGGCATTGCTCAACAGATAGATATTCTGCCAACGGTGCTCAGTATCTTGGGATACGACAAACCCTTCCTCTCTTTTGGTTGCGACTTGATGACCACACCGATGGAGGAAACCTACGCCGTGAACTATCTTAATGGCATCTATCAATATGTGAAATACGGCTATGTATTGCAGTTTGACGGCAAGCAGACTAAGGCTATCTACGCCTTAGACGATCTCCTTATGAAGCATAACCTCAAAGGAAAGGCGAAACAACAAGCGCAAATGGAACGCGAGGTGAAGGCCATCATTCAACAGTATATGTATCGAATGGTGAACGACCGATTGATGCCTCAACCTAAAGAGAAGATACTTTCAGTGCTGTCACAAAATCTCCGTCGATGAATCTTCTCTCTTTTCTTCTTCATTTCTTATGGAAGCTCCTATCGTTGCTGCCCTTCCGTCTGCTCTATCTCATCGCTGATGGGCTTTATCTTGTGGTCTGTTACGTGTTGCGTTATCGCCATCGGGTGATCTGGAATAACCTGCGGGAGGCGTTTCCCGAGAAAACCGAGCAGGAATTACGGCAGATTGAAAAAGGATTCTACCGCTGGTTCTGCGACTATCTCGTAGAAACCGTCAAACTAATGACCATGACTCGGACACAATTGATGAAACGTATGGTGTTTACCGGGACAGAACTCATCGACCATTACGTGGATCAAGGACAATCTTGTGGCGTGTATCTCGGACATTACGGACAGTGGGAATGGATTACTTCGCTGCCCTATTGGCTTCACAGTAAAGGACTTTGCACACAAATCTACCATCCGTTGGAGAACAAATGCTTCGACTTACTTTTCCGAGAGGTGCGCGAAAGGCAAGGAGCCGTTTGCATTCCTATGGCTGAGACGCTGCGACGTATTGTGATGTATCAACAGCAAGGGCAGCCCATCGTGATGGGATATATCTCAGATCAAGTGCCGTTTTGGAACAATATCCATCACTGGCTCCCTTTTCTGAACCACGACACTCCCGTATTAACAGGAACAGAAAAGGTAATGAAAGCCACCCACCAAGTGGTTTTCTATTGTGATGTCTCTCGAGTGAAGCGCGGATATTACCGCTGTGAGATGCGATTAATAACCGATGAGCCTCAGCAACACCCCGATTATGCACTCACCGACCTCTATTTTCGCGAACTCGAACGCACCATTCGTCGCGATCCTTGCCTCTATCTTTGGAGCCACAACCGATGGAAACGTACCCGCGAAGAATTCAATCTGCGCTACAATAAAGCCACTGGGCGTGTGGACTTGAGGAGCCTCGATGCCATCATCGCCGACAAACACCAAACACAAACCCCATGATTTTAGTAAAAGGTTACGGACAGATGTGCAACAACATTCTGCAATTTGCCCATCTCTATGCCTTCGGGCGAGAAAAGGGTGTAAAGGTAGTCTCGCTTCGTTTCGCTTATAAATACCGCTATTTTGCCCTTTGTCGTCGGTGGTATCACAACCCGCTCACCTATCTTATTGGCAAACTGCTCATCGCTACCCGGCTGATTCCCTGTCTTACAGACGAAGATATCGCACAGGCCGACGTTCGATTGCAGAGTACAAGACTGATTGCCAGCGGAGCATGGACGATTCGTTATCCGGAGCTATTCCTGAAATATCGCGAAGAAATCCGACAGCTTTTCGAGATAAAACCCTCCATTTGCCGAAAGGTAGACCGTTGGTTGGAAGCCCATCCGCAGACAGATATCCGACTCGGACTGCATATTCGTCGTGGCGATTACATCCGTTGGCAGGGCGGAAAATACTTTTTCGCCGACGAAGTGTACCATCGACTTGTGCAAGAGTTCGTTGCCCTGCATCCGGGACAGAGCGTTGGCGTCTACATCTGCACCAACGACCCCACACTTTGCCTCGAAAGTTTCCGCGCCATCCATCCTGCCACCTACCTTTCGCAAGGCAGCGGCATCGAAGACCTTCAGTTGCTGGCCTCGTGCGATTATATCATCGGTGTGAAAAGCACCTTTTCGCTCTGGGCCTCGTTCTATCGTCACGTGCCCTTCTTTTGGGTAATGGATGAAAACGAACGACTCACAGCCCAATCGTTTATGCGTTTCGAAGACGCCTACACCACCGTTTAATTCCACACTTCTTTAGAAAAAGTTCCAAAAAAGATGAAACCTAAAGTTTCCGTCATCGTTCCCAACTACAACTATCATCGGTTTCTGCCAGAGCGTTTGAAAAGCATTCTGAGTCAAACTTTTCAAGACATGGAAATTATTCTGCTTGACGATTGCTCCACCGACGGCAGTCAAGCCCTCCTGTCTGCCTACAAAACGCATCCTAAAGTGACCCACATCGTTTTCAACCAGCAGAACAGTGGCAGTCCCTTTGCGCAATGGCAGAAAGGCATCGACCTGGCAGAAGGCGAATATATCTGGATAGCCGAAAGCGATGACAGCTGTTCTTACACCCTGCTCTCCACGTTAGTCGACGCGCTCGACCAACATCCCACTGCTGCTTACGCTTTTTCCGGAGCCCTTCGAATAGACGAACAAGGTGCACCATTAAGCGAAGAGTTCGATTATTGGCATCAACAGGAAGACGGGTCGGTGCATTGTTACGACTCGCAGACCTACCTTCAGCGTGTGTTGTTCTGGCGTTGCTCGGTGTATAATGCCAGCGGCGTGCTCTTCCGACGTAGCGTAGCCCTGCGCATACCTCCTGTTTATGCGCAACTTCGATACTGTGCCGACTGGTTGTTCTGGGTTGAAATGACCCTCCAGGGCGATGTGGTGGAAGTGCGGCAAAAGCTCAATCGCTTTCGCAAACATGCCGCCAGCGTCACCGTCTGTTCCGATAAAACTGAAGCCCGTTTCAAGGAATACGTCATCATTCACCGTCGTCTCTTCTCGCTACCCTTCCTTTCCTGCTTCTCCCGACGGCTTGCTCGTGGTGCATTCTATAAAGAAGTGAGTCGGATGTTCCCCGATCCGGACAGTCGCCAAGCCCATCTTACGCGTCTGCGAGAAGAACTCGGCGTGCAACGTGCGGACTATCTGCTGGAACGTTGCGTCAAAACCCTCTGCCAACTCTTCGGCGCCATGTATCATCGCTAAAAAACATATTCCGTTATATGAAAACAACCCTTCTCGTTTCTACCTACAATTGGCCTGCAGCCTTGGAGCTTTCTTTGGCCAGCATGTTCAAGCAAACAGTGCTTCCCGATGAAATTGTCATTGCCGACGACGGATCTACAGACGCCACTCGACAAGCAATAGAGCGCATACAGAGTACCAGTCCCGTGCCTATCACCCATGTTTGGCACGAAGATCAGGGCTTTCGCAGAACCATCATTCTCAACAAGGCCATCGCCAAAGCCACAGGCGACTACATCCTGCAAGTAGACGGCGACGTCATCCTCTCAAAACATTTTGTGAGCGACCATCTCGAACTGGCCGAACCGAATTGTTTTGTTTGTGGCAGTAGGGTGAAACTCACCCCCGAGATGACTCAATCCATTCTCACAGCCCACGAGTTCAGACTCCAACGCAGAGACCTACCGCTCACCTTTGTGCTTAACAGTTTCCGTTCGCGCCTGTTGCGTCGTTTTCTGGCCGAGCGTTACGCCCGCAAGATCGACCATCTGCGTGGATGCAACATGGCCTTTTGGCGTGCCGACCTCATCAAGGTGAACGGCTATAACGAAGACCTGATGCAATGGGGACACGAAGATGGCGAGATAGCTTTCCGTCTACACTTTGCCGGTGTGAAGAAAAAGGCCTTGAAAATGGGAGGGAACGTATATCATTTGTACCACAAGGAGGCTTCGCGCAGCAACGAACAGACCCATCTCGACGAACTGGAACGGGTGAAACGCGAACATCTCAGTTGGTGTAGCAATGGTTTGGACAAGTATCTCGGCACTTCAAACTCTTCTGCCTTGTAGCTTCCGACGGGTCGAAACAGAACGTTTCAAACGCGACGCTAAGGCCTTGAAGAACAATGATTTGTCAGATGCTTTTCAAAAGCTTAGCTTTTACGCGCCAAAAGCTAAGAAAACGCAAGGTAAAAGCTAAGAGAATGCAAGGTAAAAGCTAAGAGAATGAGAACGCAGGAGTCCACTTCCGAGATGCAGGAGCTGGGCAGCGTGCGAGAATCAAAAAAATAATGCTAACTTTGCAAGGAAGAAAAATGCAAACACAAAACCTCCTTTTGTAGTGAGAATCAAGGCAACTTGATAGAAATATAAGAAAGCAATGGGTATAAAAATCGTTTTGATTGGAGCCGGAAACCTGGCCATCAATTTGGGACTGGCTTTGCATGAGGCCGGTCATGAGATCGTACAGGTGTACAGCCGGACGGTGAGATCGGCCAAGGATGCAGCAAAATTGTTTCGTACAGTGTCGACAAACAAGCTCAAAAAATTGGCCGATGCCGACCTTTATATCGTCGCGCTGAAAGACAGTGTCCTGCAAGACGTGATACCGGCATTGTGTGAAGGCCGTAAAGACAAGCTCTTTGTACACACGTCTGGTTGTCTGCCGATGGACATCTTCAAAGACTATGCCTACAATTATGGCGTGCTTTATCCGTTGCAAACCTTTTCCAAGGAGAAGCGGGTAGACTTTTCGCACATTCCCTGCCTGGTGGAGGGTTGCAATCGCTGGGCAACCAATCTGCTGAAAGCCCTATGCCGCAGCATTTCGGACGATGTAAGGCCCATCACTTCGGAAGACAGGAGGTATATACATCTGGCTGCTGTTTTCTGTTCTAATTTCTCCAATCTGTGTTATTCCATGGCCAACGAAGTGCTGCAGCAACGTCATCTGCGGTTCAACATGCTGTTGCCGCTCATCGATGAAACAGCAGCAAAGGTGCATGTGCTCCCTCCTCGGCAGGCACAGACAGGACCGGCGGTGCGGTTTGACGAGAACGTGATGGATATGCACTTGGACTTGCTGGACGAGAATACCGACTTTCAAGAGATCTATTTAAAGATGAGCGAACAGATTCAGCGGCTTTTGCCCGATTGAATCATCAAAAAGAATGGTAGGAATGATTAATTACGACTTACAGAAAATCCGTGCTATCGTGCTCGATGTGGATGGGGTGCTGTCGGCTCAAACCATTACCTTGGCATCAGACGGCGAGCCTCTTCGCACCGTTAACATCAAAGATGGTTATGCCATTCAGTTGGCCTGCAAACAAGAACTTCGCATCGGTATTATCACCGGTGGCGATACGCAGGCCGTCAGACTGAGATACGAACGTCTTGGTGTGAAAGACCTCTACATGAAGACGGCTGTGAAGCTGACGGCCTACGAAGATTTCATTGAGAAATACGGGCTGCGTGATGAGGAAGTGATGTATATGGGCGACGATGTGCCCGACTTCGAGGTGATGACCCGTTGCGGATGCCCCTGCTGTCCCGCAGATGCCTGTGCCGATATCAAGAACGTTAGTCTTTACGTGAGCCACTATCCTGGCGGGCAGGGCTGCGTTCGAGACATCATCGAACAAACAATGAGGGCACAGAATAAATGGATGAATACCGCCAAAGCCTTTGGTTGGTAAGCCGCGACATAAAAAGAAAGAAACATGAAAAGCTATCAACTGATATTGGCAAGCCAATCGCCCCGGCGAAAAGAGCTGCTCGAGGGTTTGGGAATCCCGTTTTGTGTACGTGTGATTGAGGGTATCGACGAGAGTTTTCCCGAGGATTTGCCCATCGAAGACATCCCCGTTTATATTTCCAAGCAGAAAGCATCGGTCTATGCCAAGTGCATAGCCGAAGACGAAGTGGTGCTCACGGCCGACACGGTAGTGGTGTGTCAAGGACAGGTATTGGGCAAACCGAAAGACGAAGACGATGCCCGCCGCATGCTTAATCTGCTCAGCGGGAGAACACATGAGGTGATCACCGGCGTCACTGTCAAGACACGGGAAGAAGAAAAAAGTTTTTCGGTCGTCACAGAGGTGCAATTCAAGTCCCTCACACCGCAGGAAATCGATTTTTATATCCGTCGTTTCAAACCCTTCGATAAGGCCGGAGCCTACGGCATACAAGAGTGGATAGGCTACATCGGCGTGATCTCCATCCATGGGAGCTACTTCAACGTCATGGGATTGCCCGTGCAACGCATTTACGAAGAACTGAAAACGTTTTTCCCGATTTCGTAAATCCCTTATCAACAACGTTCTGTTACTGTTTTTTGACTGAAGATGTAAAAAAGTATTGCAATATTGTTGTGTTAACAAAATAATGAGTACATTTGCATACATCAGTAGGCATTTAGTTTTTTTAGTATGGCAAATTCAGTAGAGACACAAGGCAAAAAGAAGGATTCCCCGATATTCATTAATCCCCATTTGATGGGTAAATTAGCGAGGAATATCAATCAGGAGATTTCTGTTAATCAGAAGTACAAAGACAAACATTACTCGGCGAAACAGCTGGCAAAAGACTTGGGCACCAACACGAGGTATGTATCCACGGTCATCAACCGACAGTTTGGAATGAACTACACCTCCTTTGTCAACAAATTTCGCATTGAGGAAGCGATGCGATTGTTGAAAGACGACAGAATGTCGCACCTCAATATTGAGGAAGTTTCGGATGCGGTGGGCTTCTCCACTCGTCAGTCTTTCTACACGTCGTTTAAGAGAATTGTAGGGATGACTCCGCGGGAGTACCGGATTTCTCAGTACGATGTAGTTGAATAAATGGTATCTCCACAGGACGAAAGTCGTGTGGAGATTTTTTGATCTCTGCCGGATGGCATGAGAAAAGGGCCTTTTCGGCTTCCCAAAATTGGGAAAGACAGAAAACGAAAGAAAATAGACTTCCCAAAGTTGGGAAAGCTCCAAAATGAGAAAAAGGAGGGTTCTCAAGGTTGGGAAAGGCCCAAAACGAGAAAAAGAAAGTTTCCCAAAGTTGGGAAAGACTGAAAACGGGAAAAACAAGATGTCCCAAACTTGGGACGCTTCCCCAGACTTAAGACTCGGATGTCAACGCCCTACAACCCTCCTCACGGAAGAACTCGAGGCGCGAAACACAAAACAATGAAATTGAAACCGATGACAGATACATTCCATTATTCCGACGAGAAATTCGCAGACATTCAGATGTTGCGCTATCGACTGCCCGGATTCGAGCAGTTGCCCCTTCAGAAGAAACTCTACATTTATTATCTCTCACAAGCAACATTGTGCGGACGCGACATCACTACCGATCAGTTCGGCCGTTACAATCTGCGTATCCGGCAATCGCTCGAAGCCATTTATCGATATTATCGGGCAGAGACAACGGATGTTGGGGGCAGCGAAGAGGCGACGAATCGACTCAACGGGCAGGCGAAAAAGAATCTCGAGGCCCTGCGGGTGTATCTTAAACGCGTATGGTTTTCGAATGGTATCTACCACCATTACGGTTGCGAGAAGATGGAACCTGGGTTCGATGAGACGTTTTTCCGGGCTGCCCTCCATGCGGTTCCTACTTCCGAGTTGCCCATGCAGGGGTATAACACGGTGGACGAACTCTGCAACGAACTTTGCAACGTCATCTTCCGCCCCGACTTTCAGCCCAAACGGGTAAACAAAACCGACGGCGAAGATCTTGTTCAAACCTCGGCTTGCAATTATTATGAGGGCGTGAGCCAAGCAGAGGCCGAAGCTTTTTATGCAGATAAGAAAAAGCGGAGCGGTAGTTATTCACCGTCGTGGGGACTGAACTCGAAGTTGGTGAAGCGCAACGGTCGGCTCGAAGAAATTGCATGGACAGCCACGGGACTCTATGGTTCCGCCATCCGCCAAATCGTCTTTTGGTTGGAAAAGGCCAAAGACGTAGCAGAGAATCATCAACAGGAAGAGGTCATCGGGTTGCTCATCGACTATTATCGCACCGGATGTCTCGAAACGTTCGACACTTACAGTATCGCTTGGCTCAAGGAACAAGAGGGGCAGGTGGATTTCATCAACGGATTCATTGAAGTCTACGGCGACCCGTTGGGCCTCAAAGCCTCTTGGGAGGGCATTGTGCACTACAAAGATCTCGAGGCTACTCGCCGTACGCAACTCATCAGCAGTCATGCGCAATGGTTTGAAGACCATTCGCCCGTCGCTCCTCCATTTCGTAAGCGCGAGGTGCGTGGCGTAACGGCCAACGTTGTCTGTGCAGCTATGCTCGGCGGTGACGAATATCCTTCTACCGCCATTGGTATCAATCTGCCCAATGCCGACTGGATTCGTGCCCAGCACGGATCTAAGAGCGTTACCATCGGTAATCTTACCGAGGCCTATAACCGGGCGGCGAAAGGCAATGGATTTAAGGAGGAATTTGTGGTGGACGAAGATACGCTTCGTCTCATCGAACGCTATGGCGACCTCTGCGATGATCTGCACACCGATTTGCACGAGTGTCTCGGTCATGGTAGCGGACAACTCCTGCCCGGTGTCAGTCCCGATGCCCTCAAAGCCTATGGCAACACGATAGAGGAGGCCCGCGCCGATCTCTTCGGACTTTACTATCTGGCCGACGAAAAACTCGTTCAACTCGGCCTCGTTCCCGATGCTGAGACCTACCGCGCCCAGTATTACACCTACTTGATGAACGGACTCCTCACCCAACTCACCCGCATCGAACCGGGTAAGCAAATCGAAGAGGCTCATATGCGTAACCGTGCACTTATTGCCCGCTGGGTAATCGATCAGGGCAACGGGGCCGCAGAACTCATCCGTCGAGACGGAAAGATCTTCGTCCGCATCAACGACTATCCCCGTCTGCGAGAACTCTTCGCCCGTCTGCTGGCTGAGATACAACGCATCAAGAGCGAAGGCGACTTCGAAGCGGCACGTCACCTCGTCGAATCTTACTCCGTGAAGGTGGATGCAGGTCTGCATCGCGAAGTGCTCGACCGTTATGCCCGCCTCTGCCTCGCACCCTACAAAGGCTTTATCAATCCTCGCCTTACACCTGTTACGGACGAAAACGGTGCGATTGTCGACATTGCCATCGACTATACCGAGGCTTACGACGAACAGATGCTCCGCTATTCGACTCACTATTCTTTTCTTTCAACGGAAAACCTCGAAACGAAATGACAGAAGCAACCCACCAACGCCTCATGGCTATCAAACAGTCGTTCCGCTTTGTGATGGACGGAACTACCTCACGGTTGATGGCCAGCAAAGGGGCTACCTATAAAATCAATTGGGGCGTACCTTTCCATGAACTTCGAAAAATGGCTCAGGACTATGGGAAAGACTACGACCTGGCTGTGGAACTCTGGAAAGAGGACATCCGCGAGTGTAAAATTCTCGCTACCCTCATCATGCCTCCCGAACGTATGTCGACCGATCTTGTAGACGTATGGATGGAACAACCTCTCTCACAGGAGATGGCCGAGATGCTGGCTTTCAATCTTTATCAGTATCTTTCTTTCGCCCCAGCGTTGGCCTATCGCTGGATGGCCGCCGAAGATGTTTCGCGGCAAATTTGCGCTTACCATATTCTTGCTCGTCTTTTCATGCGTGGACAGGAGCCCAACGAACGTGGGGCCGACGAATATCTCGACCAAGTGGATGCGGCTCTGCACCACGATCACCTCGGCGTAAGGCGCGCTGCATCGGCCAGTTTGCAAAAGTTTTCTCTCTTGGGTGAGGAATACGCTAAGCGAGTTACTCCTTGGCTCCAATCGATCTAATTCTCCGTTCTCTTGGATCGCCAGGACATTGGAGGTCCAGTGTGTAGGGATGTTTTATATAATAATGTGTCTGCCCTTTGAAGATTTTGTTGTAATTTTGTGCGGCTGACAAAGAAAGCTCGCAAATGAAGACAGACATCAACAATAAAGCGCGTCGGATTCTCGACGCCTATCTCGAAGCCAACGGTCATCGCAAAACAACCGAGCGATATACCATTCTCAATGCAGCATGTCACATCAATGGGCATTTCTCGTTAGAAGATTTGTCTGATGCTATCACGGTAGCGGGACTGAAAGTGAGTCGGGCCACGCTCTACAATACGATGCGGCTCTTCGCAAGACTGCAATTGGTGGTGCGGCACAGACTGGCCGACGGAACTAAATATGAGATGAACTTAGGCGACGATTGTCACTGTCATCAAGTGTGTACGCTGTGCGGTGCGGTCTCGGAAGTGAGAATCCCCGAGGTGAGTAGAGTGCTTGAGGCGGCAACGTTCAACAACTTCCGGCAAGACGGATTCACCCTCTACCTCTACGGTGTCTGCTCGGAATGCCAAAATAGATTGGAGAGAACAAAGAAATCCGAGAAGAAAAGAAAACTTGTAAAAGAAAAAACAATATGAGCAAAGGAAAAGTGGACGTCCTATTGGGATTACAGTGGGGCGACGAAGGCAAAGGAAAGGTGGTAGACGTGCTCACCCCCGAATATGACGTGATAGCACGTTTCCAGGGCGGACCCAATGCCGGGCATACGCTCGAGTTCAACGGTGAGAAATATGTTTTGCGCAGCATCCCATCGGGTATCTTCCAAGGCGGGAAGGTGAATGTCATTGGTAACGGAGTGGTGTTAGCTCCCGACCTGTTTATGGCTGAAGCCCAGGAGTTGGAACGAAGCGGGCACGACTTGAAAAGTCGACTGTATATCTCGAGAAAAGCCCATCTGATCATGCCTACTCATCGTTTGCTTGATGCGGCCTACGAGTCGGCGAAAGGAGCGAGCAAGGTGGGAACGACTGGTAAGGGAATCGGTCCGGCCTACACCGACAAAGTGTCGCGAAACGGACTGCGCGTGGGTGACATTTTCGACGGCTTCGAAGAGAAATACACCCAGCATAAGACACAACACGAAGCCATTCTGCGTAGCCTGAACTACACCCACTACGACTTATCTCAGACAGAGCAAGCCTGGATGAAGGGCGTGAACTATTTGCGCGGATTTAATATCGTAGACAGCGAACACGAACTCAACCATCTATTACAAAACGGGAAATCCATTCTTTGCGAGGGTGCGCAAGGTACGATGCTCGATGTCGACTTCGGCAGCTATCCCTTTGTCACTTCGTCTAACACCATCACCGCCGGAGCGTGCTCGGGACTGGGCATCGGGCCCAATAAAATCGGCAACGTCTATGGCATCATGAAAGCCTATTGCACCCGCGTAGGCTCGGGACCGTTCCCCACCGAACTCTTCGACAAGACGGGCAAACAGCTCCGTGATCTCGGACATGAATATGGGGCCGTGACCGGTCGCGAACGTCGCTGCGGATGGATCGACCTCGTGGCTCTTCGTTATGCCATCATGATCAACGGTGTGACGCACCTCATTATGATGAAGAGCGACGTGCTTGACGGTTTCAGCACCATCAAGGCCTGCATAGCCTATCAACGCGATGGCAAAATATTGGACGATTTCCCCTACGACATCGAGCACAACATTCAACCGGTATACAAAGAACTGCCGGGTTGGCAAACCGATATGACGGGCCTCACCAGCGAGGATCAATTTCCCGCAGCTTTCAAGGCCTATATCGATTTCTTGGAAGAAGAGCTTAAGACGCCCATCAAAATCGTCTCCATCGGTCCGGACCGTAAGCAGACTATCGTGAGAAAAGGATGACTGAAAAAGGAAAGCAAATGACGAATAAACCCTCTATCCCCAAAGGAACGCGCGACTTCTCGCCCATCGAAATGGCGAAGCGCAATTACATCTTCAACACCATCAAGAGCGTTTATGCCCTGTACGGATTCGAGCCCATCGAAACGCCGGCTATGGAAACGCTGCAAACACTACTGGGCAAGTATGGCGAAGAGGGCGACAAACTGCTCTTCAAGGTGCTCAACTCGGGCGACTTTATGAGCAAAGTCGCTACAGAAGAACTTGTCGATGGAAATTCGCTGCGACTCTCGACCTGCATCTGCGAAAAAGGTCTGCGATACGATCTCACCGTTCCTTTCGCCCGCTACGTTGTGATGCACCGCGATGAATTGCAATTACCTTTCAAACGCTACCAAATTCAGCCTGTGTGGCGTGCCGACCGGCCACAGAAAGGCCGTTACCGCGAGTTCTATCAGTGCGATGCAGACGTGGTAGGTTCCGACTCGTTGCTCAACGAGGTGGAACTCCTCCAAATCATCGACACCGTCTTCACCCGTTTCGGCATCCGCGTGCAAATCAAACTGAATAATCGGAAGATACTTGCCGGCATCGCCGAATACATTGGTGCACCCGATCAAATCGTCGACATCACCGTGGCCATTGATAAACTTGATAAAATCGGTCTTGATGCCGTGAACGCCGAATTGTTGTCCAGCGGTATCCCTGCCGATGCCATAGAAAAGCTTCAGCCCATTCTCACGCTTTCGGGCAGCAACGCAGACAAGCTCGATACCATTTATCGCACCATTGCCACGTCGGAAACAGGGAAGAAAGGCATTGAAGAAACGCGATTCATCCTTGACAAATTGGACATGGTGGGACTGAACAATGAGCTCGAACTCGACCTCACCCTGGCCCGTGGACTCAACTATTACACCGGAGCCATCTTCGAAGTAAAGGCCTGCGACGTAGCCATTGGCAGCATTACAGGCGGCGGACGCTACGACAACCTCACGGGTATCTTTGGAATGCCGGGGTTGAGCGGGGTAGGGTTCAGCTTTGGTGCAGACCGAATTTACGACGTTCTCAACACGCTCGACCTTTATCCACGAGAACTGGTGGGTACCACACGCCTGCTTTTCATCAATTTCGGCGAGGCGGAGGCTGACTATTGTCTTCCGCTCATCTCCCAGATTCGTTCCGCCGGCATCACGGCCGAAATTTATCCCGATTCCGTCAAGATGAAAAAACAGATGAGCTATGCCAACGCCAAACACATCCCCTTTGTGGCACTGGCAGGCGAAACGGAGATGAAAGCCGGCAAAATTACCCTCAAGAACATGGAGACGGGCGAGCAGACGCTCGTCACAATCGACGAACTCATCACTGCCATCGGCTGAAAAGTTGAAAATCATCCATAATCTTACTGATGGCTCTGAACATTTCAGAAAGCTTCCCTGGCACCCAGCGGTGATTCTGAACATTTCAGAAAGCTTCCCTGGCACCCAGCGGCCGTTCTGAACATTTCAGAAAGCTTCCCTGGCACTCAGCGGCCGTTCTGAACATTTCAGAAAGCTTCCCTGACATCCAGCGGTGGTTCTGAAAAGTTCAGAAGAGAAAAAACAAAACACCATGTTCAACCTCAAGAGAGAAAATCGACTTCGCATTTATATGGGGTTGTAAAAAGATTGTCGTATTTTTGCAGCCAAAACGATAAAAACAAAAAAGTGATGATAAAAATAACGTTTCCAGACGGCTCTGTCCGTGAATATAAAAAAGGTATTACAGGTATAGAAATTGCACAGAGCATCTCGCCCGCCTTGGCACGAGAGGTATTGGCTTGCGGTGTCAACGGAAAGACCGTCGAACTAAACCGACCCATTAACGAAGATGCCACTCTCGCCCTCTATAAATGGGAAGACGCAGAGGGAAAGCACACCTTTTGGCACTCCTCGGCCCACCTGCTGGCCGAAGCCCTCAAAGAACTTTATCCGGGTATACAATTTGGATTCGGACCTGCTCTGGAAAACGGGTTCTTCTATGACGTGATGACCAAAGACGGAACCGCCATCAGTGAAAACGATTTTACCAGAATAGAAGACAAAATGCGCGAACTTGCCAAACGCGACGAACCCATCGTTCGGCGCGACGTGGCAAAAGCCGATGCCTTAAAAGAATTTAAAGCCGACGGACAGGAATACAAATGCGAACATATCGATCTCGATCTCGAAGATGGTACCATCTCCACCTATACGCAGGGAGCCTTTACCGATCTCTGTCGCGGGCCTCACCTCATGTCTACCGGAGCGATCAAAGCCATCAAAATTCTCAGTACAGCTGGTGCCTTTTGGCGTGGCGATGCTAAACGCGACCAACTCACCCGCATCTACGGTATCACGTTCCCCAAGAAAAAAATGCTCGACGAATATCTCGTCATGCTCGAAGAAGCAAAAAAACGCGATCACCGAAAGATAGGCAAGGAAATGGAACTTTTCATGTTCTCCGAACGAGTGGGGAAGGGCCTGCCTATCTGGCTCCCCAAAGGCACAGAACTGCGTCTGCGTCTGCAAGATATGTTACGCAAAATTCAGAAACGCTATGGCTACCAGGAAGTCATTACACCGCACATCGGCAGTAAAAACCTCTACGTCACCTCCGGTCATTATGCACACTACGGCAAAGACTCATTCCAACCCATTCACACACCCGAGGAAGACGAAGAATACATGCTCAAACCCATGAACTGCCCTCACCACTGCGAAGTGTTTGCTTGGAAACCACGTTCGTACAAAGATCTGCCCCTGCGCATCGCAGAATTCGGTACCGTCTATCGATATGAAAAAAGTGGCGAACTACACGGACTCACTCGCGTTCGCTCATTCACTCAGGACGATGCCCATATCTTCTGCCATCCCGAACAAGTGAAGAACGAATTCCTTCGTGTGATGGACATCATTCAGGCCGTGTTCACCATCTTCCAATTCAACGACTTTGAAGCGCAAATCAGTCTGCGAGATCCCAAGAATACCGAGAAATATATCGGCTCAGACGAAGTGTGGGAGGAAAGCGAACAAGCCATTATCGACGCCTGTCGGGAAAAAGGACTCGATGCAAAGATAGAATACGGCGAGGCCGCATTCTATGGCCCGAAACTCGATTTTATGGTAAAAGATGCTATTGGTCGGCGTTGGCAACTCGGCACAATTCAAGTAGACTATAATCTGCCTGAACGTTTTAAGTTGGAATATACTGCTGAAGATAATACTAAAAAGACACCTGTGATGATCCACCGCGCTCCATTCGGATCGCTTGAACGCTTCTGTGCCGTTCTCATCGAACACACTGCGGGACACTTTCCTCTATGGCTCATCCCCGATCAAGTGGCCATCCTACCCATTTCCGAGAAATACAACGACTATGCCCAACGCGTAGCCAAATATCTCGACAGCGTAGGAGTGCGCGCCACACTCGATGCTCGCAATGAAAAAATAGGTCGAAAGATTCGTGACAACGAAATCAAACGCGTTCCCTATATGATTGTCGTCGGTGAAAAAGAAGCAGTCGAAGGACTCGTCTCCATGCGTAAACAAGGTGGTGGCGAGCAAGCGACCATGACGATGGAAGATTTTGCCAAACGCGTCAATGATGAAGTTGCTGCATTGCTTCAAGCCACCGATATTCATCCGGAAGATTGATGCCATCCATATTCTTACTCGTTGTAAACGCCTGTATCACTGCAAATAATCAAAGAATAATTTTGCATGTCGGTTGAAAAGTCGTACTTTTGCAGCCGCTTATCATATTATAGTTGAATGAAGAATGACAAAATAAAGAATCAGTATCGCGTGAATGAACAAATTCGTGTGAAAGAAGTGCGCATCGTTAGCGATGGTGGCTCCACCGTTGTTCCAACACGTCAGGCAATGGATATGGCACGTAGCCAAGGAGTGGATCTCGTGGAGATTTCTCCTAATGCCCAACCGCCCGTTTGTCGTCTCATTGACTATTCGAAATTCCTTTACCAGCAGAAAAAGCATGCAAAGGAAATGAAAGCAAAACAGGTGAAAGTTGACGTGAAAGAGATTCGTTTTGGACCACAGACGGATGAACACGATTATCAGTTCAAACTGAAGCATGCCAAAGAATTCTTAGACAACGGTAACAAGGTTCGTGCATATGTCTTCTTCCGAGGTCGCTCCATTCTTTTCAAAGAACAAGGAGAAGTCCTTTTACTTCGATTTGCCAACGATTTGGAAGAATACGGAAAAGTAGAACAGATGCCTGCCCTTGAAGGAAAGAAAATGTTTCTCTACCTTGCTCCGAAGAAAACTGGAGCTGTGAAAAAGAGCCAGCAAAAGTTGGATCGCGAGAAACGCGAGGCCGAAGCCAAAGATCCGGAGGAGGACGCAGAAAACACAAATAACGGTTTATTTGCAAATGCCAAGAACGGTGAAGACGTTTTGAAAAAGCTACAGACCGAATAATAACAACAAGAATAAAGAAAGAAGGTGCGTAACGCCCGGTATTATGCGTTACCACATAAATAATAACAATTTAAACAACAAAAAAATGCCAAAAGTAAAGACTAATTCCGGTGCAAAGAAGAGATTTCGTTTTACCGGTACAGGTAAGATTAAGAGACATCATGCTTACCACAGTCACATCCTGACAAAGAAAACAAAGAAGCAAAAGAGAAATTTGGTTCACCAAACTCTCGTAGATCGTTCCAACATGAAACAGGTTCGCGATTTGCTCTGCTTGCGTTAAAATTCAGTCAAACATTTAAAAGTTAAGAAAGAACTATGCCAAGATCAGTTAATCACGTTGCTTCAAGAGCAAAGAGAAAGAGAATTCTGAAACTCACGAAAGGTTACTTCGGAGCAAGAAAGAATGTTTGGACTGTAGCAAAAAATACCTGGGAGAAAGGTCTCACCTATGCCTATCGTGATCGTAGAAATAAGAAACGCACTTTCCGTGCTTTATGGATTCAGCGTATCAACGCTGCTGCGCGTTTGGAGAATATGACCTATTCTACTTTGATGGGTGCACTGCATAAGGCCGGTATCGAAATCAACCGCAAGGTATTGGCTGACCTGGCTGTGAACAATCCCCAGGCCTTTAAAGCCATTGTGGATAAGGTGAAATAAACCATTCTTCTGGTTTAGTAAGATAGAGGAGTTTTAACTTTAAAAGTGAAATGTAATTGGCAGCATTGCCAACTCTATAACAAACAAAGAGGATGTATCATTCATTTAATGATACATCCTCTTTGTTTGTATATACGCTATTATTTTGAGTCGCGCTCTTCATCTGATCGGACTATTTTCTCGCAAATAACATTCTATTGAACTGTTTGATACTGCCAAGGGGCGCAAGGAACGACATGTATTCCAAAAGAAAGGGTAAGACCGTAAATCAGCGGACCTTTTAATGTTGCACGATGTAAGTAGAGAGGAGGAGCACAAGCAAAATAGTGCATCCAATGTATGAAATGAAGGAGAGGTAACGAAAACGTTTCTCATCCGCAAAACGATAATAATAGGTACAGGCCTTGTAGCAGAGAAAGGAAATGGAGGTCCCCACGATGGCTCCAACAAGCAGATCACCAGGATAGTGCACACCGAGATAGATTCGACTATAGGAATGCAGCACGGCCCATGCATAGAGAAAGAGGGAGAGTCTCCAGTTTTTGAAAATCAACATGCAGAGCGTAGCCAGCATAAACGAATTGGAGGCATGGCAGGAGGGAAAACCGTAGTTACCGCCTCGATATCCGTCTACGATATGCACCAAATGACTGATACCGCTGTGGAGGTTTGACGGACGTGGGCGATTGAAGAGGGGACGAATAAGTTCCGCGCAGGTGAAGTCACTCAAGGCAAAGGCCACGCCGAAGACTGCCAAAATCACCAAGAGTCGAGGTTTCAGTCCCGCATGGATAATGCTTATGACAAAGATAGTAAAGTACATCGGCGTCCAAACCCATTTGTTGGAGATGAGCGACATAAAGTAGTCGAAAAAAGAATTGTGAAATCCGTTCAGCCAGAGCAGTGTGGCGGCATCCCAGTTGTTGAGCGTTTCTATCATAAAAAGGAGGAGACTTAGCGACTGGCGATATCGTCGTAGAGTTTTTGCAAATAGACCTTACCATAGGGTAGATTTCGACCAGGGCAGCGACCTGTGTCCGAAATCACCGTCTTAGTATCACAATTAAAGACCACAGCATTCTCCTTCGTGATCATTATTAGTGCATTCGGGACGGTAGCGAATCCAAAATGAGGAACCCTGGGATTGAGCAGATCTTTACTAAAGGTGAAAGCTTTGTAAGACAAACCAAGTTGTGAAAGCAGCGTTGCGGCGATGTCAACCTGCGATCCGTAAGTACCAATCTTACCACCACCTTTGAGAGCCCCGCCGAGAAGGATGAGTGGAATATGGTAGCGGTCGACCGAATAGTTGTCGATATTTTCAGGATAACAGCCCAAGTGGTCGGGAACGAGAATTACGAGCGTATTCTTCCATTCTGGGAGTCGCTTGGCTTGAGCAATGAAACGTCCCAAACAATCGTCGGTATAGGCAAAAGCATTGAGAATTTTGTTTTCGAGCCGATGATAAGGAACGTCGAACGGTTCATGACTACTACTGGTTTGTATCACCTTAAGGTAAGGCATAGCCGACGGCTTTCTGAGATCTTCTAAGGCCCGGTTGAAGACATACTCATCGGGCACGCCCCATTTGCTGAGTCGCAGGTGGAGTGGGAAGTCAGCATCGCAAACGATCTTTTCAAAGCCCGCCGTTGTGAGAAAGGAGCGCATGTTGGTAAAATCAGCGTCGCCCCCGTAGTAATAAGCCAAGTCATAGCCCGCACCTTTCATTACCTTGGGAAACATTGGCAACGATTCCGTTTTAGCGGGGAACTTCATGATACTCATGGTAGGCTGAGCGGGGAAACCAGCCAGGATGGCAGCCAGACCGCGGTCAGTGCGGAAACTGTTGGCATAAAAGTGAGTGAAGAGCACGCCCTCCTTAGCCAGCCGATCCATATTGACCGCCACATTAGGTTCGCCGCCAAGCGTCTGCATGATCTTTGCCGAAAAACTCTCGAGCACCACCAATATCACGTTCGGTCGACGGGTATGAAGAATGCTAATCCCCTGTCCGCCTATCGTAGTTGTGTCGCGCAGTCGGGCAAACAGTCTATTGGCCTCGTCATCCTTCATGAATCGGTATTGCCCTTTTACGTCGCCATCGCTCATGAGTGAAGACAGCAAACTAAAGCAGGGATTAATAGCCGCATGATTCAAGCGTTGATGATCGCTGTAGTACACGCGTCCGATATTCATCGTCGAGGTTGTCACGCTGCCACGGATAGGGATGATCAGCAAAGCCATCGAGACGAGTGCCACTCCCGTAGCCACCATTCGTTCGCTAAGGGAGCCCTTGCTTTCGGGTAGCATCGTCAACGCCTTTCTCAGAAGCAGGAAGAGCACAGTCACCAGTACGACCCACACGACAATGCCCACCACCACGAATGCCACCGACACACTGGCCAGTGCATCTTTGGGCGAACTCAGAAAGTAGAACACCGGCGTGGCATCGATACGGAAACCCCAATAGCCATAGAGCACGGCATCAAGCAGATAGACCCATCCCAGTAGCAGAGCTGCCACCAAGGCATACGTCTTTTGCAGTGCCTTGATCAAGCGTGCGTTCAGCCAGATCGAAGCCAAAGCGAGCAAAGCCGGAACAAGCGTCAGATAGCCTGTCATCGAAAGATCCATCGGCAGACCATGCCACATCACTTCCGCATAGTCTTTCGCCGAGCAACTGCTATACACACTATAGTTGTAAAGCATGAAGAGCGGTTTGAAAGCTACTTGAAGAACTGTGAAAACGAGCAGTGTAAGGAGTATACTCCCCACCACCCGGCATTTATAAAAACGATAAGGTTGTTTTCTTTTCATCAATCTGCTGGTATGTTTCAAGGTCGAACGATCGGCAGGGTCATCTCATCGGCAAGGCTCATCCCTGCAACTCTTTTAGGATTGCCGCCATCTTCTGCACGGTAGCCAGACGCGTAGGAACCAGTGGCAGTCGCAACTCATTCTCGATAAATCCCATTTCATGGAGCAGAGCCTTCACGCCGGCAGGATTCCCGTCGACGAAGAGCAAGCTATACAGTTCGGTGAATCGGTGGTGAATCCTTCGAGCCGGTTCGTATTCGCCATTGAATTCGAACCGAATCATCCGTGAGAACTCCTTAGGTAGAGCATTTCCGATGACCGAAATCACACCCGCGGCCCCACTGGCAATCATAGAGAACGTCAGCGCATCGTCGCCACTGAGCACATCGAATCCCTTGGGTTTGTTCTTAATAATCTCGTCCACCTGTTCCAAGCTTCCGCCCGCCTCTTTAATGGCCACGATGTTGCTGCACTCGTTGGCCAGTCTGACGGTAGTTTCGGCTTTGAGGTTCACCCCCGTTCTTCCCGGAACGTTATACAGCACCACGGGCAGCGCACTATTTTGGGCAATGTGTTTGAAGTGCTGAAATAGCCCCTCCTGCGAAGGTTTGTTGTAGTAGGGGCATACACTCAGAATGCCATCGATACCTTGAAGGTCGAGCCTTTGCAGTTCGTCCACCACGGCGCGAGTATCATTTCCTCCGCAACCCATGAGGATAGGAAGCCGTCCTTGGTTCACATCCACCACAAAGCGTTTGATGTCCTCTCGCTCTTCGCGGCTCAGGCAGGGTGTCTCGCCGGTAGTGGCAAGGATGCAGAGAAAGTCGGCTCCGTTCTCGGTTTGATATTCCACTAAGCGTCCCAGAGCCTTGTAGTCTATTGCGCCGTCTGCCTGAAAAGGAGTAACCAGGGCGATTCCCAATCCTTTGAATCGATTGCTTGCCATATCTTCTTGAATTAACTTTGTTGCAAAGTTAGTGCAATTTGGCTAAAATGCAAAATTGTCGGCAGAGTCTCTATTTCCGCTTCTTCTTTTTCTCGAACAAATAGAAATTGCCGACTTTATCGATGCGGAAAAACACCTTTTCTTCATTATCGACATTCTTCGCCTCGTAGGTGCTGAGTGTACCCTTACCGGTAACCTTTCCGGTGAGAGCGTAGAGCCCCTCACGCAGTGAATGAGAGGATTCGTAGTCGCGTAAGAGAGGGGTATAAGATTGACGAATCTCCTGCCGTCGGTTTTCGTCTCCGTTACGGCGTTGCGATATACCATTACGGTAGCTGGTGCGGATGGTAGATACGATTCCGTTCATGCCGTCTACGAGATGGACAATCGCCCGCTTATCGTCGTCGTTCTTGCTGAAGAGATAACTACCCTGGATGTATTGGCAAATCAGCATGAAGACATCGTCGGTTTCCAGACGGGCCTTTGAGGCGTTGGGAAGGTTCTCGGCAGATAGGTCTTGGGAACGCTGCATGTCGAGTTGGTCGAATTTCTCATTCTTTTCACGCAATTGATTCACCGTGCCATTGAGTCCGAACTTGACAAGCTCTGCCGTACATTTTTTGACGTCCTCTAAAAGTCCCTTGATGTGTCCGCTCTTCGATTCGATGCCCTCTCTCTGTATGCCCCTATAGGAGCCCAAGATGACATTGACGCGTTCGGCAGCCGCGCGCATATCGGCATCGGGAGAGTAGCATTGGGAGCGAATGATAGAAAAGAAATGGATGAGAATCTGATCGCGTTCGACGTTCAGTGTCTGCAGCTGCTTAGTATACTGCGACGCTGAGAGGGCATTGTTCTGTTCCACCTCCACAGCGATCTTATTTTGCCACTCCTTCAGAATTTTGTCTGTGAGATTCACCGTTTCCTTCGGTACGGCACTCACGACCTGATAAAGCATGTCGTTGAGCTGCATGTGCAACACGTTGGTCAACTTTTTGAGAGGGCCGGTGTCTATCAAGACATAGGCCGGAAGCTTTTTTCAATGTCCATGATTTTCGTTTTTAGTTACTATAGTTGATATTTTCAGCAAATATAGGTGAAAGATTTGTAAGCTGCAAGCTTTTTTCGCAAAAAGTAAAGAAATATGTTGTATAACATGTTCTTTTGTTGTTGCGATTAAGCCTTTTAAAGAAATAAACGTCTCCGACCTGGTCGGCGGAAGCCTTGCAGTCTGCAGAATATTCTCCGACCTGGTCGGCGGCTTTCAAACATTAATCGAATTCGTTTCCGACCTGGTCGGCGATAGCCTTTCGCGTTAATGTGTGTTTCCGACGCGGTCGGAGACAACAAAATAGCCGAAAAATGCGTCGCCGACCAGGTCGGAGACGTTTTGCAGCCTGCATGAATGCCGCCGACCACGTCGGAGACACACTTGCAAAGTGCACGATTGTTGCCGACCGCGTCGGAAATACACTTGCAGCCTGCATGCCTTCCGCCGACCGCGTCGGAGGCATACTTGCAAAGTGCACGATTGTTACCGACTGCGTCGGAGACGTTCTTTAGCTAACAAAGCCATCTTTCGATGGCTTTGGAGAGAAGTCTATGGAGCATAAGAATCTGCTGGATGCCGTTTTGGGATAGGATCAAAAGGAAAAGACCGCTTCCCATGTGGCGGGAAGCGGTCTTTTGTACGGTTCGACTGTAGGCAACCGGGGTGGTGAGAGAGAATGATTCTGCTGGGATGCTAATGATCGGGTTGGGAAGAATGAATCATTCGGATTGACTGCGAACAACTAAAATGGGAGGTAGCTTGTGCAGAGAGTGATGGTTGTCAGGAGAGATTTAGAAAATGAGATCGACAACGCAATCTATTTCCGTCGGCACTTTTCCAAGGTGCAAGGTGATGCCATCGGCATGACGGGTGAATTTGACTTCTCTACCGGTGGCGTAATGGAGCGCGCGCAGAGGTTTTCGCTTGCCCAAGGGGAGGAAAAGACTCGCGTCGGGCGCGTCGAGCAGGTGGACATAAAGATGGTTGCCTTTCTGCGTGGTGACACCCCAGGCGTGCGGGGCGACCCATCCTCCGCGTGTGCCATAGAGGGTGGGACCGTACTGGGCCAGCCATTCGCCCATCTCTTTCAGGCGTGTGAGGGCTGCGGCTGGGAGACGGCCGCCGGGCTCGGGACCGATGTTGAGCAGGAGGTTGGCGTTTTTGCCGGCGGCGCGAACGAGCATGCCGATGAGTTCGCGGGTGCTTTTATAGTTGCTATCGGTGAGGTTGTAGCCCCAGTGGTCGTTGATGGTTTGGCAAGACTCTAAGGGTAGCCGACTGATGTCTTGACCGGAGAGTCCGGCGGTGTTCTCTCCGGGAAGGTCGCGCTCGAAGATTTGGACGTCTTCGCCCTCGAAGGGCGTTTGATGGTGGTTGTTGGCCACGAGGCAGCGGGGTTGCAGACTGTGGATGAGGGCGTATTGGGCGGGGAGCTGCCAGTTGAAGGGCTGCGGGTCGGCATCGTGGTCCCACCATCCGTCGAACCAGATGGCTCCGATGGGGCCGTAGTGGGTGAGGAGCTCGGTGAGCTGCGTGTTCATAAAGTGGTAATAGCTCTCCCAGTTGGCTTGATGGGCGGTGCGGCCCGTCCCGAGTCCGGTGCGACCCAGAGGATAGTCGGTGCGATACCAGTCCAGATGCGAGTAGTAGAGATGCAACCGGATGCCGTGGTGGGCGCAGGCCTTGGCGAGCTCGCCGATGATGTCGCGCTGGAAGGGTGTGGCTTCTACTACGTTATACGGACTGACTGCTGAGTTGAACAGCGAGAAGCCGTCGTGATGACGGGTGGTGATGGTGATGTATCGGGCTCCTGCGGCCTTGATGGCTGCCACCCACTCGTCGGCATCGAAGTGGGCGGGGTAGAAGGCTTGCGCGAGCTTGGCGTATTCGTCGCGGTGGATGTTGCGATTGGTCATAACCCATTCGCCGGCTCCTACCATGGAGTAGAGTCCCCAATGGAGAAAGATGCCGAATTTGGCGTCTTGAAATTCGGTGCGTGCGGACAGGTTGTCGGCAGTGGGCACATAGGGTGTCTCTTGCGGGCGGGGTTGGCCCGTGGCGTGGCCCAGGCAGAGGAGGGTCAGCGCGAGTAACAGGATTGGTTTCATTTGAAAAGGTTTTTGTTGTTGTTGTTTTTTGATCAGTTCTGATTCGGTGGAATTGGAGAGTGTTTTTTGTTGAGAATTCCATACGCTGAGGGAGAAGAGGGGAGAACGTTTTTTGCGGGGCCGCTGCAAGGGGGACGGGAGGCGTCTCGGTGGTTGCAGGGCCCCGCAAGGGATGGGATGAGAAAATGGAGTGGGGAGGCGGGCAAACAATGAAAGGGGATGGGTGGAAGTTATCGTTTGTGCCTTCCGGGTGCGGAGGGTTTGCCGCGGCCGCCGCCTTTGCCTCTCTTGCCGGCGGGACGATGGGAGGAGGGGCGATGGGAGGTTTTGGTGGGGATGGCGTAGGGGGGAGCGGTGCCGAGGGAGTCGGGGAGGGGAAGCTTGTCGATGGTTTTTTCGAGGAATTTCTCGATCTGGAGGAAGTAATACACGTCCTGGTCGCTGATGAGGGTGATGGCGCGGCCGTCGCGCTCGGCTCGGGCGGTGCGGCCGATACGGTGGACGTAGTCTTCTACGTCGTGGGGCACGTCGTAGTTGATGACCAAAGCGATGTCGTCGATGTCGATGCCGCGGGAGAGGATGTCGGTGGCGACGAGCACGTCGGTGGCTCCGCTTTTGAAACGAAACATGACTTCGTCTCGCTCTTCCTGAGAGAGGTCGGAGTGCATCTCGCCGCTGTTGACTTTCATACGCAGAAGGGCGCGGTGGATCTCTTTTACTTTCTGCTTCTTACCCGAGAAGATGATGACGCGCTGCAGGTGGCCTTCTTGGAAAATGTGCTGTAGAAGGGGAAGTTTCTGCGGCTCGTAGCAGAGGTAGGCTTGCTGGGCGATTTTCTCGGCGGGCTTGCTGACGGCGAGTTTGATTTCGATGGGATGCTTGAGCAGGGTCTTGGCGAGCTGCTCGATCTTGGGGGGCATGGTGGCCGAGAACATGATGGTCTGGCAGGTGGGGGGGAGGTGCTTGGCGATGGCGAGAATGTCTTCGGAGAAACCCATGTCGAGCATGCGATCGGCTTCGTCGAGGACGAAGAAAGAGACGCGGCTGAGGTCGACGTTGCCGATGTTCATGTGGGAGATGAAGCGGCCGGGGGTGGCGATGATGATGTCGGCTCCGAGACGAAGGGACTTGAGTTCTTGGTCGTATCGGTTGCCGTCGTTGCCGCCGTAGATGGCCAGACTGCTGACGGTGCTGAGGTAGTAGCCGAAGCCTTGCATGGCTTGATCGATTTGCTGGGCCAGCTCGCGGGTGGGCGACATGATGACGGCGTTGATGGCGTCGTGGGGAAAACCGCCGTCGTCGAGGAGGGAGAGGATGGGCAGGAGGTAGGCGGCGGTCTTTCCTGTTCCGGTCTGTGCTACGCCGAGGATGTCTTTGCGACGGAGAATCTGCGGGATGCAGGCTTCTTGTATGGGGGTGCACTGCTCGAAGTGCATGTCGTAGAGGGCGTCGAGGACGTTGTCGTTGAGATCTAATTCTTCAAATGTCATGTTGTTGTCTTAGTTGGGGGCGTTCCTATAACAGAAATACGCCACGATGGAAAATAGGATGTTGGGAATCCATGCTGCGAGCATGGGGGGAGTGTCGGCGTTGATGGCAAAGGTGGCTGAGACGGTCTGCAACATGATGTAACCGAAGCTTAGAGCCATTCCGATACCGAGGTAGAGGCCCATTCCGCCCTTGCGCTTGCGGGAGGAGAGGGAGAGACCTATGGTGGTGAGAATGAAGGAGGCAAAGGAGGAGGCAATGCGCTTGTGATACTCTACTTTGTATTGTACGACGTTGCCGCTGCCTCGGCCGATCTGCTTGGAGATGTAGGCGCGGAGCTCGGGGTTGGTGAAGGTTTCTTGCTGACCTTTGGAGTAGACGAGGTCGGTGGGCTCCATGAGGATGAGGGTGTCTTTTTGTTCGCCGTAGGTGATCTGCTCGCGTAGACCGTGGATGGCACGAATGCGCCAGTTGGTGGCACGCCAGTGGAATTTGGAATCGCTGATGGTGTCGTATTGCAACTCGGCGGCGGTCATGTGGCTGACGAGTTTTTTGTTTTCAAACTTGTCGAGCGAGAAACCGTAACCGCGTTTCATGTTGTTGTCGTAGTGTTGGATGTAGGCAATCACGCCGCGATCGACTTGTAACTGTACGTTCTCGGCCGAGGTGTTTTTCTTTTTGTTCTTGTACATTGATTCGAAGTTCTGGCGGATGACGGTGCCGTGGGGGATGACGTAACCGCTGAGATAGAACGAGAGTCCGGAGAGCAGAATGCATGAGAACATGTAAGGACGCATGAGGCGACGAAAGGAGACGCCGGCGGCTAACATAGAGATGATTTCGGAATTGCCGGCGAGCTTCGAGGTGAAGAAGATGACGGCGATGAAGACAAAGAGGGGACTGAAGAGATTGGCAAAGTAGGGGATGAAGTTGGCGTAGTAGTCGAAGACGATAGCGCGGAGCGGGGCGTGGAATTGGGTGAACTTGGCGAGGTTTTCGTTGACATCGAAAACAATGGAGATGGAGATGATCAGAGCGATGGAAAAAAAGTAGGTACCAATGAACTGGCGAATGATGTAACGATCGAGTGTCTTGAGATGTCGGGTAGGAGAGAGGATTCTCAAATAGGGCACGATGGGCGTGAACCACGCCGTTCTCTTTCTCAATGAGCGGGAAATGCTCAATAACCAGTGATAACGTTTGATTTGTTTTCGTTCCATTTCTTCTCTTACGTCCTTACTTCTCTACGCCTTTTTGTTACTGTACGCCTTGTGTATTTTTTGTTTTTTACTGTCTTTACTACTTCCTACCTGGTAGTTCTTACGGCTTTACTATCTTTATTAACTTTGCTCTTTTATATTCGTCTTCCGAGATTGTCGATAACGCTAGATTTCCATTGCACGAAGTCGCCTTGCTCGATGTGCATGCGGGCATCGGCCGTCAGTCGCAGGTAGAAAGCCAAGTTGTGAATGCTTGCTATTTGCATGGCGAGCAGTTCTTGCGCCTTAAACAGGTGGTGCAAGTAGGCTTTCGAGTGGATGCGATCTATCTCACAGCCGTCTGGATCAATGGGCGAAAAGTCGTCTTCCCACTTCTTATTGCGCATATTCATTGTGCCTTGGTAGGTGAAGAGCATGGCATTGCGCCCGTTTCGGGTAGGCATCACGCAGTCGAACATGTCTACACCACGCTCGATAGCTTCGAGAATGTTCTGCGGTGTACCAACGCCCATGAGGTAACGAGGCTTATCTTTGGGCAGAATCTCGTTTACAACCTCTATCATCTCATACATCACCTCGGTTGGTTCACCAACTGCCAGCCCACCGATAGCGTTTCCGTCGGCACCTTTATCGGCTACATGCTTGGCCGCCTCTTGTCGAAGGTCTTTGTAAGTACAACCTTGCACAATGGGAAAGAGGCTTTGCTGATAGCCATAAAGTGGCTCCGTTTCGTTAAAACGCTTGAAACAGCGATCCAACCAATGCTGTGTTAGCCCCAAACTTTTCTTTGCGTATGCGTAATCGCTGTTGCCCGGCGGGCACTCGTCGAATGCCATCATGATGTCGGCACCTATGATTCGTTCGGTGTCCATCACGCTTTCGGGCGTAAACACGTGCTTGCTGCCGTCGATATGCGAACGAAACTCGCAGCCATTCTCGGTTAATCGGCGTATGCCTGTGAGCGAAAACACTTGAAAACCGCCCGAATCGGTAAGTATAGGCCTATCCCAGGTGTTGAACTTATGCAGTCCGCCTGCCTTTTTCAGCACGTCTAATCCCGGACGAAGGTAAAGGTGATAGGTGTTGCCGAGTATGATTTGCGCCTTCACCTGCTGGCGCAGCTCGCTGAAATGCACACCTTTCACCGACCCGCATGTGCCTACGGGCATAAATACGGGTGTCTTTATTTGTCCGTGGTCGGTGGTGATGATGCCCGTCCGAGCGTCCGACGCCGTGTCGGTGTGTTGCAATTCGAATTTCATCTAACTATCAATCCTTTTTCTTCTCTTCCTCAATGTCGAACTTGATGGCATTTTCCACCACTTCGTTGGTCAGTGCGAAGTCCCAAACGTCTTGCACATTCTCCACGTAATGGAACTTAACGCCCGTGAGATATTTCTCTGGAATTTCTTCTATATCTTTCTTATTGGCGCGACACATCATAATATCTGTAATGCCTGCGCGCTTTGCTGCCAATATTTTTTCTTTTATTCCACCCACGGGCAGCACCTTTCCGCGAAGCGTTATCTCGCCAGTCATGGCCGTATTTTTGCGTACCTTGCGCTGGGTTAGTGCCGAGGCGATAGACGTGGCGATGGTGATGCCGGCCGACGGACCATCTTTCGGGGTGGCTCCTTCGGGTACGTGGATGTGGATATTCCATTGGTCGAACAGGCGATAATCAACGCCAAGCTTGTCTACATGGGCCTTAACGTACTCCAAAGCAATCACTGCCGACTCTTTCATCACGTCGCCGAGGTTACCCGTAAGCGTCAGTTTCGCCCCACGACCTTTGCTCAACGAGGTTTCGATGAACAGAATTTCGCCGCCAACGCTTGTCCAAGCCAAGCCCGTAACCACGCCGGCATAGTCGTTGCCCTGATAGATGTCGCGGTAATAAGGCGGTTTGCCCAACAGTCCTTCTATCTCGGCAGGCGTTATTTTGGCAAAAGGCAACTCGCCGTTAAGTGCCCGCAGGTAGGCCATCTTGCGCAAAGCCTTGTCTATTTGCTTTTCAAGCTGCCTCACACCACTCTCTCGGGTGTATTGTTCAATCATCTTTTCAAGAGCCGCTTTGTTGAAGTTGGGTTTCTCTGTGGCGTTTTTAGCCAAGCCCGTGTTCTGCAATTCGCGCGGCACAAGGTGGCGTTTGGCAATCTCGATCTTCTCTTCGGTGATGTAACCACTCACCTCGATAAGCTCCATACGGTCGAGCAGGGGGCGCGGAATGGTGTTGAGGTCGTTGGCGGTGGCGATAAACAGCACACGCGAGAGGTCGAAATCAACATCGAGATAGTTGTCGTGGAAGGCATTGTTCTGCTCAGGATCGAGCACTTCGAGCAACGCCGACGAGGGGTCGCCGTGCAAAGTGTTCTGCGTTACCTTGTCTATCTCGTCGAGAATAAACACAGGATTGGACGAACCTGCTTTCTGAATGCTCTTAATGATACGGCCCGGCATGGCACCAACGTAGGTTCGGCGGTGTCCGCGAATTTCCGATTCGTCGTGCAATCCGCCCAACGACATACGCACGTACTTACGATTCATGGCCGTGGCGATGCTCTTTCCAAGACTGGTTTTACCTACTCCGGGAGGTCCGTAAAGGCAAATGATGGGCGATTTCAGGTCTCCGCTAAGCTGTAACACGGCTAAATGCTCCAAGATACGGTCCTTCACCTTTTCCATTCCATAGTGGTCGTGGTCCAATACCTTTTGGGCACGCTTAATGCTAAGGTCGTCTTTGGTGTATTCGTTCCAAGGCAAACCCACCATCGTTTGCAGATAGGTGAGCTGTATGCTGTAATCAGGACTTTGCGGATTAAGCGTATCGAGCTTATCCAGCTCCTTATAGAAGATCTTGCTCACCTCTTCCGACCACTTCTTACCCTTCGCTTTCTCCTCCAACTCGCGGTGTTCGGGCGAACCTTCGCCGTTGCCCAGTTCCTCCTTGATGTTCTTGATCTGTTGCTGCAAGAAATATTCGCGTTGCTGTTCGTCGATGTCTTCGCGTGTTTTGGAGCGAATGTTTTGCTTGATTTGCAGCAGTTGCATTTCTTTATTGAGGGTGCGCAGAGCGATGTAGACACGTTCGAGCGAATTGTCGGCCTCCAACATACGCATTTTATCGTTCAGATCGAAAGGCATGTTCGAGCAGATGAAATTGGTGGCGATGACATCGTGGTGGATATTGGCGATGGCAAACTGTGCCTCGTCGGGCATTTCCTCATTTTGTTTAATGAACTCGACGGTTTGGTTGCGCAGATCTTCCATGGCAGTGGTGTATTCGCTGCTACTGGCATCGGCAAAAGTCTCGGGAGCCTTCGACACGAGTGCAGTGAGGAAAGGCTTTCTTTTGACGATGTCTTCCAACTGGCATCGGCCTAATCCTTGGACGATGACAGTAAGATTTCCTCCAGGTCCCGACATCTCGAGCACCCTGACGAGTTTGGCGTAGACGCCAAAAGTGAAGAGGTCTCGTTTGCCGGGTTCTTCGATGTCGCTATTTTTCTGACAGAAGACGGCAAAAATGCGGTCGGGGTTGGATTTGAGTTTGTCGATGAGGTGCATACTCGCCGTCCGTCCCACGAGAATGGGTGTCACTACGCCAGGAAACAGCACGAGATTGCGTGTGGCCAAGACGGGCACCACATCGGGTGCGGGTGCATCGAAAAGTGTGCTGATGTCGCCTTCGTAGTCGGCAATCATTTGTATTGAGGTGTTGCTTTTTCTGTCCATTTAATCTTTTTGCTCTTTTTTCGGGTGGCAAAGTTACAAATATTTCCCGATAAATCCGCCGCGCCCTTTCCTTATATATATAAAAGGTGTTACTGTACCCTACAGTAACGTCGCGGAGACGAAAATGGTGTTACTGTACCCTACAAAACCGCCACGGAGGCCAAAATGATGTGATTGTACCCTACAGTAACGCCGCGGAGACGAAAATGGTGCTACTGTACCCTACAAAACCGCCATCAGAGGCAAAAATGATGTGATTGTACCCTACAATGACGCCACGGAGACCAAAATGGTGCTAATGTACCCTACAGTAACGCTGCGGAGGCAAAAATGGTGCTACTGAGCGGCTCAAAACCGCCGCGGAGACCAAAATGGTGCTACTGAGCGGCTCAAAACCGCCGCGGAGAGAAAAATGATGCTACTGAGCCGCTCAAAACCATCGCGGAGACCAAAATGGTGCTACTGAGCGGCTCAAAACCACCGCGGAGAGAAAAATGGTGCTACTGAGCGGCTCAAAACCATCGCGGAGACCAAAATGGTGCTACTGAGCGGCTCAAAACCATCGCGGAGAGAAAAATGGTGCTACTGAGCGGCTCAGAGCGAGTGCGGAGACGCTCCATGAGTAATAAACCGTGTGCTTCTGCGTTATGATGGATATGAAGAATGAGTTTCGATTCAAACAGTTTGCCGTGCAACAAGACTTGTGTGGCATGAAGGTGGGCACAGACGGTGTTCTGCTGGGAGCATGGGCGCAGGGCGGTTGGCAGGTGTTGGACGTGGGCACGGGAACCGGACTCATCGCCCTGATGATGGCTCAGCGTTTCAATCGGGCACAGATTCTGGCAATCGACCTCGAGAGTGGCGCTTGCCAGCAGGCGCGCATCAATGTCGACGCTTCGGCGTTTCGACATCGAGTGCAGGTAGAAGAGGTGTCGGTGCAGCATCTCTCGCAACGCAGGGAGATGCAGGGGACGTTCGATGCGGTTGTTTCTAATCCACCGTTCTTCGTCCGCTCGCTCAAGAGTCAAAGTGCAGCGCGAATGCTGGCACGGCATACCGACACCTTGAGTTATGCCGACCTCTTCCGATCGGTCTCTCTACTACTCACAGCACGGGGAGAGTTCAGCGCGGTGATTCCTACCGATTCGCTCGACGATTTCCTCTCGGAGAGTTGCATCCATGGACTTTTCCTCCATCGTCGATGTCTGGTAAAAACTACCGAAGGAAAAATGCCCAAACGCTGCCTCGTGGCCTTCGGCAAGGAACCGGCGACCACCGTCGAGGAGAACGAGGGCTGCCTGCTGGCTGCGGATGGAGAAAAAACAGAGTGGTATCGCTCACTTACGAATGATTTTTATCTCAAATAAAAAAATGCCGGTCTTCTCTTTTGTCAAGGAGAAGACCGGTGAACTTTTTGCAAGGTCGAGACAGACCTTTTAGATGTTGAGCTTTCTTTGCAGCACCTTTCCCAGAATCTGAATCCGATGACTGCGGCGGTTGAACACGCGGCGCATCTCATTGAGGTCGTTGAAAAGTTCGGCCGCCGCAGTCTGTAGAACATTGGGCTGCCGCTCGGATCGGTCGGCATCGGGGTTGATCACCATCTTGATGCCTTGCTCGCGCAGAGTGACGGTGATGTCGGCTCCGGTCATCACGGGGTCGCCGTCATAGTGAATCAACCCCTCGCTACGGCGGTGGATACGAAGTTCCTTGCAGTGGAAAGTCTTGATTTTCGAGTTCTTGTCGAGCGTTTTGTTGAACATCTCAATGCTGATTTGCGGAGCCTCAAGTATGTCGAACGGCTCCATGATGATGATGTCCATCAGTCCGTCGCTCATCGATGCCTGCGGAGCGATATAAGCATTGTTGCCATATTGCGAGGCGTTGGCGCAGGAGATGAGGAAAGCCTTGTGGCGGTGCGTGCCTGTTTCATCCTCAATCTCGTACGTCTCGGGCTGGTAGTTCAATCCTTCGCGCAAGATGTTTTCGGCGTAGGTGATAGGCCCGCGCTTGCCGGCTTGAGCAAATTTCTGACTGACAAAAGCGTCGAATCCCATTCCGCAGGTGCAGAAAAAAGGATGCCCGTTGATAATGCCGTAGTCGAAGTCGTGAATCTCGCATTTGTTGAGCACCTGGATGCTTTTCTTCGCACTCATGGGCAGGAGCAGATGCCGCGCCAGTCCGTTGCCCGATCCGCAAGGGATAATTCCCAGTGCCGTTTGAGAATGGACGATGGCACGCGCCACCTCGTTCACCGTTCCGTCTCCACCCACAGCCACGACAACGTCTGCCCCGGCATCTTTGGCCTCGGTCGCAATGACAGTGGCATGCCCCGCATATTGAGTCATGCGCAATTCGTAATCGAAAAGATCCTTGTTCAGCGTCTTTTCAATCAAATCCGGAATAGCGGCCTTGCTGGCCGTTCCCGAAATCGGATTCATGATGAAGACCATTTTCTTTTTCATATCACCTGATTTTTCTTTAACGTCTGCCGACTTCTTCCGCTGCAAAAATACGCCTCGGATTCAGTCTCTTTGCAAATTTACGAAAAAGCCCCTGAATACGCAGATAGCAGGACTCGAAAAATCTGACCGCCTTGAAATCTTTGGAAAAAAGAAAGGGATTCCTGTTATTTTTGCTACCTTTGCAGCCTAATAAAACAAGAATGGTTCTTTTAAAAATGGGACAATTACAAGAAAGATACAAGCTGTACCGCGATCCGCAGAAGTTTATGGAAGCAGGAGTTTATCCCTATTTCCGCGAGATAACCAGTAAGCAGGGAACGGAAGTGGAAATGGATGGACATCGGGTTTTGATGTTCGGTTCAAATGCCTATACAGGTCTTACGGGCGACTCACGCGTCATCGAGGCGGCTAAAGCAGCACTGGATAAATACGGATCAGGATGTGCCGGTAGCCGATTCTTAAACGGAACACTGGATTTACATGTACAGCTGGAGAAAGAACTGGCCGACTTTGTTCATAAAGACGAGACACTGTGCTTCTCCACCGGTTTTTCGGTCAATCAAGGCGTTTTGGCAATGGTTGTCGGACGAGGCGATTACATTATCTGCGACGACCGCGACCATGCCAGTATCGTAGACGGACGACGTCTGTCTTTCGCTCGTCAGTTACACTACAAGCACAACGACATGGAAGACCTTGAAAATCTTCTCAAGTCTTTGCCTCACGAGGCCGTAAAGCTTATTGTTGTTGACGGTGTCTTTTCCATGGAAGGCGATTTGGCCAAACTCCCCGAAATCGTAGCCCTGAAACGAAAGTATAACTGCTCGGTAATGGTTGACGAAGCACACGGACTGGGCGTATTCGGGAAAGAAGGTCGAGGTGTTTGCGACCATTTTGGACTCACCGACGAAGTGGATCTTATTATGGGCACATTCTCGAAAAGTCTCGCCTCCATCGGCGGTTTCATCGCCGCAGACTCCGATACGATCAACTTCCTTCGTCATACCTGCCGCTCCTACATCTTCAGTGCCTCCAACACACCCGCAGCCACAGCCGCGGCGTTGGAAACTCTGCACATTCTAAAACAGGAACCCGAACGCATGGAAAAGCTGTGGGATGTGACACGCTATGCACTCCGTCGATTCCGCGAAGAGGGATTTGAGATTGGCGAGACCGAAAGTCCCATCATTCCGCTCTATGTTCACGATGTAGACAAAACATTCCTCGTTACGAAATTGGCTTTCGAAGCTGGTGTCTTCATCAATCCGGTAATTCCGCCCGCTTGTGCTCCTCAAGACACGTTGGTACGTTTGGCTCTAATGGCTACCCATACCGAAGAGCAGGTGGAACGCGGCGTGCAGATTTTGAAGAGGATTTTTACCGAGTTGGGCCTCATAAAAAGTTGAGGAAACGCTTGTGGTACTAAATTTTAATAGTATCTTTGCACGCGAAAGGCACGGCGTATGTGTCTCGGGGTGTAGCGCAGTCCGGTAGCGCTCCTGGTTTGGGACCAGGAGGTCGCAGGTTCGAATCCTGTCGCCCCGACACAAAAAGGAGGATGCATCATCATTCATTTGATGGTGCATCCTTTTTGCAAGTAAGTAAAGGGGTAAAAGGATAGGGAAGTAAATAAGGAACTTTACAATAAACTGTCAATAATCTTAATGCCTTTCTGTGTGCAAAAACCACGGAGAAGCAGAGCTGCGATATTTTTAAAAAGATAATCTGCGTCGTATCCATGGAACTCCAGTTCGTCCATCATCGTCTTGGAAGAGAGTCGAATGAATTTCAACACCACCTCATAGTCAAGCGAAGGTAGGAAGTAACCTTCAGAAATGCCGCGATAAATAAAAGCCATTCCCTCTTTCTTTTGTTCCTCGGTGCGTGTAGTAAGATATTTCATTACACGTGGATATTTGCACAGACCGGCAAAGAATAAGGGATTGGTGTTGGTGATTTCAGTTAAATCGTTGTTATAGATCGTTATCAGAATATCCATCACCGTATTTTTCCCGTCTGCCGACAAAGCCTGTAGCTTCTCGTGTTTGGCAAGGTCTTCCTCATGGAGGCCGGCCAAGAGAAGTTCCTCCTTGTTTTCATAAATCTCGTAGAGTGTACGTTTGGAAATACCTAGTATGCCAGCAATATCATCCATACGTACATCTCTGATTCCCTTTTGTTTGAACTCACGCATTGCGGTTTGCAAGATGCGCACTTTCAGTTCTTGACGATACGTTGAAAGAGAGACTTGTGTTGGCATAATGGAGCTTTGTTTGTGGCACAAAGATACAAAAAAACGGTCAACAAACTTTTCGTTTAAGCGTTTTTTACTACCTTTGCGTGGCTTTCAGAGAATAACATTTCACGATCATATAAGGTAAAAATTATTATGGCAAAGATTACAAAAGAGGCTGCTTTAGAATATCACAGTAACGGACATCCAGGAAAGATTGAAGTTCGACCCACCAAGCCCTACCATACTCAGACCGACCTTAGTCTGGCTTACTCGCCGGGCGTGGCTTATCCCTGTCTGGAAATTCAGCAGATACCTGACGAGGTCTACAAATACACCGATAAGGGTAATCTCGTGGCTGTCATCAGCAACGGAACGGCAGTGTTGGGACTGGGTGACATCGGGGCGATGAGCGGTAAACCGGTAATGGAGGGTAAAGGACTACTCTTCAAAATCTACGGCGGCATTGATGTTTTTGATATCGAACTCGCCGAGAAAGACCCTGAAAAGTTTTGTGAGACTGTAGAGCGGATTGCACCCACCTTTGGAGGTATTAACCTCGAAGACATCAAAGCTCCCGAATGTTTTTACATTGAAGAACGACTCAAACGCACACTTGACATCCCCGTGATGCACGATGATCAGCACGGAACGGCTATCATCTCGGCTGCCGGACTGAAAAATGCGCTCGAAGTGGCCGGCAAAGACATTCGTAAGGTGAAAATTGTTGTCAATGGAGCCGGAGCCGCAGCAATCAGTTGCACCCAGCTCTACATGGCTCTAGGTGCACAACGTGAGAATATTGTGATGATCGACTCGAAAGGTGTTATCACCTCAGATCGGATCGACCTCACTCCTCAGAAAGCTCTCTTCGCTACAGACCGCCGCGATGTCCGCACCTTGGAAGAAGCTATCCGTGGAGCTGACGTCTTCGTGGGACTTTCGAAAGGCAACATTCTCTCGCAGAAGATGATACAATCAATGAACGAACGTCCCATTGTTTTTGCGTTAGCCAATCCTGTTCCAGAAATTTCTTATGAAGATGCCATGGCCAGTAGACCCGACGTACTAATGTCTACCGGTCGGTCCGACTATCCCAACCAAATCAACAACGTTATCGGCTTCCCCTACATTTTCCGCGGAGCCCTCGACGTACACGCTACTGCCATCAACGAAGAAATGAAGATGGCCGCGGTACATGCCATCGCCCAACTGGCCAAAGAGCCTGTACCCGACATTGTGAACGACATCTACCGCGTGAACGACCTCAGTTTCGGTCCTACCTACTTCATTCCTAAACCTGTCGACCCACGGCTCATCACCGAGGTCTCCTCTGCTGTGGCTAAAGCCGCCATCGAAAGCGGTGTGGCCCGAAAGGAAATCACCGACTGGGAAGGATATAAAAAAAGCCTCATGCAACTTCTGGGGCAAGAAACTGTCTTCACGCGTAAGCTCCATGATACCGCCCGGTTGCATCCGCAACGCGTGGTCTACGCCGAGGGCGGGCACCCTTCGATGATGAAAGCAGCCGTACAGGCCAAAGTCGAAGGTATCTGTTCACCTATTCTCTTGGGCAATCCAGACCGTATCCGTCGCCAAGCACAACGCCTTAAGCTCGATCTAACCGATATCGAAATTATCGATATGCGGGCTGACCGTGAACAACGTCGCCGCGCTACCTATGCCAAGTACCTGGCCGAGAAATTGGCTCGCAAAGGTTACACTTTCCAGGAAGCTTACGATAAAATGTACGAACGCAACTACTTCGGTATGATGATGGTTGAGAAAGGTGATGCCGATGCCTTCATCACCGGACTTTATACCAAATATTCCAACACCATCAAAGTGGCGAAAGAGGTAGTTGGTATTCGCGAGGGCTACGAAACCTTCGGCACGATGCACATCGTCAACTCACAACGAGGCACCTATTACATTGCCGACACCCTCATCAACCGCCATCCTGACAACCGCTACCTTCTGGATATCGCTCGATTGAGTGCACATACCGTCGAATTCTTCAACGAGAAACCCGTGATGGCCATGATCAGTTATTCCAATTTCGGAACTGATGAAACGGGCAGTCCTCAGAAAGTGCACGAGGCCGTCGAGGAACTCCACAAGCATTACCCCAACCTGATTGTTGACGGCGAGATGCAAGTCAACTTCGCCCTCGACCGCCGTCTTCGCGACGATAAATATCCCTTCTCCCGCCTCAAAGACAAAGATGTCAACACTCTCATCTTTCCCAATCTCAGCAGTGCCAACGCATGCTATAAATTCTTACAAGCTCTCAGTCCCGAGACCGAAATCATCGGTCCCATACAAATGGGATTGAACCGTCCGATCCACTTCACCGATTTCGAGTCCTCCGTGCGTGACATCGTCAATATCACCGCCGTAGCTGTAGTCGATGCCTATGTAGACCAGCTCAAAAGAGGCGGCAAGATCTGACCGTAGAGTTTCTGTTCATGACTGAACCATCTGCGACATTCGCGGAAGGATTTTGTCAATGACAGAAGAGCAATTGAGAATAAAAAAGAGAACGGATAGCGCACCTTGCCTATCCGTTCTCTTTTTGTTGACTCTCCATCAACCCGATTGCCAATTTTTGATGGTCTTATAGTAATCTTCTTCTTTTTCAAGGCCATCACTTCCCAATGCAGAAATGTTTAAAGATATTCTCTAAAACCTCGCCAGAAGTGATGGCACCTCCTGTAATTTCGGCCAAATGGTGAAGACACAGACGCAGTTCTTCAGAAAGAAGATCGGCACTGAGTCCGATTTCAATGCCTTCGATCACCCGTTCGATACTTTTCTGAGCATGAAGAAGAGCCTCATAATGTCGGATATTGGTAATGATCATCTCGTTTTCGTGTATTTCCGGCAGATGAGCAGCCTGATAAATAGCCGCTTCCAAGCGATCAATATTTTGATGATATTTTGCCGAGATGGCAACAAATACAGGAGGATTTGCCCAAGTTCGGTCGGCAAAAACAATCTGTTTCTCATCCATCTTGTTGGTAACGACAATCAATTGTTTTCCCTCCGTCAGCGTTTCCATCTCATTCGCTTCGGGTAGGGTAGGGATTGCATCCACCACCCAAAGAATAATGGCAGCCTCTGACAGTTTTTTGTACGTGCGTCCTATTCCCAGACTCTCGATTTCATCCTGTGTTTGCCGCATGCCGGCCGTATCGATAAAGCGAAAAGCGACACCATTGATTTCAATCGTGTCTTCAATCACATCACGAGTCGTACCCGGTATTTCGCTCACAATGGCTCGATCTTCCTTCAACAGACAGTTCAGCAGGGTGCTTTTCCCCACATTCGGTTTTCCCACAATGGCCACAGAGATACCCGATTTGAGGGCACGTCCCGTTTCAAAAGACTGGGTAAGACCTGCTATCTTCTTATAGATGCTTCGTGAAAGCGTAGAGAGCTCATCACGGTCGGCGAATGTGACATCCTGATCGCTAAAGTCCAACTCCAGTTCTACAAGCGATGTCATCTGGAGAAGTTGGTTTCGCAGATCGGCCAATTCATGGGAATAGTGTCCCCTCAACTGACTTAAAGCCAATTGGTGAGTAGCTTTGTTGGTAGAAGCAATCAGGTCTGCCACAGCTTCCGCCTGGCTTAAGTCCATCTTACCATTTAAGAATGCTCGCTGAGTGAATTCTCCCGGCCGGGCTTGTCGGCAACCTAAATCGATCAGTCGTCGCAGAACCTCCTTCAAAATATATTCCGAACCGTGACAAGACACCTCAACAACGTCCTCGCCCGTGTAGGAATGCGGCGAACAAAACACAGTAACCAGCACCTCGTCAATAACACTTCGGTCTTCGGCAATAATATTTCCATAACTCACCGCCTGCCCTTTGACAGCCTGCAAAGACCGTCCGGAGACTGCCACAAAGGCTTTGTCGACAAGAGCGATTGCTTCCGGACCTGAAATCCGAATTACACCAATAGCTCCGCCCGAAGCTGTGGCCAAGGCACAAATGGTGTGATGGTCATTCAAAAGATGGAACATCTAAATCCTATCCAAAACAAGTTGAATCAATCCGTCGATTGAATTCTTGTAGTTTGCATTTACATTCTTGGCCCGACGGTTGGCAATCACCATACAACAAGTCAGAGCTTTGTGTCCCATCAGTCGCGCAAGTCCTGCAAGCGCACTGCTTTCCATCTCGAAGTTGGTAATTCTATGCCCCTGATATTCGAAGTTTTCCACCTTCTCATTTTGATATGGGTCGGCCAAAGGGATGCGCAACTCACGCCCTTGCGGTCCAAAGAAACCGCCACAAGCGATGGTAACACCTCTCACCATATCCTTACCGGAAACACGCTCCAGCGTTTCCGCATCTGCATCAATCACGTAGGGAGCTCCCAATTGCGGATTCCAGTTCATGTGTGCTTTGAAATTCTCTTCAAAATCAAGGTCGCAAACATCGTTTCTCCCTCCGTAGAAGTTGAGAAGTCCGTCAAAACCGATGCTCTTCTCGCTGGCAATATAAGTACCAACAGGCGTATCTTTTTGCAATCCCCCGCAGGTTCCGATCCTGACAAGCGTCAATTGTGTGAGCTGGGGCTTCTCCGTCCTGGTGTTGAAATCGATATTCACCAAGGCATCCAGTTCGTTAAGCACGATATCGATATTGTCGCACCCGATACCCGTACTGACAGCAGAGATTCTTTTACCCTTGTAACTACCGGTCACGGTATGAAATTCCCTACTCTGAACCTCGCATTCGATTCCCTTGAAGTGTGAAGCCACCAGCGAAACCCTACCGGGATCTCCCACCAAAATAACTTTCTGAGCCAATTGTTCGGGCAAAAGATGAAGATGAAAAATGCTTCCATCCTGATTGATGATGAGTTCTGATTCTGCAAAATACTTAGCCATGATATGATTCTTTTTATCAGTCGTATTCATCTTTCCAGGCAAGCGATGGGCCAACTTCGCCATTGCTCTGCGCACAAGAAAGTCTTTTATTTTTTTATCTCGCTATTTCGAATCGACTTTTCCAGGGTTTGCCGCGTCGTTTGCAGCTGCTCGAGCTTGGTCTCCAACGCCAGGATGGCGGAGGCCTCATTGCGTTTACCCTGGTGGTAAAGCAACCGTTTGGTTTCAAGTATGCGTTCTGTTTCTTCTAAAACTCGAACCATCTCGGACAACTGCTTGTATTTCAGCCGTCCATCGTTTGTCTTAAAGTCGTCTACACTGGTATAAACCGTCTGGTCGTCAATCGGGAAATAAATCCTATTCGAGTTGGTTTTCCGCATGGCCCGCTGCTCTTTTTCCCTAATATGGTTGAGAGCTTGCGAACGATTGCCAAACTTCCAGGTGTCAGCTATCCTTTCCAAGCGGGCATACGACTCCAGTTGCTGGGACGAAACCTCTTTTTCTTTGAAAGCAACACGCTGCATTGTCGGAACAAAGGTATAGATACACACCTTCCCCTCGGGCTGAAACCGGTCTGTTACGAGCCATCCGAGATTGTCCAGCTCGTCGAATGCCAGCAGATAGTCATTTGCCGTAGAGTTGAACGGCAAGCCATAGTTCTCTGCTTGATAGAATTTCCCACTTTCAGCGTCTTTTCTTGTCATGAAAATATCATATCCTCCAAGACTGTTTTCACCTTTTGCGGCGAACAAAAGCGTGATGCCATCTGCCATCAAGAAAGGATAATTCTGCTCTTTAAACTCTGCTCCGATTTCACTCAACCGTCGAGGCGTGTCCCATTTTTGCCCCAGTTTGTCGCAGGTATAGATGCCATTATCGGTCAACGAGTCTCCATCTGCATAATAGATACAATTCTGAAACTCGTTCATATAGACCGAACCGTTTTCTCCTTTTTCCGTTTTAAAGAACGAACGATAGGGAATGAGACTTCCAGATTCAGCATTGAGCGGAACCCGAGATAGAAAATCATCTTTGTCTACCACCATACTGTCTACAAACATCACTTTTGCCGTCGCTCCTAACATACTTTGATAGAGCAATTCTGCAGCAGTTGGCTCTACCATTTGCACCTTTGGCTTTTTTACTTTGGGTTGTATCTTTCGTTTCTGTGCAAAAGAGAATAGCCCGAATGCTGAAAAAGATAGAAGTAAGACGATATGGATTTTTCTCATTTCTCTTATTGATTGATCTAACAAAGGTAACAATTAAAAGGAGGAGGCAGGAGGAAGAGTCTTCTTTTTTAGTTTTTTTTAGAATGAAGCCGTATCTTTCCTGTTTATTTTTATGGAGAGAAGTATCGCCAATCATTCTACTTTTTATTTAAATAAAAATAGAAATATATTGATAATCAAGCATGAATAAGGTTTTATAACCTATCATTCCTATCACGTAGACATCAGAGATTTCTATTCTGTTTCTCCTCAAAATAAGCCCTAAAAAGAAGACTCCACATCATGCTTTTTCTTATTTTTAGATCTCCCTATAACCATTTAAAAATCAATGTCTTATACAAGCACATCGCAAAAGCTAAGAGATCGCACCTCAAAAGCTAAGAAAACGCATTGCAAAAGCTAAGAGATTGAAGACCAAAAGCTAAGCTTTTATAAACATACCTATTATATATTGATGATCAATAAGTTACAGATACCTTTCTCTTACTAAAAACAAAGATAGTGAGATGTATCCTTTGACGTTCGACAAAGCGTGAGAATGAGATGCGAAGATGAAGATCATGCTTGTTGAATTGTATCATATAAATAAGGTAGAAATAGAGCGAGAGGCCTATTAAAAAAGTAGAAAATGGGGGGTATGCTTGCATATTCATAAGAAAATTCCTACATTTGCAATGTTAATATATAAAGAAAAACAGAACGATGATTAATAGAGAATTGATACGGATCAAAATTGTCCAGTTAACCTATGCTTACTATCAGAATGGGAATAGAAATATGGATAACGCTGAAAAAGAACTTCTTTTCAGTCTCTCTAAAGCCTATGACCTGTACAATTACCTGCTTGCGTTGATTGTAGCGATAACGCGCGAGGAGAGACATCGTATCGATATCGCCACACAACAGGCTGAACGAGAGGGGACGGAAGCTCCTTCTCAGAAGTTTGCGTTCAACCAATTCGCAACGCAACTTGAAGAAAACAAGATGCTGGCCGACTTTATGGAGACGCAAAAACAAAGATGGGAAGACGATATTGAGGCCATCCGGAAACTCTGCAACCAAATAGAACTGTCGGAAACCTACCAAGAATATATGGCAAACGACGAAAATTCGTATGAGGAAGACCGGGAGTTGTGGCGCAAATTGTATAAACAGCTGATTCAGAATAATGTGGATTTGGATGCTCTCTTGGAAGAAAAGAGCCTATATTGGAACGATGACAAAGAGATTGTAGACACGTTCGTGCTAAAAACCATCAAGCGTTTCGATCCTATTAACAAATCGAAGCAAGAGCTATTGCCCGAATATAAGGACGAGGAGGATAAAGACTTCGCCCGAAAACTCTTTCGGGCCACGATCCTCAATGCTGACCAGTATCAACGATATATGAGCGAAAACTCGCGTAATTGGGATTTCTCGCGGCTGGCTTATATGGATGTGGTGATTATGCAGATAGCTATCGCCGAGATGTTGACCTTTCCTAATATCCCAGTAAGCGTTACTATCAACGAGTATGTCGATCTGGCGAAACTCTATAGTACACATCGTAGTGGCGGATATGTCAATGGTATGCTCGATACAATTGCTCGTGGACTGATTATGAGCGGGAAAATGATGAAGGCTATGCCCGAACCGCGTGTAAGAAAATTTATCACTGATACCGAAAAGAAAGAGGATGTGAAAGGCGAACAGAGGGAAGAACAGGTATTGAACGATGTTGAAGAGACGCTTCAAAAGCCTGTAACACAAGGCGAAGAGCCCTTGTCGATAGTCGAAACACCGAGGAGTTCGGAGGAATAAAAAGAAAGTGATGAGAAGATTTTCTTCTCGTTATCTCTTTCTTTCTCCATTTTCTCATCCTATTAACAGAGAAAAAACAAACGAAAGAACCGGAAAACCCAGTGGTTTCTTAGTTCATAAATGAAGAAAATCATTAACTTATCAACTAAAAATGACGACAACAACAATGTTAGCCGCACAAGCTGCCGGCGGTAGTTCAGCAATGCCCATCTTGATGATGGTTGCTATTTTTGTGATTATGTATTTCTTTATGATACGCCCTCAGCAAAAGAAGCAGAAAGAGATACGCAACTTTCAGAATGCTTTGGAAGAGGGTACAAAGATTATTACCGGCGGTGGCATCTATGGAGTGGTGAAACGTATTGACCTCACTTCAAATCTTGTAGAGGTGGAAATAGCAAAGGGCGTTATCATTAGCGTAGATAAAGGCTCGGTGTTTGCTAATGCCATGGCTTCCCAAACCTCGGGCACAAAGGCATAATTAATGAAAAGACCCCGTCTCTTAAAAGTGTATGCTTTCGTCAGGAACTTCATGTTCAGTTCTGTGAACAAAGAGTTTCTGATTTTTTTGTTCTTTCTTGCATTGAGCGGAGGCTTTTGGCTGCTCGCAGCTCTAAACGAAACCTACGAGAAAGAATTCCTTTTGCCCGTTCGTTTCGCAAATGTGCCGAAGAATGTAGTCATCACTTCGAATGAAGACGACGTGGTTCGGGTGACGTTAAGAGACAAAGGGTTCACCATGATGGCCTATCTCTACTCCCAACAGCTGCGCCCTGTGTTGCTCAACTACAGCAATTACGCCAACAAAAAGACAGGACGGGGCATCATTCCAACAGCCGACATTCAGAAACAGCTCTATACTCAGCTCTACGGGTCTACCAAAATCGTGTCTGTAAAGCCCGATAGGGTGGAGTTCTCTTTCAATTACGGCGAGAGCAAACGGGTGCCGATACGCATGGCTGGAGTGGTAAGTCCAGGTGAAAGGCGTTATCTTTCCGACTTGAAGTTTATGCCAAGCTTTGTTACCATCTATGCCAACAGACGGCTATTAGATAGCATCAAAGCCGTATATACGGAAGATTTGCACATCGTCAACTTCAGCGATACCATCTCTCGGCTCGTCTCTCTGCGCCGCATAGAAGGGGTTAAGGTCATTCCGAACAAGGTAAAGCTCATGCTTTACCCGGATGTGCTGACTGAAGAGAGCATCGAAGTACCGGTAATGGCCATCCATCTACCTGCCGATAAGGTGTTACGTACTTTTCCATCGCGTGTGAAAGTGCACTTCACCATTGGGGTAAGCAGTGTACGTTCCATCCGTTCCGATGCCTTTAGCGTAGTGGTCGACTATGCCGAATTGGCCGCTCATCCTTCGGAAAAGTGCATTTTGTATCTGAAAACCATCCCTCAAGGTGTTCGCAATGCCCGATTGGAGATTGAACAGGTAGACTATCTCATCGAGCAGAAGTAGATTTTTAACAATCAAGACCAAGACACGGATGGAACTACGCATCGCCCTTACAGGTGGAATCGGTAGCGGAAAGTCGTTTGTTTGCAGTTTGTTGCGAACGAAAGGCATTGAAGTGTTCGACTGTGACGCGTCGGCCAAGAGACTGATGCGCACCTCAGAACCTCTGCAGCAAGAGCTTCGACAAGTGGTAGGGCAGACATTATATGTCGAAGGACGATTGCAGAAACAGGTGTTAGCTAAATTTCTCCTGACAGGAGAGGACAACCAGGCACGCATCAACAGCATTATTCACCCGGCTGTGGCGCAAGACTTTGAACTGTCGGGCTGTCGATGGCTTGAGAGTGCCATCTTTTTCGATAGCGGTTTTCACCGTCGTGTACATATAGACAAGGTGATATGTGTCACCGCTCCGATAGAGACACGCATCTTGCGGGTGATGAAACGAGACGGTATCACGCGCGAGAAAACGCTCGAATGGATAGAATGTCAACTCCCGCAGGAAGAGGTTTTACGACAGTCCGACTATGAAATCGTGAACGATGGTATAGAGAATGTGAGCAAACAAATAGACGAATTATTAACAACCCTAACAAAACTATAAACGTAGTAGAATATGTTACAGACAATTCTTTCAATTGCAGGAAAGCCTGGACTTTACAAACTGGTGTCAAGAGCCAAAGTAACGCTTATTGTAGAAGCTCTCGACGAGACGCATCGACGTATGCCTGTATTCGCAACCGACCGTGTTACGAGTCTTTCAGACATCTCGATGTTTACCACTTCTGAAGATGTGCCCTTGTGGCAGGTACTGAAAAACTTAGGCGAAAAAGAGCAATCGAAGCCCTGCTCGTTGAACTACAAGAAGGCAACGGGAAAAGAACTGCGTGCGTTTTTCAGTGAAGTGCTGCCTGATTTCGACCAAGATCGGGTGCACGACAGCGATATCAAAAAGTTGATCCAGTGGTATAACATCCTCGTCAACAATGGTATCACCGACTTCGAAAGCATGTTGAATCCCACAGAGGGTGGGGAAGTAGAACCCCAACAAGAAGTATAATCGAGAGAAGTGGAGGGCTCTGTGCCTTCCACTTTTTAGTCATAGACGTGTTATGTGGTTACATCTCCTTTTCGTTCTTATTGGCATTATGCTCGTGTTATGGGGTGCCGACCGTCTGACAGACGGTGCCGTGGGACTTGCCGAGCGGATGAACATTCCTCAAATCGTCATAGGACTCACCATCGTTGCCATGGGAACATCCATGCCCGAGTTCTGTGTTAGCTTTGTTTCAGCCTTGAAGGGTACACCCGATCTGGCCGTGGGCAACATCATCGGCAGCAACATCTTCAACACGATGCTCATTGTGGGCATGGCAGCAATGGTGACTCCCATAGCCATCCCCAAAATCACCGTACGCAAAGACATCCCTTTCGCCTTGCTATCTTCTGCCACACTTCTTCTTTTTTGTCTCGACGGCCATCTCAGCAGAGTAGATACAGGCATTCTGCTCATTCTCTTTTTCTTCTTCATGGCCTTCACTCTGCGCACAGCAAAGCAGATGAACGACACGCAGTCGCAGACGAAAAAGAAGATGAAACCCCTTGTAGCCACAGTTTGGCTCTTAGTGGGTTTAGGCTGTCTGATTGCAGGTAGCAATCTGTTTGTAGACGGAGCCACGCAAGTGGCCGCAGCAATTGGTGTGAGCGATGCGGTGATCGGCCTGACCATCGTTGCCGGAGGAACATCTCTTCCCGAACTAGCCACCAGCGTATTAGCGGCCCGTAAGGGCAATAGCGGAATTGCAATAGGCAATGTTCTCGGTTCGAATGTCTTCAATATTTTGGCCATTCTGGGTGTGACGGGTATGATTTCGCCCATGCAGATACAAGGAATTGGTCTAACAGACCTGGCTATGCTGGTGGGTAGCATGGTATTATTATGGCTGTTCTCATTCACCAAGTATACCGTTTCCCGTTGGGAAGGAACCATTCTCACCGTTCTTTATATAGGCTATATCGGCTTTTTGATTGCAGCCATCCGATAGAGATGAATTGCATTCAAAACAACTGCTTTCCCAACTCTTAGCTTTTGCACTCCATTTTCTTAGCTTTTGCACTCCATTTTCTTAGCTATTGGAGTGCAAAAGCTAAGAGATGAAAAAGCGAACCTTTTTTATTTTTTATTTGTCTGCTTCTTAACATCTCAAGTTTTATTCGTACTTTTGCGCTAAATATTGAATATTGACACGCCGAGTGATGAGCAACGAAGAATTGACCCACACACTTACCCAAGCCGTGGCAGAGCTTTCTGAAGCCAGTGCACTGAAAGAACTGTTCCATCGGCATAAAGACGGAAATCCGTTGCCCTCGGGACAGGTGCTCGAAGAGATCGTACAGCTGCTTCGCACCATTCTTTTTCCCGGATATTACGGTCAATCATCGGTGAATACGAGAAGTATCGAATATCACATCGGGGTTCATGTAGAAAAATTACACCAACTTCTTTCCGACCAAATTCTGGCAGGACTGTGCTTTGCACATTGCGATGAAGACGACACAGCACCTCAATTAGAAGAGAGACGCTCTGAAGCCGAACGCATGGCAGCTGAGCTCATCGCCCGTTTACCGCAAATACGTTGCGTGTTAGCAACCGACGTGACGGCAGCTTACAACGGAGACCCCGCTGCAGAAAGCTATGGCGAAATCATTTCATGTTATCCTGTGATCAAAGCACTGGTCAATTATCGCGTAGCACACGAACTCTTGAAGATGGGTGTTCCACTGATCCCTCGCATCTTGACAGAGATGGCACACTCGGAGACGGGTATCGACATTCATCCGGCGGCTTCTATCGGCGAATATTTCACCATCGACCACGGAACAGGTGTCGTTGTAGGGGCCACTTGCATCATTGGACGCAACGTAAAGCTATATCAAGGCGTTACGCTCGGTGCACGCAGCTTCCCTCTTGACGAAGACGGGCATCCTATCAGAGACATTTTGCGTCACCCTGTCTTGGAAGACAATGTGATAGTCTACTCGAACGCCACTATTCTGGGGCGTGTCACTATCGGTGAAGGTTGTGTCGTAGGAGCCAATATCTGGGTGACAGAAGACATGGCACCCAACACTAAGATTTATAAGAAAACGAAATAAACAGACGTAAAGACAATGGAATTCGAACTCATCGCCAAAACCTTTATGGGTTTGGAGCCGGTTTTGGCCAAGGAACTCATCCAAATGGGAGCTAACAACGTACAGATAGGCCGGAGAATGGTGTCGTTCACGGGCGACAAAGAAATGATGTACCGCGCCAACTTCCAACTGCATACGGCCATTCGCATCCTGAAACCGATTGCAAAGTTCAAAGCACGATCGGCAGACGATGTGTACGAAGAGATTCAGAAAATAGACTGGAGTCGACATATCGAAGAGGGCAAAACGTTTTCGGTAGACTCTGTGGTGTATTCTGAGGAATTTCGCAACTCGCGCTTTGTCACTTATAAAGTGAAAGATGCCATTGTAGACCAATTCCGCGAACGCACCGGTAGACGTCCGAATATCTCTGTAAGTAATCCCGACATCCGATTGAACATCCATGTAGCTGAATACGACTGCACACTCTCGCTCGATTCGAGCGGAGAAAGTCTGCATCGCCGCGGCTATCGACAGGAGTCGGTAGAGGCTCCGCTGAACGAAGTGCTGGCTGCTGGTATGATTCTGATGACTGGTTGGCAGGGCGATTGCGACTTTATCGACCCCATGTGCGGATCGGGAACACTCGTTGTTGAAGCGGCTCTCATTGCCCGCAATATCTCGCCGGGCGTGTTTCGCAAGAACTACGCTTTTGAAAAGTGGCCCGATTTCGACCAGGAACTCTTTGATAACATCTATAACGACGACTCGCAAGAGCGGGAGTTTGCACATCACATCTACGGCTATGACGTGGATATGAAAGCTGTGAACACGGCTCGGCTCAATGTTCGTGCATCGGGACTGACGAAAGATATTACCATTGAACAAGCTGATTTTAAGGATTTTAAAAGACCTGAAAACAAAAGCATCCTGGTTACGAATCCGCCTTATGGCGAACGTATCTCTACTCCCAATCTCCTTGGCACGTATAAGATGATAGGCGAACGACTGAAACATCAATTCATGGGTAATGAGGCATGGGTGCTGAGTTATCGTGAGGAGTGTTTCGACCAAATAGGCCTTAAACCTTCCATCAAGATACCAGTGTATAACGGGTCGCTGGAGTGTGAGTTTCGCAAGTATACCATCTTCGACGGATCGTTCAAAGACTTCCGCGAAGAGGGCGGCGTGGTGAAAACCGACGACGAAAAGAAACAAATGGCAGAGAAACACCGCTTTAAGAAGAATCGAGAGTTTAAAAAACGACTCGACGAAGAACTGCAAGATCAGGGCGACGACATCCGTTCGTACACCTTTAAGAATCATTTTGCCAAAACAGAAGAACGAAATGCCGACCGCAAACGTCGTTTCGCAGGGGCTTACAGCGAGAGAGAGCATCGCGACGGAAGACGCTTCGACCGTGATACAAAAGGCTCCGAACGAAAGGACTTTGGCAGAAAGAGCGGAGATTTCGGCAGAAAAGGTAAAGACTTCGACCGAAATAGGGGATTCGACCGAAAAGGCAAGAATTTCGATTACAAGGAGAGAGCCTTTGGAAAAGACGCTAAACGCGGCGAGAAAAGATCGAACAGAGAATTTACTAACTTGATAGACCATGACGATTAGACAACTGATCGTGGGGATATTGCTGTCTCCACTCGCATTATTCCTACAAGGCATGCAGGCACAAAAGCTGTTTACGCTGGAAGATCTCAACTTCGGAGGTAACAATTACCACAAGATGATACCGGAAAATCGGTACACCAAGTGGTGGGGAGAGGAACTGATGCGCGCCGATACGGAGTTTTGCGCGTTGATCAATAAGAAAACGGGTAAGGAAACGACGCTCTTCACCCTCGAGGACATGAACCGCTGGACAGGAAACGATGAGGAAAACAAGATGAAGTCTCTCTCACACGTGGAGTTTCCTTATGCGGGTGAGCCGCTGGTGTTGCTGAACAACGCGAAGAAACGCATGCTGGTGAATTGGAAAACCGGGAAAATGGTATGGCAGCAGACGGCAAAAGACGAGACCTCGGCCGACTGGAACGCACGCTCACGAGCCGTGGCTTTTGTGAAAAACGACAACCTATATATCACAGATGCTGAAGGAAAGACTCGGCAACTCACAACCGATGGCAGTCGGAACGTGGTTTACGGGCAGAGTGTGCACAGAGATGAGTTTGGTATCTACAAGGGTACGTTTTGGAGCAACGACGGACAGAAGTTGGCTTTCTACCGGATGGATCAGTCGATGGTGACCGACTATCCGCTCGTAGATATCAATACACGCATTGCAACAGAGACTCCGACGAAATATCCGATGGCCGGCGAGACTTCACACAAAGTGACGGTAGGCATCTACGACCTCAAAACGCAAAATGTCATCTATCTCAATACGGGCGATCCGACCAACCGTTATTTCACCAACATTGCCTGGTCGCCCGATGATAAGAAGCTCTATCTCATAGAACTCAATCGGGCGCAGACCAATTGCTCACTCGATGCCTACGATACAACGACGGGCAACCAACTAAAAACGCTCTACACCGAGCACAACGACAAGTATGTGCATCCCATGCACCCCATTACGTTCTTACCGTGGGACGAGAATCTCTTTCTGTTGCAGAGCGAGAAAGATGGCTTTAACCATCTCTACCTCTTCGATACGAAAGGTCGGGAAAGAAAACAGCTCACCTCCGGTCGGTGGGTGGTGCTCAACTTACTGGGATTCAACCCTAAAACGAAAGAGGTTATCATCCTTTCGACAGAGTGTAGTGCAATACAAAATAATATCTATGCTGTAAATCTACTGACGGGCAGACGTCGACTCTTGGACAACGGTAGAGGTTGCCATGCCAATACAGTAGGTGATGGTGGCAGTAGGAGGGGAGCTCTGAGTGCGTCGGGCGGATGGTTGATCGACAATTATACCGAACCCACTGTTCCACGAAACATCTCTATTGTGAATGTAGCTACGGCAAAGGCCATCGATTACTTCACTGCAGACGACCCCTGGACGGGCTACACCGTTCCCGAATACACCTGCGGAACGATAAAAGCAGCCGACGGCATTACCGATCTATACTATCGGATGGTGAAACCCACCCATTTTAATCCTCAAAAGAAATATCCCACCATCGTCTATGTATACGGAGGACCGGGTGTTCGCAATGTGGAGGCGCGCTGGCATTTTTGGTCGCGCGGATGGGAAACCTACATGGCGCAGAAAGGTTACTTGCTCTTTATCCTTGATAACCGTGGCAGCTGCAACCGCGGACTGGCTTTCGAACAAGCGACGTTCCATCATTTGGGTATCGAAGAGATGAAAGATCAGATGATGGGCGTAGACTTCTTACGCTCGCTGCCCTATGTCGATGCTGCACGGATGGGTGTACATGGTTGGAGTTTCGGCGGATTTATGACTACAAATCTCATGACGACTCACCCCGAAACATTCAAGGTGGGTGTAGCCGGCGGTCCGGTTATTGACTGGAAATGGTACGAGGCGATGTATGGCGAACGCTATATGGGCATGCCGCAAAACAATCCCGAGGGATATGCAGAAAGCAGTTTGCTGTCCAAGGCCAAGAATCTGAAGGGCAAACTACAAATCATCACGGGCATGAACGATCCTGTTGTCGTTCCGCAGCACTGTCTTAACTTCCTACAAGCTTGTATCAAGGCCGGCACGCAGCCCGATTTCTTTGTCTATCCAGGTGAACCTCACAACATGCGCGGCCGGCAGAGCACCCATCTGCACGAGCGCATCTCACAATATTTTGACGACTATTTAAAGTAACAAAGCATGAAGATATTACTCTTAGGCAGTGGCGGTCGAGAGCATGCCCTGGCTTGGAAGATAGCCCAAAGTCCGAAAGTAGACAAGCTGTTCATCGCTCCAGGAAACCCAGGAACAGCGGAAGTGGGCGAAAACATTGCCATCAGCGTGAATGATTTTGAAGCCTTAAAACGTTTTGCACTCGACAACGACGTGCAAATGGTGGTGGTAGGTCCGGAAGATCCGTTGGTGAATGGTATTTACGATGCGTTCAAAAACGATCCGCAAACGGTCCATATCCCCGTCATCGGTCCTTCACACAAGGGGGCAATGCTCGAGGGGAGCAAAGACTTTGCTAAGGCTTTCATGGCCCGTCACAACATCCCCACGGCACGTTATCTCACCGTTACAGCACAAAATATCGACGAGGGAGAGGCTTTTCTCGAAAAACTCAAGGCACCCTACGTATTGAAAGCTGACGGACTTTGCGCTGGAAAGGGTGTTCTCATCCTGTCGACTCTCGAGCAGGCCAAGAGCGAACTGCACAAGATGCTCGGCGGAATGTTCGGCAATGCCTCGGCCTCAGTCGTGGTAGAAGAGTTTCTCTGCGGAACGGAATGTTCTGTTTTTATACTCACCGATGGTAAAGACTATCGCATTCTGCCCGAAGCAAAAGACTATAAACGCATCGGCGAGCACGACACCGGCCTGAACACAGGCGGTATGGGCAGCGTGAGTCCCGTTCCGTTTGCTACCCCGGAATGGATGCAAAAAGTAGAAAACCAGATTATCCGCCCTACAGTAGAGGGATTGGCAGCTGAAGGCATTGATTACAAAGGATTTATTTTCTTCGGACTTATCAACGTGTCCGGCGAGCCGATGGTGATCGAATACAATTGTCGCATGGGCGACCCGGAAACCGAAAGCGTGATGTTGCGTCTGAAGAGTGATCTGGTGGATCTCTTCGAAGGAGTTGCTCAGGGCAATCTTTCCTCTCGGGAGATTGTCTTTGACCCTCGTGCAGCAGTTTCTGTGATGCTCGTGAGCGGTGGTTATCCGCAGGAATACCAAAAAGGTTATCCTATCTCGGGCCTTGAGGCCATCGAGGGTAGCATTCTTTTTCACAGCGGAACGACTCTCAACGGTCGGCAGCTTGTGACAAATGGTGGTCGGGTGTTGGCTGTGAGCTCTTATGGAGAAAACCGGAGTAAGGCTCTACAAAGGAGCTTTGAGACAGCTAATGCCATCCAATTCAGCGGAAAATATTTCCGTCGCGACATCGGACAAGACCTCTAAAGCATCGATAGAATATTCTACCCGGGCCAATGGCCTCGTCTTATGAAAGTAGAATATATCCTGCTGCATTAAAATAAGGATGAGCACAAAAAGATTACAGAACAGGATAGCAGAAAGCCGAATAGCCCTACCTATAACCGCCGTTTATGTCTTGACGGTGTACATGGCGGCAGGACTATTCAGGAACGATCTTTGGTTGCCGTTTATCAGTTTGGGTTTCTCGACTTATCTCATGGTCGAACTCAACAACCAAAACGCTCTGTTGCGGGTTTACAGCCGGATGGTGTCGTGTGTGTTCCTCGTGTTTGTCTCGCTGGCAGGTCGTCAACTCCTCTCCACCGAAGCCTCGGTGGTACTGGTGAGTCTAGCGGCCTACTATCTCATTGTATTCAATGCCTACCAAAACCGCTCGGCCACGGCTATTACCTTTTATGCATTCCTGTGCATCGGCATCGCTTCTACGGTATTTGTACAGATACTCTTTCTTGTACCCGTGCTTTGGATTCTCCATGCCAGTAAAGTTTTGGCAATGAGCTATCGAACGTTTTGGGCATCGGTCCTGGGTCTTGTGGCACCCTATTGGTTCACTGTAGGCTATTACATTTACGAAGATCGGATGGTCGATTTCATCACGCACTTTACAGCCCTTGCTCGGTTCCAACCGCCGTTTGAATATCCGACTGTGAGTTGTGAGCAATGGCTCACTGTAGGCTATCTTGCGATCGTTTCGCTCATTGGGATAGGACATTACCTGCGCAGTAGTCGTAACGATAAGATTCGCACTCGCATGATTTACGAAATGTTCATAGTAATCAACCTCTCCATCTTGCTCTTCATGGCCCTGCAACCGCAACATGTGAATCATCTGTTGCCCGCACTCATCGTTACCTCCTCACCTATTGTGGCCCATTTCATCACTCTTACCCGAACCGCTTTCACCAACATCGTCTTTTCTTTGATATGGATGTCGGCTATTATTCTCACCGTTTACAATCTATGGATGCAATCATAGCCCTACTCATTCAATACGGATATGGAGGAATGTTTCTTTCGGCCGTACTTGCCGGCAGCGTCATTCCCTTCAGTAGCGAAGCCGTAATGCTAGGCTTGCAGGCTGCTGGACTCTCGCCATGGCCGCTCATCCTCTATGGAACAGTAGGTAATGTCATGGGCGGAATGATTAATTACGGCGTAGGTCGATTGGGCCGAACCGACTGGATAGAACGCTATCTCCACGTTAAACCCGAGAAACTACATCGTGCCGAACGATTCATGGCCGGTCGTGGAGCCTGGATGGGTTTCTTTGCCTTCCTGCCTATTCTCGGCAGTGCCATCACAGTAGTATTGGGACTGATGCGTGCCAACGTCGGTATTACCCTCGTGAGTATGACCTTCGGTAAATTCATCCGTTTTGCTTTGTTGGTATTCGGAGCCAGTTTATTTTTTTAGAATTTATGAAGAAAAACAATATATCTCTCCTGTTCGTTCTTGTAGTGATGTTGTTCAGTGCCTGTACCCCACAAAAGAAAGGATTGAATCGCACGCTCACCGTCACCATCGAGCCTCTGCGCTACTTCACCGAAGCGATTGCCGGCAATCGCTTCCGGGTTCAAACGATGGTTCCCAAGGGAGGTAATCCCGAGACCTACGAACCCACCGTGCAGCAGATGATGCAACTCTCACACAGCGACCTCTACATCAAGGTAGGCAGTATCGGATTCGAACAGACCTGGATGAAAAAGCTTGAAGCGAACGCACCGCACACCATCATCGTCGACTCTTCCGAGGGTATCATCCCACAGGAGAGTGCTCACGGCATCGTTGATCCACACACCTGGATGAGTTGTCAGAACGCTCTACTCATGGCACAGAACATCTACAAAGCTCTTGTCCGAATCGACAAGGAAGACAGCCTCTATTTCAAGACCAACTTAGAGCAACTCACAGCCCAAATCAGAGCCACCAACACGCGTATCTGCGAGAGTTTGACGAAAGACAAGTGCCGGTCCTTTCTCATCTATCATCCCGTACTCACCTATTACGCCCGCGAGTATCGTCTACAACAACTGTACATTGAAGACGAGGGGCGCGAACCCTCGGCCGCACAACTCGGCAAGATCATCGCCACGGCCAAGTCCCAAGGCGTAAGGGTATTGTTCGTGCAGCGCGAGTTTGCCAATCGAAACGCCACCATTGTGGCCCGGAGCGTGGGGGCAGAGATAGTAGACTTTAATCCGTTGGGCTACAACTGGCCGGAGGAGATGATCAAAGTAGCCAAATCATTGAAGTAAAGGAGATACGGCAATGGTTCTTCACCAACATACAGACACCCACAAGTATTCAGATTCTCATCCGCCTACAGATGCTGGCGAACATGGGAATACTTACGAACAAAGAACTTTCCACAGGCAGCCGACGACCGATCGTCAACCCATCATCCGCCTCAACGACATCACCGCAGGCTATGAAGACAAGGTAGCACTGGAGAATGTGTCGCTGGAGATTTTCGACCACGACTTTCTCGGCGTCATCGGTCCCAACGGCGGTGGTAAGACCACTCTCATGCGCATCATCCTCGGTATGCTCAAGCCCTTCTCGGGTCAGGTGTCTTACTATCGCAACGGTAGATCCGTACCCGAACTAACCATCGGTTACCTACCCCAGTATAACGACATCGATCGGCAATTCCCCATCTCCGTCTCCGAGGTCGTACTCTCGGGCTTGAGTCGTCAAACACCCCTCTTCGCACCTTTCACCAAAGAGCATCATCAAAGGGTGAACGAAACGCTTCGTCGCATCGACATGGAAGATTTCGCTCATCGCCCCATCGGATCGCTCAGCGGCGGACAACTGCAACGCGTACTCCTGGCCCGGGCCATCGTTTCGCGCCCCGAGGTAGTGGTACTTGATGAGCCCAACACCTACATCGACAAGCGTTTTCAAGAGCAGATGTACCAAATGCTTGACACCATCAATCACGACTGTGCCATCATCATCGTGAGTCACGACGTAGGTACCATCCTGCAAAACGTGAAAGAGGTGGCCTGCGTAAATCGCACGCTGCATTACCACAACAGCACAGAGATTCCGAATAGCGAACTGCGTGAGCATTTCGGTTGTCCCATCGAACTGCTCGGGCATGGCGACATGCCACACCGGGTTCTCAAAAGCCACGACGACTGATCCCCTTCTGCTTCCTCACCCAAGACAGCTTTAAAATCTTATCGGAGTTATATTCCTCTCCCGTGGATGAAACGTAAAACGTATAAGAAAAAGGAGGATGTATCATAATTCTTGATGGTACATTCTCCTCTTTCTTTTTGTATCTCTTTCCATACCGCAGTTTGGAAGGCAAAAGAGATTTTGATACCGAAAATCTCGGATTTTGAGTAGCAAAAAAGTTTTTGATGCACAGAATCTCAGATTTTCGTGTAGAAAAAAGTTTTTGATGCACAGAATCTCGGATTTTCGTGCAGAAAAAAGATTTTGATGCACAGAATCTCGGATTTTCGTGCAGAAAAAAGATTTTGATGCACAGAATCTCGGATTTTGGAGCAGAAAAAAGATTTTGATGCACAGAATCTCGGATTTTCATGCAGAAAAAAGATTTTAATGCCGAAAACCTCAGGTTCTGGAGTAAAAAAGAGATTTTGATACCGAAAATCTCAGATTTTGGGGTAGAAAAAAGATTTTCATGCACAAAATGCTGCAGTCGATGAGAGAATCAAGGTTGAGCGAACAATGATATAAAAGAAGAAAGGGCGTATCAGAAATTTGATACGCCCTGAAAATAGATAAAAGAATCGTCAATCCTCCTACGATCAATACTTTACGAAGGGACGGAGAGTGGCACCATTTTTAAACCAATGAAGAAATGTACGATTACTATCACCGATTCCAGTATAACTCCAATTGATAGTATAGATAATGGTTCCATAATCTCCGGGAGGAGCCATCGGTGACAAGTTATGCTCAAATTCATTGGATGTGGTGTAATCTATATAAGTATTTACACCCGAATCATCATTATGCAATTTGTCACCACCTACAGAGGTAAAAGCAATATTGGCTAAGGGACCGTAGAACTGACTATAAGGACCACCTTGAAATCCGAGGACTCGGATATTGTCCCAATCGCTTACCGATGGCAGATACCATTTCAGGGCTGGCGTACCGGTATAGGTAACACCAGGATCATATTCGGCCGCATTCTTGAAGGCAGGGAAATAGCTATTCTGTCCTTTCACTTTGTTTCCCGATACATTGGATGTGCTATAGGTAGGATCCCAGGTTTCGTCTAATCCACTTGTGGCACCACTTTCTCCCTTACTAAAATCATCGGGATTATTAGCAGTATGCGTATTGTGCTGCACAAAAACATCGCTATCTGGATCCTTGCTCCAATTGTATCCGCCGAATGAATTCTCGTCTCCCTTCCCCAATGGAACATTCTTCAGAGCTACAGCCATGTGGGCACCACGACTCAAAACCACAGCAATGGGTGTCTTTGCTGTTGCAGCAGGTGCACCACCATACACGGTAGAGGTGATGATGTCGACAGACCCATCGCTCATCAGGTAGAGAAAACGAAACATCAGGTTGACATTCAAGATATAGGAACCATTCTGTTCCAATTGAAGTGGCGTTTGAGGATTAAATGTAAAACTGTTGCCTGAAAGATTGGTCCTATAAATCTGCCCTCCGGAAAAGGCAATTTTCAGTTTCGACACATCCGTACCAGGTATAAAGGCCGTCTCTTCCTTGCTAAGGTAGGTATAGGTTTCTCGATATTGAGACATCGGCCAATAAGGGAATTGATCGACAAAGGTTTGCGATGCTGAAAAATTTTCTCCAGCTCCAGACGTCCAAGTGTCTGCAACGGCATCATAAACGGCCGAACCGGGCACATCCGTGGCATTGATTGCTTGAAGAGCTGCCGCAGCCGAGAATCGCATGTAGCCGGTCAACTTCATCTTCACTTTGGCACCAGCATGCTTCATCGAGAAAGAGACATTCTGCTTTTTTGGCGAGGGGTTGATGGTTTGTGTGGTGCGTCCGATAAGAGCTTCGGCCGCATTGGCACGCAAGACGGTAAGTTGGTTGCCGTTACGAGTCACCCGGTTGTTGTAAAGCACAAATAAGTAGGTTCCTGGAGCCAGCTGAATATCTTTATTGGCAGACATTGGAATGAACTTACTACTCAACACCCGCCCTGTGAGTTCACCGCGAAAGGTGTGTGGTGATGCCGCATCAAAGGCCGCCATGGTGTAGATGCCATCAGCCAGTGCACGGGTTTCTGCCGCCAAGTTGGTTTGTGCGGTGTCGCGACGAAGTGTCATCTGTGCCAGTACACCATTCCCTAGGTCTACAATGCGCTCGTGCACTACTGTGTCTTGTTTTGTATTGCGCGTCACAGAAATATCCTGATCCGCATTGAATCCAGCAAAATCGACATTGAATTCAACGGACTGGGTTAGATTCAGTACTTCATCTTCACTTATTTTGTCATTGTTGCAGGCCACAGCTAATAATAGCAGTGCGCCTCCCAACGCGAAAGATTTATATTTGTTTGTCTTCATTATTTTGTTCTTTTGATGTTTATCAATTCTCATTACTTTACTCATTACTTATACTACTTATTATTTACTCATCCAGAAATTCTTCTTCCTCCCAAAAACCTTCCTTGGCAGGAAAACTGTTACTGGGATCGCCGAAGTAGATATTACCCATATCTTTCTCTCCTTTATCATCCCAATTCCCCTGTTGCGAAGGAGTTGCCGGATTAGGACGTACTGATACACAGATGAAACTCTCGTGTTCTACGTTCAACATCTCACATCGTGGTGCGAGATACACTTGTTTGATTGCTTGATTTCTCTCCATAATTTGAACTTGTTTTTATAGTGAAAATATAATAGAAGCATAACTTAATTTCTTTTCTGCCAGGACAGAGAAGAACACAAAAAACTGCAAAGAGATTCACTGAGGAATCCCTTTGCAGGTAATGTTTTGCGACGCTTCGCGCGCGCGTAGGAAAAAGGTGAAAAAGTCTTACACTACAATAGGTGCGAATATTGTGTGTGTGTGTGTGTGTGTGTGTGTGTGTGTGTGTAAGGTAGTCATTTTTTTAGAGACCACCAAACAATCGGCGTTAAAAGATATTGAAAAGTTCGCACCCTTCTGCCATACTACATCTTTAATATATGCCCGACACATTCTTTAATTCATCTATTTTTTATTATTCTATCTAAGGGCTCTGTCTTTACTTCCCTAATGAAAGGAAAAGTAAATGGACAAGGCCATTAAAACGACGGCAAAGATAATACAAACTTTCGGTTTCACCAAAAGTTCCTAAATCTTTGTCTCAAGCAAAAATGACAGATTACTCTTCCAAACCTTGAAATACAAATCTTTATTACGCAGGAAAATACGGCTATAGGCGGAATCCCTTACAAGGGTATCGGTCCTCCTTACCAACTCGCTTGACAAACGAATTGGAGAGAGGCATAGAACTCGGCACCTAAGAGATAGACGAGAAGGAGTGGGAGAGTGCGACTGATGCCAACTGTAAGACAGCGACAAACGGAAAGCAGAGTGCGTAGACGACCGCTAACCAGTCCGAAGGTGACAGACAACAGACAGACGGAGAGACAGAGCAGAGGTAGAAGACTCTGAGAGATACTGCTGGGATAGAGCCGCCCCGTGACGCCTAAGAGGATGGCATGAGGAAGGAGCGTGAAGAGAAGCAAAATGACGATGAGGACTATCAACTCTGACAGGACGGCAGTGAGACCGACCTTTTCCCAAAAAGAAAGGTTGCCTCGTTTGCCGACGACATCGCTCAAGCCACTGAACTGCACAGCTCCATAAGCCATACTGAGGAGCAGAATCCAAAGCAATGGAGAACCAGAAAGATTAACCGAGAGACTACCGACAAACCATCGGATGCCTTCTGCACTGAGAAGCGAACGCATGGCCCAGTCGGGTTTAACGGCACTCACTGTCCACGAGCCAAAGACGAGAAGCGTTTGCAGTACGAGGATGAGAAGCGAGAGCCAGGCCGCCCATCTTTCAAATCGAGATTGGAATGTGTAGGGAGGGTTATTCATTGTCGGGTTCGATGTTGTCGATATCTAATATCCGCAGCTCAAAGGCCCGGACAACAAGCCGAGTGGCATTGACGCCCATTCGTCCGTTGCCGTGTGGAAAGAGTTTCGACACCAATTCGTTTTGCCGTTTCTCCAAACTCTTTACGCCAAAAGGCATACCTCGCAGATTGGTGATTTGCTCTTTGGTGTAGCCCAGGGCGAGATGACGCAGAAAACGTTCGTCATATTCATCTATCTCGTAGTTGATAAAGGCCTCTTGACGGTAGATTTGATTGCTGACCACCTGTTTAAATTTATCAACGAGCTTTTCGAGAATAGGCTGATTGAAGACCAATCGTTTGCCATTCATTACGCTGGCCACATCTCCTCGGGTGAGTAATTCACCGCTTTTGAGAATGATTCCGTCGCATCCGGCGTCGAGAACATCGAGCCAGAGTTTCTCGTTAAGAATCTCGCCGGTGAAGATGAGCACCTTGACAGCAGGATATTGCTCCTTGGTGTGCCTGCAAATCTCTACGCCGATGGTGGTAGAACCACCCAGGCCCAGGTCAAGAAGAACGAGATCGGGCAATTCCTGTTTAAGGAGTTTCCAGTAAGCAGGTTCGGTATCGGCAGTACCGATGATGGTGGCTTCGGGAATATCGTTTCTGAAAATGCCCTCTGTGCCTTTCAGTTCCAACGGAACGTCTTCAACGATGATTACTTTGAATGGATTCATATCTTTGTTCTTTTTATTTTATCGGTTTGGTCACGCTTTGGGTAAGGTCAGTTCTATTCGGGTGCGACCTTGCAAATTGTAAGCGAAGGCTCCGCATCCGCGGGCACTGGTCATCTCGCCGGTGTCTCTCACAATCTGCCTACAGACGTAGAATTGCAAATTGCCAGTGGTGGGCGAGAAGAGTTGTCGGCATTCCTCGTCGGTAAAGACTGTACCAGGGAAAAACATTGAAAGTTTGATATACTGCTGGTCTTTCACTTCAACGTCGAGAATAGGGGCATATTGTGCCAACAACCCGTACAGCAACGAGAAGAGATAGCGAAGAAGGTCTTCATCACCCATCACCTGTAAGGGTTCTTTTGGGTTCTCTTTTATCTGAAATCTACCCAGTAGCGACAGCAAAGAAAGCGGTCTACAGGTATGCCTTATCTCTTCCAACTGCCTCATAGCCTGCGCACTGAGCAGCATGTAGAGATCTTTGTAATAGTCTACCAATTCGGTCATACCATGCAAATCCTCATCTCTGTCATCAATCAATTGCCGAATACGCGAAGGATAATACATTGTTTCGTGCTTCAAAGCACTTAGACAATTGTCAAGAACACTATTGTTGACATGCAGTTGATCGTTTTCGTTTTCTATCCGATGCAGTTCATCTTCAGCCAGTTCGATGTTCTCCTCTCTATGTTTTTCCAGGTCGACACTTTTCTTGAGCACATCTCTTATCTGATAGACCACGGCATTGAGCGAGCTGAACTGTGTATTTTCCCGATAATATTTATCCATCGATTTGAGAATATGTTCGATAGAATCCAACTTCTTTTGCGACGTATCGGCATTTAAAACAATTTTGTTGATGTCTTTGATTCTTTCTACATAGGCCCGATACATCATAAAATGACGATAGAAAAGTAGATAATAGGCCGGAAAAAGCATGAGAAGAAGGATCACCAGGATGATGATCGTGACAGTCTTGTTGGTTTCCGACTGCTGCATCCTCACCACATATTCTCTTAGGGTACCGTCGGCCGACCGTTCTTTAAACAAGCGTGTATACACCTCGTTGTTGTAGTGATATAAGGCCCATTTGTGCAAGGCCAAGGCCGCAATGGCACTCTCGTTACGAATATCGAGGATGATATTGAAGTTGGTTTCCAAACCGTCGTGCAACCATTGAATCTCTGCAGGTATGCCTACCGACTGCGAATAGGGCACCATCAGAGCCTTACCTCCAGGATGATGCATTTTGTATACTCGATTCAGCACCTCGATACAACTGTCTGCATATAGCAGAGCCTCTTTGTATTGCCCGTTGATATTGGCAAAATAGGCGCGATTGGCAAAGACGTCAGCATTTTTGAGATATTTGCCCGACGGTGTGTTATTCTGAATCTGCTCTTGAATTTTATTCCTGTTTTCCACCTTCTGCTCGGCAACTGCACGCATTGGGAGAAGCAACAGCAAAGCACCCAATCCGTAAATAACACCTTTGGGAAGTCGAAAACTAAAGCAACTGCCCTTTCCCTGTTCACTTTTCACCGAGATCGTGCAACCGCTGAATATATTGCTGATTTTCCGATACTTGTCGATGATGCCCTTACAGTTCATCAAACCGAATCCATGAGACGTCTGTACATCTTGAGAAGTAGAGTTGACCACCTTGCGTTCAAACAGATGTGTCACCTCCTCCTCGCTCATTCCGATGCCATTGTCGGCAATAGAAATCTCCACATATCCGTTTTCGAGGGCCTGTGCACATAAGCGGACGGTTCCGCCCTGAGGAGTAAACTTGCGGGCGTTGTCTGCCAGAGTATTGATCATGAAAAGCGTCAACGTCCGGTCGGCCTTCACCACTTCCTCTGTCGGTTCTACCAGCAGTTGAATCCCTTTAAGGTTGAATCCCATCCGGCCCTTCCACACAATATCGAAGAGCGACTGCAACGCGATGCTTTCTATGTGTAGGTTGAGTTCACCCTGACGCATCTGAATCCAGTGGGTCAGAATATCGTTATAATCTCTTATTTTATCGGTCAGTTCTGCAATGTAAGCATACCGCTCGTTTCGCACCTCCTCTGCTTCCCGAGAGGCGTCTAAACGATGTATTTCGTGCCGCATCCGGTCGATAAAAGGGATGACCGAATTGGCCAACGACACCTTAGCGCGCTGCTCTTCATTCTTTTTCTTGTTCTCGGCCACATGAATTCGCGCCACGTCCTGTTGTTCGTGCAATTCTTCAAAAAGTTCATTCAGCTCTTCGATGTGCTTTGCATTCAGGCTTTCCCATCTTCTCAGCGGTTCCAGCATTTGGTCGGAAGAGAACTTTTTATTCTGTTTGTTTCTCATATAATTGAAAACAAACAATAAGAAAACCACCAAGACAATCATCCCCGCAACAGCGGCGAGCATACTGTTGAGCTGTAAAGAATAGCGGTCGAGCTGTTCTGCCCGTGCCTCCTGTCGCCGGTCTTGCCGTGTTTGCTTTTGTATGTCTAAGTAGGCATTGCGATTTTCATCGCTCCGACTCTTCACATTCATGGCCGAATAGACCAAACTGAGTTGCTCGCAGATAGAAGCCACGAGATCGGGAGCCTTTCTGATGGCCGAGTTTTTATACAGCGCGTTTTGCAAACAGAACAAGGCCGACTTGTAATCGGCAAGATTCCAGTAGCAGGAGGCCAACGTTCGGTAGGCACCGGCTGTTTGATACACATCGCCATACTTGGAAAACAACTCTAAGGAACGCTGTGCCAAATTACCGGCCAACAGACTATCGGGCATGTGATCAGTATTCAAGATGGTAAAAGCGGCCGAATTATTCTTTGCCAAGAGCCTTCGTTGCTGCCCATCGTTGAGATGTTCGCTAATGGCCTGCATAGAATTGGCCTCCCAATAAGGATAATTGTTTTGCAGGGCTGCCATATAACACCGAAAGAGATACTCGAATTCGTGCTGATAGATTTCCGCTTTGGTAGAGGCCGTCACCAAACTTCCTGCTCCCACATTGTAGAGATAGCTCAACCACTGTGCCGTGTCCTGTTGTATCTCTCCTTTGAGAGAGATGTTTTGCAGTTCTTTTACCGACTTGTCTGGCAGTCCGATGTAGTAGAAATAGACAGAGGCAACAATAAAGAGTTCGCTCTCTGCATAAATCATTCTTTTGCGCAGGCGTTGCGAGAGATTGTCGTATTCTTCGTTGATACGATTCAACCGCCTCATGGCCCGCTCCCGATGGTTATAAAAATCTTTGTTGTGCGATTGTCGTTGGCAGAGTCTCATCAGTTGCACATCCGAGACCAGGAGTTCTACTTGATTATCGGTGACACGCTGAACCTGGGTCAACTGCCTGAGGGCCTTTCCATAATCCATCTTCGCAATCGACACAAAGGCCAGATTGTTCAAAGCCTCAGCCTGTCCGTCGGCATAGTAGGCCGATTCTTTCAAGGCTCGCTCGGCATACACCCGCGTAGAATCGAGATTGCGGTAATGATAAGAATAAGAAACAGAATTCAGCCTATCTACCTGCTCTGAGCCTCGTTCTGAGCAAGCCAAGCAGCTAACCGCCGCCCCTATAGCTATCATCATTTTGATGGCACGCATGGGCATCTTGATATCTGAATTCTATTTCGGTTTTGCAAAAGCTTAGCTTTTGCCATTCAAAAGCTAAGAGTTGGGAATGCAAAAGCTAAGAGATGGACACTCAAAAGCTAAGAGATTGCAAACGGGCAATGTATTTCCCGATAATGTCGAACTCTAAGTTCACTACGCTGTCCATCTGCATATCGCAGAAGTTGGTGTTGGTCTTGGTGTAGGGAATGATGGCCACCTTGAAGCTGTTTTCCTGCGGTTCGCAAACGGTGAGCGACACGCCGTTTACTGTCACCGAGCCTTTGTCTACCGTGAAATATCCGCGTCGGGCCATTTCCGGGTCGAAGGCATATTCGAAGGTGTAATAGGTAGACCCTTCTGCATCTTCCACGCCCACGCATCGAGCTGTGGTATCGACGTGTCCCTGCACGATGTGTCCGTCCAGTCTACCGTTCATACGCATGGATCGTTCCACGTTCACTTTGTCGCCAATGTTCAGACGCCCAAGATTCGATTTGAGTAGCGTTTCTTTCATCGCCGTGACGGTGTAGGTGTCGCCTTGAATCTCTACGACGGTGAGGCAAACACCGTTGTGGGCTACGCTTTGGTCGATTTGCAGTTCGGAGGTGAACGAACAGCGTAATGTAAAATCGATATTCTCGTCTGTCTTTTTGGTGGTCACCAATATGGCCATTTCTTCTACAATTCCGGAAAACATTGTTTTGTTTTATTTAAGTTGAACTGGGTTTGTTCGCATTGAAAACGAACCGCGCCAATGCTTTGAAAGCAAAACAGGCAGGAACCAATATCCTGCCTGTGATGAGAAAAGGGGCGTACCGACGATGTGATGAAAACTCTGAGCTATACATGATTTGAGAGTTCTCCGCCTTTGTAATCCACCGGCTTTGCAGCTAACTTCTTCCGAAGTTTGTGGCCCGCCATTAGCAAAAGAAATCTTCTCGGTTTTCGATTTTATTTTGAAGAGTACCCCAATCTATCGATACAACCCCTATACTTATGGCATTTTTGTGCTGCAAAGGTAAGCGATTCTCTCCGTTCGGCCAAAAAAATAACCTTTGAAATCAATCCTCTTGCATCTCCGTAGAGGCGATTGAGGCTTGATAAAGGGCATCGAACTTCTCACGCAACAGCGTTCTGTCGGCAATGATGTTTCGGATCTCGTTCAGGGCCAACTCATTGGGCGAACCGGGAATCCATAACTTGATGTAGCCGTTGTCGGCGTATTTGTTTTCCATGTGTTCGACAAATCGGAGCCACTGTTCTTCTTTATCTTTCTCGGGATAATGGTCGAGCCCGTAGGCTACGGTGCGTGTGAAGACAATGTCGGGTTCGAGATCGCGGTCGGCTTCGGCCACAATCTTTCCGTAGATGCTGCGAGGCGCGTGCGAGGTGGAGGCGCGATGATCTTCTACTGCCTCTTTCATCACCTTGAGTTGCTGGGGGGAGAACCATCGCCTGAGACGAACATCGGACGCGAGAATCTTACCGCTCGTGAGATGATGAATGGCTCGCGGGCCTTCGAGTCCTAAGTCGTGATAGGCTGCGATGATGTAAGCCATATTGGTGTCGGCTCCTATTCGTTGAGCCAATTCCAACGATCGCTTGATCACTCGTAAGGCATGCGACAGGTTGTGGGCTTTATCAAAATGATTATAACGGGGGAGGATGTTTTGCTCGACAAACTCCATGAGATCGAGCTGAACGGTAGACGTTGCCATAAATATAGATATATCGGTGTGAGAAATCCTTATGCAAAGGTAACGTATCAGCAGCAGAATCTACCGATTAATGCTTAATTTTGCAGTCGTCTGTACACCGTACAGGCATCCGCAAGAACAAAATCAGAAGGAAGATGAAAAAGAATGTCTGCGTAGAAACGAATTCGTGTCGGGCCTGGATATTGGCTTCCCGTCCCAAGACGCTTGTCGGAGCGGCGGTGCCGGTGATGGTGGGCGTGGCCTTTGCTGTGTTGCACGGTGGAGGAATGGTGAGGATGGAAGCAGCGGTTTGCTGCTTGCTCTTTGCGCTGGTGATGCAAATCGATGCCAATTTTGTGAACGACTATTTCGATTTTATCAAAGGTCGTGACGATGAACGCCGACTGGGCCCACGTCGTGCCTGCTCGCAAGGCTGGATAACGGCACAGCGAATGCGTCAGGCACTCTTCCTTACCACATTGCTGGCCTGCCTTTCCGGGTTGCCATTGGTCTATTATGGAGGTTGGGTGACTCTTGCTATCGGTGCTATTTGTGTACTTTTCTGCTTTCTCTACACCACTTGTCTTTCTTCGCGCGGACTGGGCGATGTGCTCGTTCTCGTCTTCTTTGGTTTAATTCCTGTCTATGCCACCTATTATTTATCTTTGCCTGCCGGCAGTCGTTCTTTCTCTTTTGAGGTGCTGACGGCTGCAATGGCCTGCGGATTGGTGATAGACACGCTTCTCCTTGTCAACAACTATCGCGACATCGACAACGACAGACGGGTGGGCAAACGCACCCTCGTGGTCTATCTCGGGCCTCGACTCTCACGCCGACTTTATCTCCTCGTGGGCTATTTGGCCTGCGCCATGGGGCTCGTTTTCGTGTTGCATGGCCATCTCTTGGCCTTTCTCCTGCCGCTGTTCTATCTCCCACTGCACACTCGCACTTATCGTTCGATGGTGCGTATCGACAGAGGTAAGGCTCTGAACAGGGTATTGGGCGATACGGCTAGAAACCTTTTTGTCTATGGGTTGCTGTTGGTCGCAGGTCTGTTATTGGACTCTTTTTGAGGCAAAATAAAATATTGAGGCACATCTTTTCACCCAGCGGCGGAAAAATAAATTATTTTGGCATCAAATGATACGCAGCGGCGGAATCGTAATTTATTTTGGCATGAAATGACACCCAGCGGAAGAGAAATAAATTATTTTGGCATCAAATGATCCGCAGCAGCGGAATCGTAATTTATTTTGGCATGAAATGACACTCAGCGGAGGAAAAATAAATTATTCTGGCATGTTTGAAGTTGAAAAGGCCCCCATCCATTATTTTTCCTCACCTCTCATATATCATTTCTTCGTCAACTCACGAACTTGTCAACAGGTTTCCTTCTCAAGTTGTTAACTTGTCAATACATCTCCTTATTTCCTTCTCGACCTTTCGATTGCCAAAATCTGAGATATTGTCGGGCCACTTTGAGGTAATCGTGGTGGTGTTTGACGTAGGCGATGCTCTGAGCTTTGAGAAGAGGGAGGCGTTCGGGATGACGAACGATGTCTTCCAGTTTTCGATAGACATCGGCCTCACAGGGCAAAACATTAATGATGGGTCGCAGTTCTTTCTCGCCCAGGATGTCATAGTTTTCAGGTTCGCCACCGCCTACGCAGACGATTCCTTTCGACATGGCCAGCAGAGGATTCATCGAAGGTGTGTAGCTATAGAGTTGGTCGAGGATGAGATCGCTGCCGTTCATCAGATGCTGGTACTGGACAAAGGGGACAGACTCGGCCTTCACCAATTCTACTTCTTCGGGGTATCGGCGGACAATCCGTTCGGCAGCGGCAAGCAGTACGTCGGTGCCTTTGTAGGCGTGACGTTGCTTATTGACACCGATGAAGATTCTTATTTTCCGTTTCGGCTCAAGAATAGGTGACGGAGCTAAGGGCAGACGAATGGGGAAGGGGATGAAAGTGGTTTTGTGAGGAAAGTTGGGACGATAGCAAACCCAGTATTCATAGAGTCCGGCAATAATGCCGTCGCAGTCTTCGGCGATGTATCGGTTCAGGCGTTCCTTCTCTGTTCCGACCCACTCACGCACCTCGGCCAAAGCCTCGAGGTTTGTTCTGAGGGTGGAACCAATGTTAAAGTCGCTGTATCGCAACGGGCGATTCTTGCGGCATTCGCTCACCCAGTAGTAATCCATTCCAAAAGCTCCGAGAAACACCTTGCCGTTGTTCCGCCGCAGATAGCGATAGAGGGGGAAGAGACGCTCTGCCTTGAGTTCGAAGAAGAGGGGGTTGATGAGCTGAACGATATCGTAACCACGCAGTCGGGGCACAGTGGTGGTGAGCTTTGCCAAAAAATGCAGCGTGCCAAGAAGACCGGTGGAGCGAGAAAGATCGATGTCGCGGGGATAGTTTTTCCAGAAATCACCGTTCGAAACGACCGTAACGTGGTGCCCGAGCCGACGCAATCCCTCGGCCAGCGTCCAATGCACGTTGCTGTATTCTCCTAACAAAAGTATTTTCATGAAGCAATGTGGGGCAGTAGCCGACAGAGCAACATTCTACCGATGGGCCGACTGCTGAGTCGGCGGAACCATTGGTATTTCTGCGTGTAGGCTTTATCGGGCAGCGGGAAAAGCCCCGCTTGGCGCAGACGGGCCACACTCTTCTCCAATTGATGCACCGATCGGGTTTGCAGGATGACGTTGTAGAGATAGTCCATCGTAAGCTGCGAAACACGGCGTTGCAGAGCTTCGCCGTCGACAAGCGGCCCACTGTGGGAGAGTCGGTTCAGACGAAGAATCACACTCTCAAGGTCTTTGAGCCGTTTCACCCTCGTTCGAATATCCCGCTTCTGCGTAATCGAATCTTTTCTCCTGCGATAGTAGTAGGCGTCGGCATTGGTGACGAACACTCGTTCGGCACGCAATAGAAGTTGGGGCGTGAACTCCTCGTCTTCATGATAAATGCCCTCTCGAAACCGCAGCTGGCCCAGTATCTGCCGCCGAAAGAGATAGCCCCAGGCGGCCGCACGCAGACTGTGATGGCGCAGATAGTTTGTGCCGTCCATAGGGCCATCGAAGCGCAGCGGTATGTTGCCCTTGGGATTCTCGGTGGAGTTGAAGAATACCAGATCGGGGGTTTCGTAACGCATGATGTCGAGGCAGTGTTCGTAGGGTGTGCGGATGAGGTAGTCGTCGGCATCGACAAACTGAATGTACTCGCCCCGACTGATGCGGAGACCGGTATTGCGGGCGTTGCTCAGTCCGCCGTTGCGTTGACGGATGTAGATCACCTCATCAAGCACGGGTCGCAGTAATTCGAGGGGTGAGCGTTCCGATCCGTCGTCCACGATGATGATTTCGCGTTCTTCTGGGCTCAGCGACAGAGCCAAAATGCTCTCAACACACTCGCGGAACATTTCCGTAGGAACGTTGTAGTAGGGAATGATGAAGCTAATCATGCGGTTGGTCTTCTATATCGGTAAAGCGCTTTGTTGATGCGGCAGAGCCAGGTCAGACTCAGCATTTTGATAACAGCGGCTTTGCATCTTGTCGTGAGGGAGAGCCCCCGGTAGAAAAGGGCGCCTAGAGGAAGCGGCTCGACGGGCAGAAGTATTTCGGAAAGGCCTAATCGAAAAACGTCCATCTGGATGTTGACCAAATGGAGATAATAGAGCGTCCGACTGCGCCTCGATGTTCCTTGCTGCGGAATATATTGCCGACGGATGAGCAGATGCCAGCACAAAAGTTGTCGAAGTTCGTTCGGACCAGCCGTAGCGGTAATGCCATGAGGATTTTTCCAGTAGAAGTAGAGTCCGCGGCCGATGGTGAAAATATTGCCCGAGGCTTGCAGCAGGCGGGCGGTGGTGATGGTGTCCTCAAAAATCTTACCTTTAGGAAAGCGGATATGCTGGAAGAGTTTTCGGCGATACACCTTATTCCAAGTATAGGCATGGAGATAGCCGCGATGTTCTGTCCAGTAGGCGGCGATATCGGTATGTCTTTGTTCAGGGAACGTGAGCAGGTGTTGGGTTGTATCTCCGTAGAAAACGAAGACAGGAAACTCTACGATGTTGTATTCGGGATGCCGGCGGAAGGCGAGTCGTACCTCTTCGAGGGTGTGGCACTCGAGTGTGTCGTCAGAGTCGACAAAGGCGATCAGTTCGCCCTGTGCATGTGCTAAGCCTGTGTTGCGGGCTTGGCTCAGTCCGCCATTAGACTGGTGAATCGTCCGAATCCGCGGGTCTCGCCTTGCCCATTCCTCGCAGAGTTGCGGACTGCGGTCGGTCGATCCGTCGTCGATGAGCAACACTTCATCATCGGTCATCGTCTGTCTCAGCACGCTCTCAAGACATCGGTCGAGCGTGCTTTCAGTGTTATAGACGGGAATGATGATGCTGATTTTCATACCGAATGCGTGGTGGAGTGGGTGAGAGATTAGGGAGCGGCGGTGTAAGCCTCGATGTCGCGTAGCCCGTTGAGAAAGTCGCGAGCCTGCATTCGTTTTTTGCCGGCGAGCTGCACTTCGAGCAGTTCGAGGGCACCGTTGCCGGTGTTGACGTAGAGCCGATTGGAGGCAATGAAGAACGTTCCGGCGGGGCCGCAGACCTCCTGATGGACGATTTGCGTTTTGTAGATTTTCAGAACGGTTGCGTCCTCGTCCGTTTTGCGGATTGTGGTCCAAGCACCGGGATGCGGACTGAGCCCTCGCACAAAGTTGTACACCTGCCAGTCTGGCTGACTCCAGTCGATCCGACAGATTTCTTTAAACAATTTCGGGGCCGGTTTTAAATCCTGTTCTGCTTGCTGGGGGGTGGATTCCACCACGCCGTTGCCTTCGATAACAAGGTCTACCGTCTCTCGGCAAAGCTCGGCTCCGAGATGCATCAGAGTGTTATAAACGTGCTCGGCATCGGCATCGGAGGGGATGGGGGTTGGTTTCTGACGGATGATACGCCCCATGTCGATATTGCGGTCGAGGAAGAAGGTGGTGACACCCGTCTGTCGTTCGCCGTTGATGATGGCCCAGTTGATGGGTGCTGCACCGCGATATTGCGGCAGCAGAGCGGCGTGTACGTTGAAGGTGCCGAAGCACGGCATGGCCCATACTTCCTGGGGCAGCATGCGGAAGGCCACCACCACTTGCAGGTGGGCCCGATAGGAGCGCAGTTCTTCCAAGAAGGCTTCTTCCTTCAGACGGAGGGGCTGCAGCACAGGGATACCTTTTTCCTGGGCGTATTGCTTAACGACCGGGGCTTGCAGCACCGAACCGTGCCGACCCACGGCCTTGTCGGGTTGTGTCACGACGGCCACCACGTTGTAGCCACCTTCTACGAGCGCACGAAGCGAGGCGACGGCAAATTCGGGGGTTCCCATGAATACAATGCGTAGTTCTTCTTTTTTCACCTTTTAATCATTTAATCATCGATTATGCTTTCTTGTAGGGAGGTCTTTCCCTGCGGCGGGATTTCATCAAATGAGTCTCCGTGGACGTTTCCCGCGGCGGGGAATCAAATCCGTCTCGTTCGCTCCCTGCCATCACATATAACCCAGGGCGCGGAGGATGTCGTTGAGATTGGCCACCACCATGAGCAGGATGAGAAGAGAGAGACCGGCGTATTCGGCGCGAATCATAAACGTTTCGCTGGGTTTGCGGCGGGTGATGATTTCGTAAAGGAGGAAGAGCACATGCCCGCCGTCGAGTGCCGGGATGGGGAGGATGTTCATGAAGGCGAGGATGATGCTGAGGAAGGCCGTCATGAGCCAGAAGATGTGCCAGTCCCAAACCGGTGGGAAGAGGCTGCCGATGGCTCCGAAGCCACCGAGCGACTTGGCTCCGTCTGCCGAGAAGAGATAGCGCATGTCGCCCACATAGCCCTTGAGCACGTTCATGCCGTAGGCTGCGCCTGCAGGAAAACTCTCGAAGAATCCGTATGCTACATGCGTCTGTCTGTAGCTGGCCAGAATATTGGGGAAGGCCATGCCCAGGGTGACGTCTGGACGCAGGGTGACGGCGGACCGGATAGGCAGACTGTCGCCAGGATGCACAAAGGCGATGGTGGTGGTGAGGGCTTTGAGACTGTCGGCGTGAGTCTTGGCCGAGGCCAACACGTCGGCTATACGACCAATTTCGTTGCTGAAGGCATTATACGAGTCGATGGCCGCTCCGTTGAAAGCCACGATGCGGTCGCCTTTACGCAGACCGACTTTTGCAGCCGGGGTGTCGGCAAGCACACTGTCGAGCGTGTTGGGGGTGATGAACATGGCAAACCGTGGCGTAGACTTGAGCATGCCCAGTAGGTCGAGGTTGCCGGGCATGGGCAGACTCATCGGTCGACCATCCCGGACGATGTCCACACGGCGAGCCTGAGCCAGGTCGCGAAAGAGGTCGGCATCGAACGTCTTAAAGGTCCCCTTCTCCGTTCCCACCAAAATATCACCGTCTCTCAATCCCAAAGCCTTGGCTTCAGCGTTGAACTTCATTCCCAGCGTCATGTCTTTCACCTGCACATAGGTCTCACCCCAATGGAAGAGTACCATGGCGTAGATGAAAAGGGCCAAAAAGAAATTGACCATCACGCCGCCCAACATGATGAACAGCCGTTGCCAAGCTGGTTTTACACGAAACTCCCAAGGTTGGGCAGGCTTGTTCATCTGCTCGGTGTCGAACGATTCGTCTACCATCCCCGAAATCTTGCAGTAACCGCCGAACGGCAACCAACCGATTCCGTAGGTCGTCTCGCTCTTCTTGGGCTTAAACTGAAAAAGATGAAACCAGGGGTCGAAAAAGAGAAAAAACTTTTCTACTCGCACGCCGAAGAGACGGGCGAAGAAAAAATGCCCGCCTTCATGCAAAAGAATGAGTATCGAAATGGCGAGCACAAATTGTAAGGCTCTAATGAGAAATATTTCCATGTGCGTTGTATTTTTTAGTTGATAAGTTGACGAGAGTTGGCCAAAAGGCTATCTTTTTATCTAAAGTTATCGCCTCTCAATTGCCAATTCTCAATGACCAATGAATTCTTCGGCGACACGCCTGGCCTCGTTATCGGTTTGAAGATAGATGTCAAGTGAGGGGTGGGCATCAAACGGTACGCGCTGCATCGTCTTTTCGATGATGCGCGGCACATCGAGAAAGCCGCAGCGATGCTGGCGGAAAGCTTCGTTGGCCACCTCATTGGCAGCGTTGAGAATGCAGGGCATGTTTCCTCCCCGGTCGATGGCATCGAACGACAATGCCAAACAGCGGAACTTTTCCATGTCGGGTTCGAAAAACTCCAGCGATCCTCGGAAGAGATCAAGCCGCTCGCCCGCCATCGGTAAACGGTCGGGATAGGAAAAAGCGTATTGAATGGGCAAGCGCATATCGGGCAATCCGAGTTGCGCTTTTACGGCGCCGTCTGCAAACTGCACAGCACTGTGAACGATGCTCTGCGGATGAACCAATACCTCTATTCTACTGGCTTCGATGCCGAAGAGCCATTTGGCTTCGATCACCTCAAAACCCTTGTTCATCATCGTGGCAGAATCGATCGTGATTTTCGCACCCATCTGCCAAGTGGGATGCTGCAAAGCGTCTGCGGCCGAGACAGCTCCTAAACGCTCTTTGGGCAAATTTCGAAACGGGCCACCACTGGCCGTAAGAAGGATTTTCTCGATGGGATTGTCGCCCTCGCCCGCAAGACATTGAAAGATGGCCGAGTGCTCACTGTCCACGGGCAGAATCGCTGCCCGATGTTCTTGGGCCAACGCACAGACAAGTTCACCGGCTACGACAAGCGTCTCTTTATTAGCCAGACAGATTTTTTTACCGGCTCGAATGGCGTGGAGGGTTGGCTCAAGTCCTGAAAAACCCACCATCGCCGTGAGCACCATGTCGATAGGCGCAGCCTCGACAATGTCACATAGGGCCTGCCGGCCGGTATATACTTTAATATGGGGTTGGTCGGAGAGCAAGGCCCTGAGCGATTCGCATTTCGTTTCGTCGGCGATGACCACAGCGGCAGGTTGGAATCGGCGTGCCTGTTGTGCCAGTAGTTCCGCTTGGCGATGGGCTGTGAGGCAATAGACTTCGTATCGGTCGGACTGACTACTGATGACATCGAGTGCTTGCCGGCCGATCGAACCCGTACTACCAAGGATACATATTTGTTGTTTCATTATTTATTTTGACGAATCATATTTTCAAAAGAACATTGTACAAGGATTTTCTACAGAAGGGCGAATGAGATTCATCTTCGTCTCAGTTTAAATCTAAGATTCCCTCGGGCAGTCGCATCATCACTCTGCGTTTCTTGGTGTCGATGCCGACAACAAGGTCTTCTGAGGCAGGAAGGAAGAGATCATGACCACTTTCAGTGTGCACTTCAAAGAGAAGATTGAGAGTGGTATCGTCTATCGAGAGAATGCTACCTATATTTTTTCCCGATTCGGCCTCTACGATGCCATAGCCCACCATTGCCGTCCACGTCAAGAGATCGACCTTCTCTTCACTTAGGGCACGTGGAAAGAACACTTCACTGCCGGTGAGCTGCCGGGCTTGTTCCTGCGTGTGGATGTCGCAGAATTGAAGAAGGGCTGTCTGACTACCCTTGAATCGATATTCCTCGAGGAAGAAGGGCACAAGCAATCCGTCTGTCTTGATCATAAGATAATCGGTATCGGTACGATCAAAAGCGTCGTCGTCGAAGAAAAACGTAATTTCACCCTTCACACCATGCGGCTTTCCGAGTCGCCCTATCCGGTAGAAGTCTTCGTCGTGGAAGGTGATATGGTCTGTCTTTCGAATCATATTCTCTCAATCTTTGCACCGAGCGCATTGAGTCGTGCCTCGATATCTTCATATCCTCGGTCTATTTGGGCGATATTGTCAATGCGACTGGTTCCGTTGGCACTCATCGCTGCGATGAGCAAAGCTATTCCGGCCCGAATATCGGGACTTGTCATCCGTCCAGCGCGTAGCTGGAACTGATGATCATGCCCTACGACCACAGCTCGATGCGGATCGCAAAGAATGATTTGCGCACCCATGTCTATCACCTTGTCTACGAAAAAGAGTCGACTTTCGAACATTTTCTGGTGAAATAGTACGCTGCCTCGAGCCTGTGTAGCCACAACGATGAGCACCGAGAGCAAGTCTGGCGTAAGTCCTGGCCAAGGGGCATCTGACAAAGTCATGATCGATCCGTCGATAAACGATTCCACCCGATAATGTTCGTGCCGCGGGATAATCAGGTCATCACCCTCAGTATTGATGGTAATACCCAGTCGGCGAAAGGCATCGGGGATAATACCAAGATTCCTCAGTGATACGTCTTTGATGCGGATACCATCGCCCACCATCGCCGCCATCCCGATGAACGAGCCCACTTCAATCATATCGGGTAGAACACGATGAGTGGCTCCGTGCAGTTTCTCCACGCCCACGATGGTAAGCAGGTTGCTGGCAATACCACTAATCTGTGCTCCCATGCGGTTGAGTAGATGGCAGAGTTGTTGTATATAGGGTTCGCAGGCAGCGTTATAAATAGTGGTAGTGCCTTGGGCCATCACAGCAGACATGATAATATTGGCTGTACCCGTTATCGAAGCTTCGTCTAAGAGCATGTAGCAACCGCGCAGTTGGTCGGCCTTGAGCTGATAGACATTTCGGTTGGGCATACGCTCGAAACTGGCTCCTAGATTTCTGAAGCCTAAGAAATGAGTATCCAACCGTCGTCTACCTATCTTGTCTCCACCGGGTTGCGCCACTGTTGCCCTACCAAATCTGCCCAACAATGGTCCAATCAGGAGTACGCTTCCTCGCAAAGCAGCGCACTTTCTCACAAAAGCATCGCTCTCGAGAAAGTCTAAATTCAGTTCGTCTGCCTTGAAAGAATAGTCGTTCCTCTCATGTCTCGTCACTTTTACGCCGATGTCTTGGAGCAGAAGAATCAAATTGTTCACATCCAAGATGTCGGGAATGTTGCTGATGCGCACCTCTTCTCGGGTGAGAATAGAGGCACACACCACCTCAAGAGCCTCGTTCTTCGCCCCTTGCGGGGTGATAGAACCTTGCAACCTTCGTCCTCCTTCAATGATGAACGACTCCATTGTTATCTCTTTTTGCGTTTCTTCTCAAATTCTCTCAGCTGAGTATGCTCAAACTGAAACCTATCTAAATCCAACTGAATCTTACCGTCGGTAAAAGTAGCAAGGTCTGATGCTACTCTTTCGTCGTCCGAAGAACCGTGTCCCCATTGTGCCAGGGAGCGTTTCATTTGGTTGGCTGCAAACCCCACCAAAGCATCGCGTTCCTCTCCCGGCTTCATCGTCTTGAGCTTCTCAAAGATGTCAAACAATATTTTTCCATAATGACGAACAGGAATATGTGCACCCGAATAGTCCATCCGTCCAGGCTTTATGGCGATATGACTTGCGTTAGAAACATCGTAGGGATAATCTATATCCAATTGGAATTGGCTCATAATAGCCAAATGATCCCATAGCTTTTGTTCGAAATCGGCGTTATCGTAGCCCTGCATAAACAGTCTCTTCATCGTATCGATGATCGCTTCTGCGCAAGCTTGTCGCTCGTTTTTCGTAGGCAGTGCCACGGCATAATTCACCATTTCCTGTATCTCGCGTCCATACTCGGGCAGCACAAGCCGTTCTCGTTGTGTATTATAATCCAATCCTTCTATATTCATATGCTTGTTTATTTTCTTTCTATTGATTGCCCCAAAAGGCGTTTGGCGGATAGGGTAGGGAAGAAAGGTCTTAATTTCTATCTTACTTAAGGGAATGCCTTGTTGATTTTTACTACTTTGTTCGACCCTAATCGTAGAACAAATCTTAAAGCACAGGCTTGCTTGTTTTTGCCACAAAGTCTTTGAGATAGAACGGAACGAAGTAGGCAACATCCTCAAATCGCTCCTGCGCCATTGCCTTTTCCGATAACGGCATCATGTTTTTGGCCAGCGGTTCAACTCCTTTTACAAAGCGAGCATTGGGATGAGCAATCACCTCCATACACTTTTCGGCTCCGTTTCCAAAGAAATACACCAGATTTTCATTTAAAAAATCCCTATAGGTTTCACCATCTACGACATCCGCTCCAACGGCTCTTACAGGTTGCAACCCTCGTGTATAGATTCCGGCGTATACTTCCATGCGGCGTGCATCAAGCATCGGACAGAGCAGTGCATCTTCTTCTGCAATCTTCTCATCCAATAAAAGAGGAACAGCCAGTAGTTCAAGGGTAGGAACTGCCAACAATTTCGCCTCGCGAGCATAACAAATTCCTTTAGCCATAGACACTCCAATCCGCAATCCGGTGTAAGAACCCGGTCCGCAACTCACGGCCACTGCATCCAGCGGAATAGCATGACTATCGATGAAAGACAAGGCTTCGTCTACAAAAACACCCAGCTTGACGGCATGACGAGGCCCGTTATGGTCTTCCTGATTGAAAATACACTCCCCGTCATTGCTCACTGCCACCGAACAAACATCGGTGCTTGTCTCTATATTTAAGATGCACGACATATTCCGAAAGTAACGAATTATAAGCGCAAAGTTACGCCTTTTTTTGAAGAAGTATGTACATTTGCAGAAAAATAACGCACTATAGTATGATACAATCGATGACAGGTTACGGCAAATCGGTCGTAACTTTTAATGAAAAGAAAATAAGTGTTGAAATCAAATCTCTCAACAGTAAAAACCTTGACCTCTCTACTCGTATTGCACCTCTTTACCGAGAGAAGGAAATCGAGATACGTCAGATGGTAGCAAAATCCCTTATTCGAGGTAAAGTAGACTTTTCCATCTGGGTGGAAAAAGACAATGAAGCTGATACCACAGCCATTAACGAAGTGCTGGTAGAAAACTATTATCGACAAATCAAACAGCTCTCAGCGCGCACAGGCATCCCCGAACCCGAGGATTGGTATGCAACCCTACTCCGAATGCCAGATGTCACAACTAAGACCGAACAGGAAACGCTCGATGAAGCCGAATGGAACGTGGTGACAGAGGCCATCAACGAGGCTCTGAAAAAGATTGTAGCCTTTCGTCAACAAGAAGGCGAAGCTCTGCAAAAGAAGTTAATGGAAAAGGTACAGAACATCGGTGCACTCATGTCCAGCATCGAACCTTATGAAAAAGCCCGAGTAGAGAAAATTCGTACACGCATCATCGACAGTCTGAAAGAAATTCCCGATGCGAACTATGACCAAAACCGCTTGGAACAAGAGCTGATTTATTATATCGAAAAACTCGATATCAGCGAAGAAAAACAACGACTCTTCAATCATCTCAAATACTTTGAAGAAACCCTGAACGAGGCTCCGGGCCAAGGTAAGAAGCTGGGATTTATTGCCCAGGAGATGGGACGCGAAATCAATACTACGGGGTCTAAGAGCAACCAAGCAGAAATGCAGAATATCGTTGTGCGGATGAAAGACGAACTGGAGCAGATTAAAGAACAGGTGCTCAACGCACTTTAATCCGCCATTCCTCTCCATCTTTCTCGGATTTTCTTCTTCTCATTTTCCCTACTGCCAACAAGCCTCTTCCCATCTCTTAGCTTTCGACGTGCAAAAACTAAGGAAATGCAATGCAAAAGCTAAGAGATGGCCCTGCGAAAGCTTAGCTTTTGGAGAGAAACTTCTAAAAGTCTCTAAAACAATACGCAACACTCCAAAAACAAAGCGTTCCCTGTATGAGAACGCTTTGTTTTTGGAGTGTTATTCTATTTCTATGAAAAAGCTACCGGAAAACTCCGCTCTACCTTATTGAGCCGGTGCAGATGGAGCCGTAGGAGCATTCGTCCCTGTGGCTGGAGCAGCCTTTTGCCCGGCTCCAAAGCCTGGAGTAGTGTTGGGGTTAGTTGACTGCGTCTCAGTGGCATTCTGCTCCAATACACTGTTTTCGCTGACAGATTTGGGAGCCACATAAGCGCAAACAATACTGAATACCACCATCGCAATGGCCAATCCCCAGGTAGATTTTTCTACAATATCAGTGGTTTTCCGCACACCCATAATCGAGTTTGAGGATGAAAATTGGGAAGACAAGCCTCCGCCTTTTGATTCTTGAATAAGCACAATGGCAATCATCAGAATCGATGCCAGTACAATAAATACGACAAATAGACTGTAAATCATTTTTATTTATTTGTTTGATTGTTGATAATCAATTTCTCGAGGAATCGAATTTGGTCTGCAAAGTAAGCATTTTTTTTTGGATAATTCAAATTTAGCCGTCTAATAATTTCCAGGGCTTTCTCGTATCGGCCCTGTCGGATATAGATTTTTGCCAGCGTCTCTGTAAAGTAACCTTCACCGGAAGTCTCGCTTATCTCTGTGGCTTTTTCCTCTACATTGGGCGTGAACTCTGGCTCTTCTTTGAGCTGCATCTTACCCCCTTCGTTAAAAATAAAGTGATCGATGAGGAACTGCCCCTTCAATTGCGGAGCTACTGCGGGCAAATGGGCTGCTTCTGTCTCCGATTCGAGCAAATAAGATACATAATCAATGGCAGCATCGGCAGGTGTTGGCTTCCGCTGTGGCTTTTTCGCAGATTCCTCTTCCTCGGGCAACGAGTCGAGAAAATCATCGATCAGTGAGATCGTTCTGCTCTCGTTCTTCGCCTCATTTTTGGGAGTCGCTGCGGATTTCTCTTCTGGCTGAATCTGATAATGAAGAGCTTCCACCATATTGAAAACCACTCTACGGTTGGTAATATAGATGGCAGCACGTTTCAATTCCTCGTCAAACTGCGGACTATGTAGTAGATATAAGTTCTGAAGCATCAGCAATCTCGCCGGCTGATAATAGGGGTAGAGTGCAACAAGACTTCGAAGATCGTAGAGCGTCTCCTTGTCCAGTCGTTCGGGATGTTTGATGAGTTCGGTGATGTGCATGGTTTTATGGGGAAAGCTTAGAGGAGATATTACCAATTAGCTACGGTTGCATTGAAGATCTGATCAGTCAAATCTTTTATCATTTCTGTCACCAAACGCTCCTGAACAGCGGTCAAACTCAATGTCGTTTCATACGAAGCCGTAGCGGTAAACTGCCGTTCGAAATCTTCTTTATGGTTCTTTGTGTTGGTGAAACGCACATTTACAGTAATAGACAGTTCTGTTTGGGCAGAATATCCCTCGCTCGAAACCGACTTATTACGCTGCGAATACTGTAGAATTTCACCGTCGATCTTCAAGTCGCCGTTACGTCTCACTTGCGTTAATCGGGTGTGATTGGCAAAGATGTCTTTCAATTGATTGTTGAACATCGGTGCCATCGGTCCCCATATATAGGTACTGCGATTGGGGAAGTCGGCTATTTGGATCGTTTTAGTCTTACTGTAATCGATGCTGGCTCCGTTGAATTTATAAGAAACAGAGCAGGCACACAACAGTAGACAAGCGAAGATGACTGTTGTTTTACTTATCATTCTCCAATCCATATTGCTTGATTCTTCGATATAACGTGCGGTCGGTAATACCCAATTCCATAGCCGCCTTCTTCCGATTGCCATTATTTCTTTTCAAAGCCTTCTCTATCATCTTCCTTCTTAGGTCGTTTAAGGTAAGCGTTTCGTTGTCGCTGATTTCCTCGGCTTCGGCAAATGCGCCTGCATCCGACGGCTCCGAACTGAACGAAGAGACCACCATCGGCGCATTCACAGAAGGAGAATGAACCGACACAGGCGGTAGATTCACGCCCATGGCTGTACTTTCGTCCAGTCGTTTACGCAAACCGAAAACCTCTCTACGCAAATCGCTCACGTTTCCACGCAGCTCGTACAGAAGATGATAGAGCCGTTCGCGCTCGCTCTCATAAGAATGCGCATCCTGTGAGTTCAGTGGAGCCAGCTGCATACTCTCCTGATCCTGCGGGATAAACTGATGCAACGCGTCGGCATCGATTTCTCTTTCCTTGCTCAAGATAGACATCTGCTCGGTGATATTCTTCAATTGTCTCACATTGCCGGGCCATTTATACTTCAGCATCACGGCTTTAGCATCTTCCGTGAGAGTGATTTTCGGAAGCCGATAAGTCTCTGCCATCTGCATGGCAAACAGGCGGAAGAGCAGGATGATGTCGTTTCCGCGGTCGCGCAAGGGTGGAATTTGTATGGGGATCGTGTTGAGACGATAGAAGAGATCCTCTCTGAACCGTCCCTCACTGATGGCTTTCCGCATATTGACATTGGTTGCCGCCACGATGCGAACATTGGTTTTCATCACGCGTTGACCACCTACGCGAATATATTCGCCCGTTTCCAATACGCGCAACAAACGTGCCTGAGTGGCCAAAGGCAGTTCTCCCACCTCGTCGAGGAAGATGGTGCCGTTGTTGGCCACGCCGAAATAACCCTCGCTTTCGCCGATAGCCCCAGTAAACGAACCTTTCTCGTGCCCGAAAAGCTCGCTGTCGATGGTGCCTTCGGGTATCGAACCGCAATTGATCGCAAAATATTTCTCTCGTCGTCGAGGCGAATTATCGTGTATGACGTGCGGAATGATTTCCTTTCCGACGCCGCTTTCGCCCACAATCAGTACAGATAAGTCTGTCGGTGCAACCTGCAAGGCAACGTCTAAGGCACGATTCAAGGCATCGCAGTTGCCCACAATGTTATAGCGTTGCTTGATTTTCTGTAATTCGGTTGTATTCATAGGGATGACAAAGTTACACAATAAATCCGAATAAGTCGTCGGGCGATGACACATTTTAGGGAATCAAGCCATTCGGATTCGTGTTCCCTGCCGCTTCAATCCTTTGAGATTCTCTCCAGCTCTTCGCTTCTTTGCATCCAGCGTTCGTTCTCTTCGTCAAGTGCACGTTGAGTGGAGGTATATTCAGCAACAAGCGTCATGTTCGAAGCATTATCCGGACAACTGAGCAAGGCGTCGAGTTCGGCTATCCGTTTTTCCATGGCTGCAATCTTGTTTTCACTTTCTTTCACTGCCTTTTCGGCCTTTGCCACTTTCTTCATGCGATCTTTTCGTTCGGCATAGGTCTCATTTTTCTCGTCCTTGACAACTTTCTCCGTTTCTGTTTTTTTTGTAACACCCTCGGCTTTACCCAATGCTGCATCGATCGTGACGGCAGATGAGGGGATGGAAGTTCCGGCTGCGCGACGGATAAAATCGTAGATGCCGCCAAGATGTTCGCGAACTTTACCTCCGCCGAACTCGTAAGTCTTGGTGACAAGCCCATCGAGAAACTCCCGATCGTGAGAAACGACGATGGCCGTACCGTCAAAGGCGCGGATAGCCTCTTTCAAAACATCTTTCGATTGCATGTCGAGATGATTCGTCGGCTCGTCGAGAATCAACAGATTAACCGGTTCGAGCAACAGACGTATCATCGCCAGCCGACTGCGTTCGCCTCCACTGAGCACTTTTACCTTTTTGTCCGATGCCTCGCCGCCAAACATAAACGCTCCGAGAATGTCGCGAATGCGCAGGCGGATGTCGCCCTTGGCCACATTGTCGATGGTCTCGAAGACGGTGAGGTCTTCGTCTAAGAGCTGCGCTTGGTTCTGTGCAAAATAACCTATCTGCACGTTATGTCCCACTTTCAGGGTGCCTTCAAAGGGGATTTCGCCCATGATGCATTTCACCAACGTAGATTTCCCTTCGCCGTTACGGCCCACAAACGCCACCTTTTCTCCGCGTTTGATGGTGAACGCTACGTCTTCGAACACCGTATGGCTACCGTAGGCCTTACGAACACCATCGCAAATGATGGGATAGTCGCCACTTCGCAGACAGGGAGGGAACTTCAGTCGCAAGGCCGAAGTGTCGACATCGTCTATTTCAATAGGAACAATTTTCTCAAGTTGTTTGATTCGGCTCTGCACCTGCACCGCTTTGGTGGGTTTATAGCGAAACCGCTCGATGAAATCCTTCATATCGGCGATTTCTTTTTGCTGATTTTCGTAGGCGCGCAGTTGCTGTTCGCGCCGCTCAGCACGAAGGGTAACATACTCGTCGTACTTCACTCGATAGTCTACCACTCGTCCGCACGAAATCTCGAGCGTACGATTCGTCACATTATTAATAAAGGCCCGGTCGTGACTGACGAGAACTACAGCTCCCGAATTTTGCGAAAGAAACTGCTCGAGCCACTGAATGCTGTCGATATCAAGGTGATTGGTGGGTTCGTCGAGCAACAAAACGTCGGGCCGGCGCAACAGAATCTTAGCCAACTCGATGCGCATGCGCCATCCGCCGCTGAACTCGCTTGTGGGCCGATCGAAGTCCTGCCGGTCGAAACCCAACCCGATGAGTGTGCGTTCTATCTCTGCTTCATAGTTCTCCCCCCCGATCATGAGGTATCGTTCGTGAGCTTGCGTGAATCGTTCCACCAGATCCATGTATTCGGAGCTCTCATAATCGGTACGTTCGGCCAATTCGCGATTCATCCGCTCTACCTTTTCTTTCAGTCGGGTGTTGTCGGCGAACGCCTTCCGGGCCTCTTCCTTCACCGTGGTGTTATCTTTCAGAATCATCACCTGCGGCAGATAGCCCAATGTTGTGTCTGCGGGGATGGCCACATGGCCCGCCGTTGGCTTCTGCATGCCGCAAAGGATCTTCAGCATGGTCGACTTTCCCGCCCCGTTTTTACCCACGAGTGCGATACGGTCTCGGTTGTTAATCACAAAACTAACATCTTGAAACAGCGGCTTTACGCCAAATTCTACGTTGAGTGCTTCTACAGAAATCATCCGTCATCTTTTTTCAGGCGCAAAGGTAACAAATAAAGGCGAGATTCTAAAAGCTAAGAGATTGCATTGCAAAAGCTAAGAAAACGACATGCAAAAGCTAAGAGATGAGCGTGTAAAAGCTAAGAGATTGAAAACTGAGGCAATGGCGTTATCTTTCCCATCCTCTTTAAGCTACATCCATCTTCCAAATGTTTCGGAAACCATCAAACGTACAGGATATGTTGAAAAACAGAGATTTTCCTTTTGAACTTTCATTGAATTGCACTATTTTTGCAGGGTATAAAAGCTGCTAAATTGAAACCCAAGCACATAGTAAACGATACCCTTAAAGTGGTTCTGTCGCTCTTTCTCGGCGGTGCCATTCTTTATTGGATGTATCGCGGGTTTGATTTCAAACAAGTGGAACAGGTGATGTTGCATGAAATGAACTGGACGTGGATGTTGCTTTCATTTCCTTTCGGCATCATGGCCCAGGTGTTCAGAGGCTGGAGATGGCGCCAATCGCTCGAACCCGTGGGCGAAAAGCCACGCTCTTCCACCTGCATCCATGCCATTTTCATCTCCTATGCAACCAGTTTGCTGATTCCCCGCATCGGAGAGTTTGCCCGTTGTGCCATATTGCGCCGTTACGACAAAACCGATTTCCCGAAGGCTCTCGGAACGGTAGTTGCCGAACGAGCCATCGACTCATTGCTTGTGCTCGCCGTTGCCGGCATTACCTTGGTCTCGCAGATGCGCATCTTCCATATCTTCTTCGATCAAACGGGGACGAGTATCGATGCCGTGATCGACCGTTTTTCAACAGCTGGCTACATCGTTACGGGCATTTGCGCTGCAGCAGTGGGTGTTTTGCTCCACTTTCTCTTTAAACGCATGGCTATATATAATAAGGTGAAAGAGACGGTAAGGGGAATATGGCAGGGTATCAACTCGGTCAAACGGGTACGCAACAAGCCACTCTACCTCTTCTTCACCTTGGCCATATGGGGCAGTTACTTCCTGCACTATTATCTCACGTTCTTCTGTTTCGAATCAACGGTAAGTCTGGGGATGGCCTGCGCCATGGTAACGTTCGTGGTAGGCAGCATTGCCGTCATCGTTCCCACACCGAATGGAGCAGGCCCCTGGCATTTCGCCGTGAAAACAATGCTGATTCTCTATGCTGTGGGTAGCAACGATGCACTTAATTTCGTACTCATCGTGCACTCGGTGCAAACACTCCTCGTCATCGTTCTCGGCGTATATGCATGGATTGCCCTTGCTTTTACACATCAAAAAGAAACGGCGGAAATGTCTTGAAACGACAATACAATTTATATTACTAACTTTAAACCAACAAGTTATGAGTGAAATCAAAAAGTTAAACCCGGAAAACATTTGGCGTAATTTCTATCATCTTACGCGTGTTCCACGTCCATCCGGACATTTGGAAAAGGTGAAACAGTTTTTACTCGACTTCGCTAAAGAGGCCGGAGTAGAAGCCTTTGTAGACCAAGCCGACAATATCGTGATGCGGAAACCGGCCTCTCCCGGTATGGAAAATCGCAAGACCGTTACCTTGCAGGCGCACATGGATATGGTTCCACAGAAATCGCCCGACAGTCAGCACAATTTTGAAACCGATCCCATTGAAACTTGGATCGACAAAGAGTGGGTTCGAGCAAAGAATACGACCCTGGGTGCAGATAATGGCATAGGTGTAGCAGCCATTATGGCGGTGATGGAAGCAAAAGACCTAAAGCATGGCCCCGTAGAAGGACTTATTACGGCCGACGAAGAGACGGGTATGTTTGGAGCAAACGACCTACCCAAAGGTGAATTGCAAGGCGACATCCTACTCAATCTCGACTCAGAAACCTGGGGAAACTTCGTCGTAGGAAGTGCCGGAGGCATTGACGTGACGGCCACTCGCTGCTATCAAGAAGAACCCGTTGCTGCAGGCAGAACGGCATTAAAAATAACAATCAAAGGTCTGAAAGGCGGACACTCGGGTCTGGAGATACACGAAGGGCGTGCCAACGCCAACAAATTGATGGCTCGTGTGCTCACAAAGCTGATCGAAAATTGCGATGCCGAGGTGGCTACATGGCAGGGTGGAAATATGCGCAATGCCATTCCGTACAAAGCAGAGGCGGTGATCACATTGCCAGAATCACAAATAAAAAAGGCTAACGGTCTGTTGGCAGAACTGAAAGCCGTGCTCGAAACGGAGTATCGGTTTGTAGAAAACCAGATAGAACTTTTCTCCGAACCAGTGGAAACGCCCAAACGACAAATGGCAGCAGAGGATCGGAAGACGATTCTCAATGCTATTTATGGCTGTCACAATGGTGTGCTACGCATGATTCCAGCTATTCCAACAGTGGTAGAAACATCGTCTAACCTCGCTATCGTAGAATTGGAAGGCGGTAAGGCCAGTTTGAAGATCCTGGCACGTAGCTCCAGCGAAACGATGAAAGAGTATATCTGCGAGACTTTGAAGGGAACGCTCTCCCTTGCAGGCTTCGATATCGCGTTGAGCGGAAGCTATCAGGGCTGGGATCCTAACACCGACAGCGAGATTTTGCTGTTGCTGCAACATCTTTACAAAGAGCTCTTCCACGAAGACGCTGTGGTGAAGGTAGATCACGCAGGTTTGGAATGTTCTATCATATTGGGCAAGTATCCACATCTTGACGTTGTGTCGATGGGACCTACCATTCGGTCGCCTCATAGTACCAGCGAACGATGTCTTCACGAAACAGTCGAACCTTTCTGGAGACTGCTGAAAAAGGTGCTGGAAGAGGTTCCGGAGAAGAAGAAATAAAGCCTTGTTGCTCATCATGACCATGTTCAAGCAGGCTTGACATGACTTTATTTGGCTGGAACGAAAACATTTTTCTCTTTGAAAGGTAGAGAAGTCGGGATAAATACTCGACAGGGTGCCATACAATTGCAGTCTGCAACGAGTTCATCGCCCGACTTCTCCGCTTCTTTTTATCCTCATAGAGAAAATAAAAAACAGTCGTTCTGTTTTGATTTTTCTTTATACCTTATTATATATCCCATATTTTTTGAGTAACTTTGCACGGCAATAAAAATCAGCATTCATCCTATGGACGACTATCATTCGGAAAATCAGAAATCGTAAGTTGAGGATTGTGCTTCGCAGAGGCTAATCTTCACCTTATTTATTATTAGCGAAGATTAGCAATATGAAAACATACTGGAATACCAATTCTACTCTGAAGTCCATCAACGAATGGCAACCCAACTGCTGGATTCAGGTGACATGCCCCACGGAAGACGACCAGCAGATGCTGGAAGATCAATTCAATATCCCCGATTATTTCTTGTCGGACATCAGCGATACCGACGAACGGGCACGCTATGAATATGATGATGGCTGGATGTTGATTATCCTTCGCATCCCATATGTTAAAGAAATTCGTTCGCGAACACCTTATACCACAGTGCCTATCGGCATTATACACAAACGAGATGTGACCATTACGGTCTGCTATTACGAAACGAATATGATGATAGATTTTGTGAGCTATCAGCAGAAACGCGGAGAGGGATTCACTGATCATGTCGACCTGATATTCCGGCTTTTCCTCTCTTCTGCCGTGTGGTATCTGAAACGACTGAAACAAATCAACATCTTGATAGAGAAAGCCAAGCATAACCTCGATCAGGGTGTCAACAACGAGTCGCTCATCGGACTGAGTCGGCTGCAAGATTCACTGACCTACTTCATCACTTCCATACGGGGAAACGAGAATTTGTTGGCAAAACTCAAGTTCAAACTTCAGGTAGACGAATTGGATGCCGACCTGATTGAAGATGTCAATATCGAAATGACACAGGCAAGAGAGACAACCAGCATCTATTCCGATATCCTTGAATCGACAATGGACACCTATTCAAGTATCATCAATAACAATATGAACACCGTGATGCGTACACTTACCTCGGTAAGCATCATCATGATGTTCCCCACTCTGATTGCCTCTCTCTTCGGGATGAACCTTATCAACGGTATGGAAACCAGTCGTTGGGGATTCTTCGTCGCCATTGTCATTTCCTTTTTAGTGTCAGGCATATCGTGGTGGATTCTAAGAATCAAACGATTACTTTGAAGAAAAAACACAAAAAAGGCATAGTTCGTTAGGAATATTCAATCTTTTTATATAAGTTTGCAGCACTTACATCTATACAGTAAGTGCTATAACCAACTAAATCACAAACAAATGATGGACTCTCAAGAGAAAGCCCTTCCCCGGGGAGAAGAAGAAAATACGAATATGGTGAAAGACCCGGTAAATGAAACATTGCCATCTACAGACTGCACACAGACTACAGACGAGGTGAAAGCAGAAGTGGAAACTCCAATTGAAGAGGAATCGGCCATGAATACACCTAAGCGGAAAATATATCAATCCAAAGAGGAAATTCTGGAACGTGCCAAAACGATTGTGGCTGATAATGAAACGCCTGATAAAGAAGAAGTAGACTACCTGAAAACCACATTCTATAAATTGCATGTCGCTGAGCGAGACGCCGAACAAAAAGCTTATTTGGAAAATGGAGGCGACCCTAACACCTATCAAATCAAACCCGATGAGGTAGAAGAAGCATTCAAAGCACAGATAGGAGTGATCAAAGAACGTCGCGCAAAGATTCTTCAAGAACAAGAACAAGAGAAACAAGAGAATCTGAAAAAGAAACTCGAAATTATCGAAAAGATAAAAGCAATGGCTACATCGCCTGATGAAGCCAATAAATCATACGCCACTTTTAAGGAATTACAACAGGAATGGAAAGACATCAAAGCCGTACCTGCTGAAAAAGCCAATGAGTTGTGGCGCAATTACCATTTGTATGTTGAGCAGTTCTACGATCTCCTCAAACTCAACAGCGAAGCTCGTGAATACGATTTCAAGAAAAATCTCGAATTGAAGGAGAAACTTTGCGAGAACGCAGAAAAACTATCGGAGGAGAAAGATGTCATCAGTGCTTTCCATCAATTGCAAGAACTGCACCAAGCGTATAGAGAGATAGGACCCGTTTCAAAAGAATTGCGTGAGCAAATCTGGGGACGATTCAAAGCTGCGTCTACGATCATCAATAAAAAACATCAGCAACACTTTGAAGACCTACGCGCTAACGAGGAAGAAAACCTTGAAAAGAAAACCGTTCTGTGTGAAAAGGCGGAGGCAATAGCTGCAAAAGAAAATAAAGGAGCCGCCGATTGGGAAAAACATACCAAAGAAATGCTTGAGATACAAGCAGAATGGAAAACCATAGGGTTTGCTCCTCAAAAGATGAATGTGAAAATCTTTGAACGTTTCCGTAAGGCTTGCGATGCCTTCTTTACCCAAAAGGCTGCCTTTTTCAAGGAAACGAGAGAACGCTATACAGAAAATATCGAAAAGAAACGCAAACTGATAGAAAAGGCACAGGCCCTGGCCGACAGCACAGAGTGGCGTTCGACGGGCGATAAACTGATTGCCTTGCAAAAGGAATGGAAAACAATAGGCATGGTTCCGAGAAAGATAGGGGATAAATTATGGGAAGAATTTCTCACAGCTTGCAACAAATTTTTCGAAGCACGCAATGCCGTTCATGCCGATTCGCGCAGCGAAGAACATGAAAACCTCAGTAAGAAGCGACAGATTGTCGACCAGTTGAAAGAAATGTTGCAACTAACGGCCGATGATTTACAGGAAAAGGTAAAGCTTCTCGTCGATGAGTATAGCCAAATAGGCCATGTTCCCTATAAAGAGAAGAACAAACTTTATGATGATTTTCATAAGACGCTTGACCAACTCTATAAAAAGCTGAACATTTCTGCTACCCATCGTAAGTTGGATGAATTCAAAACCAACTTGAAAAATATGGCTCAGCGCGGGGCCGACATGGTGGACAACGAGCGCGGACGTTTGTTGCGCCGTTATGAAGCCATCAAGTCGGAGGTGCAAACCTATGAAAACAATCTCGGATTCCTCAATGCCAGTAGCAAGAAGGGCAACAGCCTGATAGATGAAATGAACAGGAAAGTTCAGAAACTGAAAGATGATATGGAATTGGTTCGACAGAAGATCAAAGCTATCGACCAACAAAATAAAGAACAGCAACCATAGAAAGAATAGATAAAAAAGCTGTTGACGAATTTCCATCTATAAGAAACTGTCATCCATTCTTAGGCATCAGTGTCTCACTGATGCCTTTTTCGTAGAATAAGCCGTAGTGGACATATCAGCATCAAAAAGCAGGGAGTAAGCCTTGCATGCCTGCTCCCTGCTATTGTTGATCGCTTTTGCTATCAAATAGAAAAGGGTGAAACGATACCCGCCTGTTCGACGTCAGCATCTTTTCACCCTTTCAGTTGGGTTGGTCATCGGCTTCCACTCCGCAGGTCGACAGTCCTTTGAGTAGAAGCTTCGCAGCTATGACTTCGGCTTTTTCGGTTTTGCCTCCTTCTTGCTCCGTTTGGGATTATCCACCTCCACTTCTATTTTCTTCAGCGCATCACTGATCGGCTGCTTCCAGCGCACCAGAATTCGCGGACGCTTCAGTGAGGTGGCACATACGTCTTCCTCTTTCACTTCCATCTTCGAAGGAATGGTGGTGCGAAGCGAAAAGATGTCACCCAAGTCGAGCGAACCACCCAGAGCAACCACTTCTTTGATGATGTTCTTCAACGTGATGAACACATTGCGCACATCGCCCTCGCTCAACGACGTTTCGCGAACAATGCGGTCGATGAGCCATTCTTGCGAGAACTTGAGTGGAGCCTTGGGTTCGGCCCCATACGCTTTTTGCCCTTTGCGTGGGCCTACGCCGAGCACGCGCTCGACAACTTTAAAAATAATCATGTTCTTAACGGTTTAAATAAATACTATGGAGCTAAGCCATTGGGTTTCGCCCCGTTAACTGCTTTCTTTTAGTGCTGCATAGCCCACGCCGCTGGGTTGAGTTTCATCTTCCTATTGGCAAGGCTTTCGTCTTCCTATTGAGAATCCTTTTGTATTCCCATTGGGAAAGGTCTTGTCTTCCTATTGGGAATCCATCGATCTTCCTATTGGGAAAGGTCGAGGCTTCTCACTGGGAACACGATTGCCTCTATATTGTGAATGGAAAAGTACACCTATCGAACATCCTCAAAGAGCTATACTTATACTACTTTTGGATTGATACTTAAAGTATCGGAGGAGTGATACTTAGAGTCCTTGACCTTTCCTATAAGGAATCCTCGACAAGTCCTAGTAGGAGTCCTCCGGCACCTCCAATACCTATCCCTTAGTCCTCCCACGGCGAGTAACCCGCCATCGTTTGTTCGACTGCCGCATCCTCCTCGTCTTCGTCGAAAATGCCAGGCTTAGCCAGTCCTTCGTTCTCGCCAACGGAGTGCGAACTGATAACGAACTGTGCGATGTTATCGTCGGTCAACAGTTGGGTAACCTTAATCTGCGGGGTGATATATCTTTGTTTCATTGTTTACTACTTATTACTTAATACTTTCTTACTTACTCCCTCACTACTTTCTTGCCGTTGACGATGTAGATGCCGCGACCGGGATTCATCACGCGACGGCCCTGAAGGTCGTAGATGACGTCTTCGCGTGGCTGTGCTGTCGGGCGAACGTCGCGTATGCCGGTCGTTTCGGCCTCCTTGCGGGCGGATTCGAAGTCGATTGTAAATCCTTTGGCGGGCGCAATGGCTTCGGCCAGACGCAGACCCGCACGATGAGCTTTCAACTTGATGGAGGCTCCTTCGCGCGTGCCCTGCTTGTAAAAGCCGATGCCCTCGTCGCCGTTGGCCAGCACATAGTATTTATCGCCGGCCGACGAGAACTCCCGCTCGGTGGCGGTGCCGATGAGCAGGTTGCCTGTCACGTTCTCCTCCGTTCCCGTCACGTTGGCTTGATATTCTATCGTGCTACTGGGCGTGCCTTGCAAAATAAATCCAGTCTGCTTCGGGATAATCTTGCCTGCGGTGAACGCCTTCACCACAGCTTGGTCGGGAATTATCTTGCTTCCACTTGGGTTGATGCCCGTGATGATATACGCCGTGCAGCCCGTAGGAATCTTGAAGTTCTCATTCTCTAAGTAATAGGAGGTATAGCCACTTGTACCGATGGCGAGTTCCTCGCGGTATAAGTTAGCACCATCTACCCAATACAGTTGAGACTTGTAAGCCGCTGTTGCATCAACAGGAAGATAAACCACTTGTAAATTGGTTAAGTTTCTAAAAGGATTGGCAGGATTATAAGCAGGATTACCTGGGTTGGAATTGTAGATAAGTGCAGGAGTAGGCTTGGTAAAATATATCCTTTCCAAATTATCCAGTTCCGTAAAAGTAAATACACTGATGGTATCAAGCTGTGCAGGTAGTTCCAATTTCTTTAAGGGCGGATTACCATCTCCAAAGATATTATCGCCCAGCCTACGCAAGGTTTGTGGGAATTTGATATTGGTAACCATAGACTGAGATGGTTGATTGTTAAAGGCATAAGATCCGATGAACCTTACCCTTGTATGGGAAAGGTCTATCATCTTCAGTTTCTGTACGTATCTGAATGCTGCTGCCTCTATTACTTCCAACGTAGAAGGAAATATTATGTCTTCCAAATCAAAAGCAAGGTCGGCCGAATAAATTCGAATAACTTTAATGTTTTCAGATAGAATCAGTTTTTTTAGTCCATTACCATACACTTGGTTATCTACAAACGTAACTCTTCCTGCAATGTCTGTCACCTTGTAAATATCACCGTTGTAGGGAACTGTTCCGGGCACAGTCATAACAGTAGTACCAGGTGCTCCATTGCCTCGTGTTATCTTAGCGAGCTTGTTGACGGGGTCTGTAATGGTGAAATCAAACTGCACACCCGTTGGGTCTGTCCAACTCGAACTTTGTGCCCGTCCTGCAAGAGCGACGAAAATGGCACAACATACTATTACTCTTCGTTTCATTGTTTTGTTATATTTGTTACTGAATACTTACACGAAAAATCGTCGTTATTTTCCTCTTGTGCGGCTTGGCAAAAGGGCATAAAAAAGTGAACAAAGGGAACCCCTTAAGAGCCCTTTGTTTATAGGAGTTACGGCACGCTTCGCGCGCGCGTAAGAGGAAGTGGAAAATGTATAGTTAGACGCTAGGTGCGAATGTGTGTGTGTGTGTGTGTGTGTGTTAGCAAATTATTTGGAACCACCAAATAATCGGACAGAAAAAGAACAGAAAAATCAAACTTTTTCTGCAACGGCATTGCGCCTTGTATTGTCTTGCTATTTATAACACTCTTATGTTTCACGGCGGCAAAGGTATAACAAAGTTTTGAAACCGCCAAACGATGTGAAAAATATGTTAGAGCTTAGAATAACACACTATAGCATTGCCCCAATTTTGATTATTTGTTTTAATCTTCCGCTTAAGATTTCGTCCTTGCACGCCGTCTGGGTAAGAGAAGAGTTCAGTCGAAGAGATGGAGTTTATTTTTCCTCGCCTCTTCAATGGGCAAGAGTTTGTGTCGTTGAGCAGGATAGTTGTTGCGTAGTTGATCGTATTTTTGGTTCAGTTCGTTTATATAGTCAGACTCTTCTTTGGGATTGAGCAGGCGGTTGGCCACAAGCGAGTTTTGACTGGCATCTTTCATCCAAACCACTGGGCCGCCATAGACTGGCGCAATCTTTAGGGCTACGTGCAGTTCGCTGGTCGTGGCTCCGCCAATCATGATGGGGATGTCCAGACCGGCACGTTTCATCTCAAGGGCCACGTTCACCATTTCCTCGAGCGAAGGGGTGATAAGTCCACTTAGTCCGATGATATCCACTTGCTCTTCCCGGGCTCGACGAATGATTTGATCGGCGGGCACCATCACACCAAGATCGATCACCTCGTAGTTGTTGCAGGCCATCACCACAGCCACAATGTTTTTCCCTATGTCGTGCACGTCGCCCTTCACTGTGGCCAGGAGCACTTTGCCTGCCTTCGTGGCACCGTCGGTTTTCTCGCGCTCAATATAAGGTTGAAGGATGGCCACGGCCTGTTTCATAGTGCGGGCTGTTTTCACAACCTGTGGCAGAAACATCTTACCCTGCCCGAAGAGTTGTCCCACCTCATTCATACCTGCCATAAGGGGGCCTTCAATGATATCAACGGCGTGAGGATAGTGACAGAGAGCCTCGTGAATATCAGTCTCAAGGTATTCGCTGAGGCCTTTGCGTAGTGCATAAGCCAATCGCTCTTCCAGGGGTAGGTGCCGCCATTCTTCCTCAATGGGGGTGGCGGTAGAAGAAGCTCCATCTGCTTTCAGATGTTCTTGTTGGACTTTTATTTCCTCGGCCAGCAGGATGAGTTGTTCGCCCGCGCCAGGTTTGCGGTTCAATACAACATCTTCGATTATTTCGAGTTGATGGGCGGGAAGGTCGCTGTAGGTCACTTTTTCAGCAGGATTGACGATACCGAAATCCATCCCTTCCCGGATGGCATGATAAAGGAACACTGCGTGCATGGCCTCGCGAATATAAGTATTGCCGCGAAAAGAGAACGAAAGGTTGCTCACACCGCCGCTGACATGTACGCCGGGCAGATGAGTGCGTATCCAACGAATAGAGCGGATGAACTCAGCAGCATAGTTGTCATGTTCTTCAATGCCGGTGGCAATGGCCAGGATATTGGGGTCGAAAATGATGTCGAGTGGATTAAAGTCCACCTGTTGGGTAAGGATGCGGTAGGCACGCTGGGCGATTTCGATGCGACGTTCGAAAGAGGTGGCCTGTCCGGCTTCGTCGAAACACATTACCACGCAGGCGGCCCCAAACCGCTTAATGTCTCGTGCATGACGAATGAAGACTTCTTCGCCCTCTTTTAGCGAAATGGAATTGACAATACATTTACCTTGCACACATTTAAGACCGGCGAGGACGACTTCCCATTTCGACGAATCGATCATTACCGGTACACGGGCAATATCGGGTTCGGCAGCTATCATATTGAGAAAGATGGTCATCTCGCGCTCGGCATCGAGCAGGGCATCGTCCATGTTGATATCAATTACAAGGGCACCGTCAGCCACTTGTTTGCGGGCAATTCCGATAGCTTCTTCATAGAGACCGTTTTGAATGAGTCTCAGAAATTTTCTACTGCCTGCCACATTGCATCGCTCACCCACATTAACAAAGTTCACCTCGGGTGTTACATCAAGTCGTTCAAGCCCCGAAAGCCACATCGTATTTGATCTTTCAACGACACGATGAGGTTGTTTTCCACGGGATAGTTCGACATAGCGGGCAATGAACTCGGGCGTTGTTCCACAGCATCCTCCAAGAATATTCACCAAGCCTTCGTCGATAAATTCGGCTATTTGCGGTGCCATACTATCGGCGGTTTCATCGTATTGTCCCATCGAATTGGGTAGTCCGGCATTGGGATAGGCCGAGATATAATAAGGAGCTTTCTGGGCGAGTTCCTTGAGGTAAGGTTTCATCTGACGTGCACCAAATGAGCAGTTGAGCCCTACGGAGAAGATGGGAAGCGAACTGATGGAAGCCAAAAAGCCCTCGATGTTTTGCCCGCTGAGGGTTCGTCCGGCCAAGTCGCTCACGGTGATACTGAGCATGATGGGCAAACAGGTACCACGAGAGGCCATGACATGGAGTGAGGCATCAATAGCGGCTTTGGCGTTAAGGGTGTCGAAGATTGTTTCAATGAGAATGGCATCAATACCACCCTCAACGAGTGCGTCAATTTGCTCATGATAGGCACTAAAAAGCTGATCGTAGGTAATGTCGCGTGCTGCGGCGTCGCTTACATCGGGACTCATTGAGCAAGTCTTATTGGTAGGGCCAACCGATCCACAGACGAACCTCGGCCACTCGGGCGTACTAAATTCGTCGGCTGCCTGTCGGGCCAGTTTAGCTCCCAGGAAAGCCATCTCTCTGGCGCGACTCTCGAGTTGATAGTCAGCTTGGGAAACAACCTGCGAAGAGAAAGTATTGGTCTCGATGAGGTCGGCTCCGGCGGCGAGATATTTCCGGTGGATGTCTGTGATGATGTCTGGGCGTGTGAGGTTAAGTAGGTCATTATTACCCTTAAGTTGTCCTTTGTAATGGACGAGCATACCGTCGCGGAAATCCTCTTCACTCAAAGCATATTCTTGAATCATCGTGCCCAGGGCACCATCAAGAATCATGATTTTCTTTTTTATTATTTCCTGAATCGTCATCTTTTCCCTACCACTTTTTACTTCCATCAAAACCGCTTGATGGCGCGATCCATTTGTCGACGATCTTCTTTTTCTTTGAGGGTTTGTCGTTTATCAAATTCCTTTTTCCCTCGTGCCAGGGCGATATTAATTTTGGCGCGCCCGTTGGAGTCGATAAACACAAGTGTAGGCACTATGGTGGTACCTACTTGTTTAACGGCCTCTTGTAATCGATTAATCTCACGTTTATTGAGCAGCAGTTTGCGGTCTCTTCGAGCCTCATGGTTGCTGAACGATCCATAAAAATAAGGTGAGATATTCATTCCTTTAACCCATATTTCTGCATTGTGGATATAGCAGAAACTATCTACAAGCGAGGCTTTTCCCAGGCGTATCGATTTGATTTCCGTACCGGTGAGGACAATACCTGCGGTATAGGTTTCGAGGAAGAAGAAGTCGAACGAAGCCTTTTTGTTTTTGATTTGTATCTTTTGTTCCATTATCTTTTATTTAGGGGTGAAAGGAGTAAAGGAGTGGAATGCCTTTTATTTAGGAGTTAACACAAATGTTTGCTTGATAAAAAGTTTTTTAGAGGAGATTCCAAGAAGTATAACAAGGAGCATAAAAAAATAAAGGTTCAAGAATCACAACTATTGACTTACCCCCTTTCACTCCTAAACTTCTTTTACTCCTACAAACTGTTCGGTATGTTCTGTGATATATTGTGCCACTTGAAGCGTAAAATCCTCCTCGTGTTCGACAAAGAAGTCGTCGAAGTCGTCAAAATCAGAGAACCGTTCGAACAGAGCCATAAACTCCTCGTCGTCGCATTCGATTTCAATCTCTTGGCGATGTTTTACAAACAGCGGGTATACTTTACTGATAAGTCGCCCCAGATCCAAGAGTCCCCATGCCTTTAAGGACCACGCAAAGGGATTCAAAAAGATGAACGGACCATCGCCGTTGTGGATGAGTTGGACGAATCCGCCAGTCATTACCTCCTCCCGCAGCGTGTGATAAGCCATGAGAGTGAGTTGGTGGGTATTGAGCCGCTGGATGTTTTCTTGGGTTAAACTGCCGCCGACATGTTGGTAGAGCGTCTCGACCAAGAGATTGATGAGTTCGTCTGCCCCCTTGTCCGCAACTTCCCTAAGTTGGGCATCTGTAAGGATTGTTTTTACTTCCATTTGATTTCCTGAACTAAAAAACTGAATGCTGCAAAGGTAGATAAATTCGCCGGAATACGGACAAAGACAGCGAATTTAATGCACTCGGACTCCCATTGCGTGGCGCAACGGAGGCTTACAACAGATGTAAATGCTCATCAACGATGTCAACGGGAGCTATTAGTTCACAATTTCTGTTAAGGTGTTCGACGATAGTTCAACCATTTCTCTTTCCATCAAGCCTCGCATCCCCAAGCGAGGACAGCCTGTTTCTCAAAAAAATGTATTTACTTTGCACCCTGAAAATATCCGTTTGCAAATCTATGTTGATGAAAAAATATATCCGCCGGGCCCTGCTTGCCCTCACCATTCCCTTCACGCTGCTGGTGATACTTATCGTTTTGCTCTATCTCCCTCCCATTCAGAATTGGGCAGTGCGGAAGGCAGCAATTTATGCCTCGGAGAAGACGGGGATGCAAGTGAGCGTTGAGCACGTCGGACTCAGTTTCCCAATCCACTTAAGGTTAAAAGGCGTGCTAGCCGTTCTACCCAACGACTCGCTGCCGCAACGCCCTGACACGGTGGCCCGAGTGAGTAACATCGTAGCCGACGTGCAACTGTTACCCCTGATAAACGGGCGGGTGGAAGTGGACGAACTCCGCCTGCACCACATTCATCTCAACACATCTCATCTTGTTCACGAGGCACGGGTGAGCGGACGGGTGGACGAACTCTTAGTGCGCGCCCGCGGTATCGATCTCAAAAGCAAAACCCTGCGTGTGAACTTAGCTCGGCTCTCGGGAGCCAACATCGCCGTGGAACTCTCAGACACAGTTCCACCTGACACTTCAAAGAGCGAAGTAATGTGGAAAATCAAGGTCGACCAACTGCAAATCAATCGTTCCACAGCCACACTTCATACCGCCGGCGACAGTCTCCGTCTTCAGGCTCGGATGGAACGACTCACAGCCTTTCAAGGAGTCTTCGACCTGCACCAAAACAGCTACCGTCTACACCGCCTCGACTGGCAGGGTGGACATCTTGCCTATGACCGTCCTCTCGAACCACGCACAAGAAGATGGGACGGGAATCATCTCCAACTCAACGATCTACTTCTTGGTATCGACTCCTTCGCCTTCGCCCAGTCCCGACTCAACCTACAAGTTCGCGTCTGCGCCTTCCGCGAGCCTCACGGACTGCACATCACTCAGCTCGGTGCAGACGTGACCCTCGATTCCACCCGCCTTCATCTATCCCGTCTTGAGGTCCGCACCCCTGAATCCCGTCTAACGGCACGGTTCGACATGGATCTCAATACCTTTGACAAGACAAATCCCGGTAGACTAAACCTCACACTACACGGATCGCTTGGGAAGCAAGACCTCATTCGACTCCTTGGCTCCCAAGCTCAGGGATTCCGCCGATCGCTGCCCAACGCTCCCCTCGCCATCGATGCTGTGGCTTGCGGAAATCTACAACGCATCTCCATCGCCGGGCTCCATCTCAGATGGCCCACCGCCGTGAAGCTCCATGCCCAAGGATTCATCGAGCATCCCACTGAAACGAAACACCGACGCGCAGAACTCTCCCTCCAGGCTCAAACCTACAACCTGGGTTTTGCTGCCATGTTGCTCCCGCACGAACTGCAAAAACGCCTGCGCATCCCGCAGAACATCTCCGCCAAGGCTCAGCTGAAAATGCTCGGCGAGACTTATTCCGCCCGGCTCGCCCTACGTCACAGTCGAGGTCTCTTGCAAGCCTCAGCCGCTTTTCGGACGAACCCTCTCGTCTATTCGGCCCGCATCCGGGCACATCGCTGGGAGGTGCAACACTTTCTACCGGGAATGGGCTTGCATCCTTTCACCGGCGAAGTGGAAGCTCGCGGTGCAGGCACAGACTTCCTTTCACCTCACACTCGATTAGAGGCTCGTACACGGATCGACCGGTTCCGATTCGGCGGCTATGACCTTGACCACATCACCGCCCGTGCTCACGTAAGAAACGGACAGCTCGAGGCCTTGCTCAAGAGCTCGAATCCGTTGCTCCAAGGCTCTATCTCGCTCACAGGACAGACTGACGGCCGACAACTAAAAGCACACGTGAACGGAGGATTCGACCGACTCGATCTCTTCCGCCTCCGCCTGCTTGATCAAGATGTTAGAATGGCTTTCCACGTCAACTTAGATGTAGAGAGCAACGATAAAGACTTTTACAAGCTGCAAGGTAGGATGAACGACATCACGCTCCTCGACTCAAGCAAAACCTATCGTCTCGGAGCCATCAATGCCAACCTATTCACCCGTCGCGACACGACGCACGCTGCTATGACCTGCGGCGACTTCGAACTCCGCGTCAACAGTCAGGGGGGCTATGCCTATATATATAATAAAGGTGTCAGACTATGGCGAGAACTCCGCCACCAACTCCTCACCAAGCACCTCGACGAGAGCAGACTGCGGCAACGACTACCACTGGCGGCCGTCTATCTGAAGTGCGGACGGGAAAATATTTTCATGCGTGTGCTGCGGAAATATGGTTTCCAGGTGGGCGATGCGCTCGTCGACCTGAAATCATCGCCCGTGGCAGGACTGAACGGAAACGTGGCTCTCCATTCGTTGCTGGCCGACAGCATTCAGCTCGATACCATTCGGCTACGAGTGTATTCAGACAATGCCAAGATTGCCTACGCCGCGCAGGTGCGAAACAACAAGAAAAATCCCCAATACGTCTTCAATGCTCTCTTGGACGGAGCCCTCGAGGAAAGCGGAACCTATCTGCGAACCAACATCTATGATGCCAACAACCGATTGGGCATTTCTCTGGGTCTACGCGCCACGATGGAAGATCGTGGTATACGGCTCAGCATCTTGGGCAGTCAGCCCATCCTGGGATACAAGCGGTTTGCGGCAAACGACAGCAACTACGTCTTCCTGGGCAACGACCGCCGCCTGCGGGCCGACCTCCGTCTGCGGGCCGACGACGGAACCGGCATTCAACTTCTCACCAACAACGACAACACCGAGGCACTGCAAGACCTCACGCTCTCGCTTAATCATTTGAATCTCGAGCGGCTCTTCTCCGTGCTGCCCTACACGCCCGAGGTGTCGGGAACGCTCAACGGCGACTTCCACATCATCCAAACTCACGACGAAGTTTCTGTCTCCTCGGCCGTCTCGATCTCCGACCTGGCCTACCAGCGTAGTGCCATGGGCAACATCAGCACCGAATTCGTCTACATGCCCAAGGCCGACGGCGGGCATTACATCGACGGCGTGCTCATGAAAGATCAAGTGGAAGTGGGCCGACTCTCGGGCGTATACAACTCGCGAAAGGGAGGAACGATCGATGCCACCCTGGCTATGGACCGACTACCGATGTCGCTTGTCAACGGATTCATTCCCCGCCACCTCCTTGGCTTCAAAGGTTATGCCGAGGGCGAAGTGGCCATCAAAGGAACGCTGGCCCGCCCGCAGGTGAACGGCGAAGTATATCTCGATTCCACCTACATGTTCAGCGAGCCCTACGGCGTATCCCTACGATTTGCCAACGACCCCGTGCGCATCGTCAACAGTCATCTGCTATTCGAGAACTTCGAGGTATATGCCTACAACGACAGTCCGCTCAACGTCTCGGGCTCGTTCAACTTCTCCGATCCCTCGCGCATGATGATGGACGTAAGGATGCGCGCCACGAACTACGAAATCATCAACGCCCGGGAGAACTACCGCTCCGAGGTATACGGGAAAGTGTTTGTCAACTTCTTCGGAGCCATGCGGGGCGAAGTGAGCAGTCTGCAACTGCGGGGCAAGCTCGACGTGCTCGATGCCACCGACATGACCTACGTTCTGCGCGACTCGCCCCTCTCGACCGACAATCAGCTCGAAGAGCTCGTTTCCTTCGTCGACTTCTCCGACCACGAGGCCGAAACCGTCGATCGTCCGCCGCTCACCGGATTCAACATGGACCTGGGCCTCAGCATCGACGCCAATGCCCACATCCTCTGTGCGCTCAACGCCGACAAGTCCAACTACATCGACCTCATGGGCGGCGGCGATCTGCTCATGCGCTACAACGCCGTAGACAATCTGCTGCTCACCGGGCGATATACCCTCAACAACGGTGAAATGAAATACTCGCTACCCGTCATCCCCCTGAAAACCTTCACCATCAAAGACGGCAGCTATATCGAGTTCACCGGCAACCCGATGAACCCGCGGCTCAACATCACGGCCACCGAAACCACCAAGGCCTCCGTCTCGACCAACGGGCGCGATGGGCGTATCGTCGACTTCGAATGCGGCGTCGTCGTTACCAAAACCCTCAAAAACATGGGGCTCCAATTCACCATCGACGCCCCGCAAGATATGACCATCAGCAACCAGCTCAACACCATGGGTATCGACGAACGCGGAAAACTGGCCGTCACCATGCTCACCACCGGCATGTATCTGGCCGACGGAAACACCAGCGGATTCTCGATGAACAACGCCCTGAGTGCCTTCCTCCAAAGTCAGATCAACAACATCACCGGCAACGCCCTGCGAACGCTCGACCTGAGCTTCGGACTCGACAACGTGACCGACGCCAGCGGAAACATGCACACCGACTATTCTTTCAAATTCGCCAAACGGCTTTGGAACAATCGCGTGCGCATCATCCTCGGCGGAAAGGTGTCCTCGGGTGCAGACGTGCCCAGCACCAACAATACGTTCTTCAACAACGTCTCGCTCGAATATCGCCTCAACCAAGGTTCCACCCGCTACCTCCAGGCCTTCTACAACCGCGACAGCTACGACTGGCTTGAGGGCGACATCGGCAAATACGGCGTGGGATTCATCTGGCGACGCAAGCTGTATCGCTTCCGCGACATCTTCCGCCTCAAAAATCCCGAAGAAATCATCATCCCACCCACCGATTCGATCAAAAAATAATTGATCATTTTCTGTGTTTTGGGAAGGAAGACGGGAGATTTCTACTGGCGTTACTGTAGGGTACAGTAACGCCATTTTCGTCTCCGCGGCCTTACTGTAGGGTACAGTAGCACCATTTTTGCCTCTGATGGCGATTTTGTAGGCTACAGTAGCACCATTTTTGCCTCCGCGATGGTTTTGTAGGCTACAGTAGCGCCATTTTTGCCTCCGCGGCGATTTTGTAGGGTACAGTAGCGCCATTTTTGCCTCCGCGGCATTACTGTAGGGTACAGTAGCACCATTTTTGCCTCCGTGGCGTTACTGAGCCGCTCAATTTCATCATTTTCGTCTCCGCGGCGTCACTGAGCCGCTCAATTTCATCATTTTTGTCTCCGCGACGTTACTGAGCCGCTCAATTTCATCATTTTCGTCTCCGCGGCGTTACTGAGCCGCTCAATTTCATCATTTTCGTCTCCGCGACGTTACTGAGTCGCTCAATTTCATCATTTTTGTCTCCGCGACGTTACTGAGCCGCTCAGTAGCACAATTGTCAATTGTCTATTATCTCTGTTTCTACTTTTTTTTCTTACCTTTGCCACCTGAAAAATAAAAAAGGAATAAAAACATGGCTAAGAAATTTGCCGAGCATAAAACACTCAACCTCCCACAGACCAACCAAGAAGTGCTGGCCGAATGGGAGAAAAACGACATCTTCCACCAAACCATCGACGAGCGCGAAGGCTGTCCACAGTTCGTTTTCTACGAAGGACCACCCTCGGCCAACGGTCATCCCGGTATCCATCACGTATTGGCACGCAGCATCAAAGACACCTTTAATCGATATAAAACGATGAAAGGCTTTCAGGTCAAGCGCAAAGCAGGATGGGACACACACGGTCTGCCCGTAGAATTGGGCGTGGAGAAAGAACTCGGCATCACAAAAGCCGACATCGACAACCAAGAGTCGGCCAAATATATCTCCGTGGCCGACTATAACAAGAAATGTCGCGAAAACGTGATGAAATTCACGGCCGAATGGCGCGAACTGACCGAGCAGATGGGCTATTTCGTCGACCTCGATCATCCCTATATCACCTACGACAACAAATACATCGAAACGCTGTGGTGGCTGCTCAAAGAACTCTACAAAAAAGATCTGCTCTACAAAGGCTACACCATTCAGCCCTACTCGCCGGCAGCAGGCACAGGATTGAGTTCGCACGAGCTCAATCAGCCCGGATGCTATCGCGACGTGAAAGATACAACGGTGACGGCACAATTCGAAATGCTCAGTCCCAAACCCGAAATGGCAGAATGGGGTAGGGCCTACTTCATCGCTTGGACCACCACACCCTGGACACTGGCAGCCAACTCGGCCCTCTGCGTCGGTCCGAAAATAGACTACGTGGCCGTGCAAACCTACAATCCCTACACCGCCGAGCCCATCACCGTGGTGCTGGCCGAAGCCCGACTCAACGCCTACTTTCACGAAGCCGGACGAGATGCCGACCTCACCACCTATCAGAAAGGCGACAAAGTGATTCCCTGGCGCGTCGTGGCACATTATATGGGAAACGATCTCGTCGGAATGTCCTATCGCCAACTGTTGCCCCTCATCTCACCGATGCAGGAAGGTGCCTTCCGCGTGATTCCCGGAGACTACGTCACCACCGAAGACGGTACAGGCATCGTTCACATCGCTCCCAACTTCGGAGCCGATGATGCCCAGGTGGCTCGCAAAGCCGGCGTCCCCGCCATTGTGTTGATAGACAAAAAAGGACAAGAACGCCCCGTCGTAGACCTGCAAGGCAAATATTTCGTTACAGAAGATCTCGATGCCGATTTCGTAGCTCGTTACGTCCACCTCCCAGAGTGGAACAAATATGCCGGTCGCTACGTAAAAAATGCTTACGACGACACGCTGACCGATGCCGACGAAACACTCGACGTAACCATCTGCCTCGATCTAAAAGCCGAAAACAAGGCATTCAAAATAGAAAAGCACGTACACAGTTATCCCCACTGCTGGCGTACGGACAAACCCGTGCTGTATTATCCGCTCGACAGTTGGTTCATTCGCTCAACGGCGAAAAAAGAACGAATGTTCGAACTCAATAAAACGATTAACTGGAAACCCGAGTCGACCGGCACAGGGCGGTTCGGCAACTGGCTCGAGAACCTGAACGACTGGAACCTCTCGCGCTCGCGCTTCTGGGGCACACCGCTGCCCATCTGGCGCAACGACGAGGGCGAGGAAATCTGCATCGGTTCGCTGGAAGAACTCTATGCCGAAATCGAAAAGAGTGTAGCTGCCGGCGTCATGCCAACCAATCCGCTGAAAGAAAAAGGATTCGTACCCGGCGATTATGCACAGGAGAATTACGATCGCATCGACCTCCACCGCCCCTATGTAGACGACATCGTGTTGGTGAGCGCATCGGGCAAAGCCATGACGCGCGAGACCGACCTCATCGACGTATGGTTCGACTCAGGTTCGATGCCCTACGCACAGATTCACTATCCCTTCGAGAACGCCGACCTCATCGACAAACGCCTGGCTTTCCCCGCCGACTTCATCAACGAGGGCGTAGACCAAACACGCGGCTGGTTCTTCACCCTACACGCCATCGCCACGATGGTGTTCGACAGCGTAGCCTTCAAGAACGTCATCTCCACAGGACTGGTGCTCGACGCCAAAGGCAACAAGATGAGTAAGCACGTGGGCAACGTTACCAATCCGTTCGAAATGATGGAGAAGTATGGTGCCGATCCCGTGCGGATGTACATGATGACCAACTCGGAACCGTGGGACAACCTCAAGTTCGATCCGGAAGGTGTGGACGAAATGCGCCGCAAATTCTTCGGAACACTCTATAACACTTACTCCTTCTTTGCACTCTACGCCAATGTCGACGGATTCGACTACAGTGAGCCCGATATACCGATAAACGAACGACCCGAAATCGACCGATGGATTCTTTCTTCACTCCACTCGTTGGTCAAAGGCGTCGACCGCGAACTCGAAGACTACGACCCCACACGCGCCGGAAGACTGCTCGATGCCTTCGTGAACGACGATCTGAGCAATTGGTACGTGCGCCTGAACCGCAAACGTTTCTGGGGAAAGGAAATGAGTCAGGATAAGCTTAGTGCTTATCAAACGCTCTACACCTGCCTCGAAACCGTGGCCAAGTTGCTAGCCCCGTTTGCCCCGTTCTATGCCGATCAACTCTACACCGACCTCACCCGCACTACCGGTCGCGAGCAATTCGCTTCGGTGCACTTGACCGCATTCCCCATTGCCGACGAGCGTTGCATCGACCGCGAACTGGAAGCACGCATGGAGATGGCGCAAAAAATCACGTCGATGGTGCTGGCCCTGCGTCGTAAGGTGAACATCAAAGTGCGCCAACCTCTGGCACAGATGATGATTCCCGCCGTCGATGCGGTGCAGAAGGCACATATTGAGGCTGTGAAGGCTCTCATTCTGAACGAGGTGAACGTCAAGGAACTCAACTTCGTCGAAGGGCAGGGCATGTTGGTGAAACGCGTAAAATGCAACTTCCGTACGATGGGCAAGAAGTTCGGTAAGCTCATGAAAGGCATCGCTGCCCAGATGGAAGCCCTCGACCAAGAGGCCATCACCTTGCTGGAGCAGGCGGGACACATCGCCATGACTGTAGACGGAAATGACGTTGTCGTGGAAGCCGCCGACGTAGACATCATCAGCGAAGACATCCCCGGTTGGCTCGTGGCCAATGAAGGCAACCTCACCGTAGCACTCGAAGTGGAACTCACCGACGAACTCTTGAAAGAAGGTATGGCCCGCGAAATCATCAACCGCGTGCAAAACCTCCGCAAAGACGGTGGACTGGAAATCACCGACCGCATCCGTGTCACCATCGCCCCCCACGCACAGACCGATGCTGCCATCGCCACCTTCGGCCCTTATATCCAAAGTCAGGTGCTGGCCGACGAGCTTCACATCGCACCCAACGACGGCGTGACAACCGAATTTGAAGAATTTCAACTTAATATTCAAATAGAAAAAATCACTCACTAAAACCCTATCTGATTGATGACAACCAAAACACGTTACAATGATGAGGAACTGGAAGAGTTCCGCGAGGTGATCAACGAAAAGCTCAAACTGGCCCGCCGCGATTACGCCTCGATGATGCGCACACTGATGAATGCCGACGGCAACGACGTGGACGACACTTCGCCCACCTACAAAGTGCTTGAGGAGGGAAGTGCCACTCAGAGCAAGGAAGAACTCATACAATTGGCCAGTCGGCAGCAGAAGTTCATTATGGGACTGGAGGCTGCCCTCGTGCGCATTGAGAACAAGACCTACGGCATCGACCGCATCACGGGCGAGCTCATCCCCAAGCAACGGCTCCTGGCCGTGCCCCACGCTACACTCAGCGTCGAATCGAAAAACGCCCGTAAACGCTGATGTCGCACTCTTTCAGCCGGAATGTCTTGCCCAAGCAACCTTGTTTGTAGGGCAAGACATTCGGTTCAATAGCCGTCAAACACTTCAGATTATCATCACTCAACACATACATGGCTCCTATGGCAAAAGCAAAAGAATTTCTCACCGATGGCCGCCTGTCCATCCTTTTGGTGCTCGTCATCCTCGTCATCGACCAAATCATTAAGGTGGAGGTGAAAACGACGATGTCACTCGGGCAGGCCATTCACATCACCGACTGGTTCTACATCGATTTTGTGGAAAACAATGGGATGGCTTACGGACTGACCTTCATCAACAAGTTCCTCCTGAGCCTCCTGCGCCTGGTGGCCATTGTCCTCATCGGCAGATATATTTACAGGATGGTGCGGCAGGGCGTGCGCACGCGTTATGTCGTATTCCTGTCGATGATTCTGGCCGGTGCAACGGGTAACATGCTCGACTCGATGTTCTACGGGCTCCTCTTCGAGGCCTCCACACCCTACGCCGTCTCCTCGCTCGTATCGCTGGGCGAGGGTTACGCTCCATTTCTCATGGGCAAGGTTGTAGACATGTTCTACTTCCCGATGATCGTCACGACCTATCCCGAATGGATGCCAGTGGTGGGAGGCGAGGAATTCATCTTCTTCAGTCCTGTATTCAACTTCGCCGACGCGAGCATCAGCGTCGGCGTAGTTTGCCTCTTTCTTTTCTGCCGAAAGGAATTGGAGACCTTTTCCATCGGACTGCCTTTTCGGAAAAACAAGACAACGGAAAGCAACGGAAAATGAAGCATGCTATCATTGTTTTCTTAAGCGTTTTGCTGACCCTGGCAGCCTGTAAACCCAGCGTGCCCGACCGATATATCCAGCCCGAGGAGATGGAGGAGATTCTCTACGACTATCACTTGGCCGGAGCGATGTCTACGAACGCGATGATGCCCGGGGGCGACCAGGAATATGCCTACCGACTGGCAGCCTTGCAGAAGCACGGCGTGACGCAGGCCGCGTTCGACTCGTCGATGGTGTATTACATGAGCAACACTCAATTGCTGCGCGGCATCTACGAGCGGCTCTCCAAGCGTCTCGAAGCCGAAGAAGTGGCTCTGGGCGGAACAGCCACGCAGTATGCCCACCTCTCTTCCACGGGCGACACGGCCAATATCTGGACCGCCGAACGCTCCCTGGTGCTTACCAATCGGCTGCCCTACAACCTCTGCTCCTTCGAGTTGAAAGCCGACACGGCCTTTCATCGGGGCGACCGACTGATGCTCGACTTCGACACGCAGTTCATCTTCCAAGACGGATTGCGCGACGCCCTGGTGGTGCTCGCCCTGACGTTGGGCAACGACAGTGTGGTTTCGCAGACGCTGCACGTCTCCACCTCCTCGCACTACACCTTGCAGGTGGCCGATACCGACCGGATGGGCATCAAAGCCGTGCGCGGCTATTTCCTGCTCAACAACGAGAGTACGTTTGGCGGTTCGATCACCACACTTCGTCTGCTACCCATCTACCACATTCGGCTCATACGGATGCGCCAGGAGCGCGAAATTCCCGGAACGGGCGTTGTGCCGACCGATTCTGTCCGCACCGATTCCGCTCACGCCGAACAACACCCCGAGAGATGCACCGCTCCAGAAAGTTGGCAGCCCACCAGGTGAAGGTCGAGCCGGGCGTCCAACTCACTACGACCAGCCAACGCCTCTTCGCCCCCGGTATAGTGACGGTAGAACAGGGTCGTGTCATCCACTGCAGCACGCTCACCTACGAGCAAGCCCACACCGAATGGGTGGGCGGAACCATCGTCATCCGCCTCTCTGCCGATGGAATTCCCAGGGCTTATCAAGACGAAGAGCTGATCATCGATCATTGAGTTTTTTCTTAGAGGAGATGATTCCCCGCGGCGGGGAATCCTTCCCTGGGTGCCAGCGGCCGTTTCCCACCGTGGGGAAACTCTTCCTGGAGACCCACAATTGTTTTCTATTTTGAATGAGCGTAAAAAAGAAATGAATGTATTCGACACAAATCAGAAAAAGAGAACGACGAGCACAGCCGTCTTTCGTCTCGGCCTTTGCATCCTCGTAGCAGCGGTGCTGACCGCAGCTTGTTCCACCACGCGGAGCATCCCCGAGGGCGACCAACTTTATACGGGACTGACCAAAATCAAATACAAAAACTACGCCCCCTGCTCACAAGCCACCGCCACGCAGGAAGAGGTAGAAGCCGCTCTGGCCTGCGAGCCCAACGGCGCACTCCTGGGCAGCAGCTACTATCGCACGCCCTTCCCCGTGCGGCTTTGGATATGGAACGCCTTCTCGGGATCGACGTCGGGCATAAGCCAATGGATCACGAAAACCTTCGGTCGGCAACCCGTATTGATGAGCTGGGTGAACCCGGCTCTGCGAGCCTCCGTAGCACAAAATACGCTTAAAAACCATGGCTACTTCCAGGGACGGGTGCGGTATGAAGTGCTCACGCAGAAAAATCCCAAACAAGCAAAGATCGGCTATACCGTCAGTCTCGGACCGCTCTACACACTCGACTCCGTGGCCTATCTCAACTTCCCGCCCAGGATGAGCCGACTGATTCAGTCGCGGGGAAAATCCTCCAGAATGAGTCGCGGAGCCGCCTTCGACATCTCCGCGCTCGACCGCGAACGAACCCGCATCAGCAACCTCCTGCGCGACAATGGCTACTACTACTATCAGCCCGGCTATGCTTCCTACCTGGCCGATACGCTACAGACAGATCATCGCGTGCAACTCAAAATGCTTCCCACCGCCAGCATGCCCCGCCTGGCCAAGCAGCGATGGTATGTGGGGAAAATCGATCTGGAACTCTACAGACAATTCGCCCAGCAACTCGGCGACACCCTCCAACGCGACCGACTCACGATTCACTTCAACGGCAAACGGCCACCCATCCGCCCGCGCGTCCTCCTGCGCAATCTCCAGCTGCGCCCCGGAAGACTCTATCGCTATCGTGATGAACAGCAGTCTACCACCAAATTGCAGGATATGGGACTCTTCTCCATGGTCGACTTCAAATTCACCCCTCGCGACACCACCGCCGCCTGCGATACACTCGACCTCACCCTCAGCTGCATCTTCGACAAGCCCTACGATTTCTACGTCGAAACCAACTACACCGGAAAAACCAACGGACGAATGGGGCCGGCCCTCATCATGGGTTTCGGCAAACGCAACGCCTTCCGCGGAGGCGAAAAGCTCGACATCAACGTCAACGGCTCCTACGAATGGCAGACGGGACATTCGCCCAACGGCCGCTCCTCGCAGGTGAGCTCCTACGAATACGGCATGTCGGCCTCGTTGGAATTTCCCCGACTCATGTCGCCCCTTTTTGCCCATCACCGCTTTTTCAATACCCCCTCCACACTGCTCAAATTCTCCTCGAGCGTCATCAATCGCGGCAACTATTTCAAACGCCACATCGTCTCGGGCGAACTCACCTACAACTTCCAAACCTCCGACAAATCCCTCCATCAATTCTCCCCGCTCACGCTGCAATACAACTACATGACGAGCCACACCGCCGCCTTCGATTCCATCCTCAACTCCAATCCCTATCTGAAGGTGACCATGCGCGACCTCTTTATCCCCAAAATGCGCTACAGCTACATCTACACCAGCAGTTCCAGTCTGCATCATCCCATTTGGTGGCAGACAACGGTGAGCGAGGCCTCCAACCTCCTCTCCTTAGGCTACGTGATAGCCGGAAGGCGGTGGAACCAAAAAGATAAGGAAATGTTTAAGAATCCCTTTGCACAGTTTTTCAAGATAGAAACCGAATGGCGAAAAACATGGCAACTGGGGCGGAGTTCGCATTTCGTGGCACATGCCGCGGCGGGTGCGATTTGGAGTTACGGCAATTCCTCGGCAGCCCCCTACAGCGAGCAATTCTACGTGGGCGGTGCCAATAGCGTGCGTGCCTTCACCGTGCGCAGTGTGGGCCCCGGAGCTTTCTCTCCCACGAGTACCACCAACTCGTATCTCGATCAAACGGGCGACCTCAAACTGCTTTTCAATCTCGAATATCGGCCCCATCTCATCGGCAGTTTGTATGGAGCTGTGTTTCTCGATGCCGGCAATATCTGGGCTATGCATCGCAACGATACACGAGCCGGAGCAACGTTTCGGTTCAAGAATTTGGCCAAGGAACTGGCCGTGGGAACGGGCATTGGTCTGCGTTACGATCTCGACTTCTTCGTTCTGCGTGTAGACTGGGGCATTGGTTTGCACGTGCCCTACAAAAGCGGCTTTTACAACATGACGAACTTCAAAGACAGCCAAAGTCTGAACCTCGCCATCGGTTATCCTTTCTAAACATCGTCTTTCTCAAGGCAGTAGATGCCGGTGGGGCTTTTGCGTTTGAGAACCTCCAGTGCAAAGTCCTTTCCGGCCACGATGCCATGTTCTCGCAACAACTGTTCGATAGTTTTGCGGGCCAGTTCGGGATGATTGTTTTCCTCGCTCAAGTGGCAGAGCCAAACGTAGCGGAGCCGAGGAGAGGCATTTTCGACCAGAGCCATGGCGCAATCAGTGTTACTCAGATGGCCCGTTGGTCCGAGAATCCGTTCCTTGAGATGCTGCGGATAGGGGCCCTTGGCGAGCATTTCCACGTCATGATTGGCTTCAATCACTAAGTAATGGGCCTCGGCAATAAAGGGTCGCATCTCCTGGGTCACACTTCCCACATCGGTCATCAGACAGAACACCACGCCGTTGTGTTCGATTCTGTAGCCCACGTTGTCCATACTGTCGTGCGGAATATGGAAGGGCGTGACGACAAACTCGCCCAGATGCAGACTTACGCCGTTTTCGACGAGTTTGAGCCGATCGGGGCTCACCTTGCCTCTCACGCAGTAGTTTTTCTCGATGCCCACATGCACACGGTGCGTGGCATAGATGTTCAAGCCGTAGTCGCAACTGAGGCGACCGACAGACTTCACATGGTCGGCATGGTCGTGGGTGATGAGCACGTTTTGGATGTTGGAGAAGGAGAGATCGTATTCCCGGAAATATTTTTTGAGTGTTCGGATGCCTACGCCTGCATCGATGAGCAGTCCGTTGGTTTTCGTGAACAAGTAATAGCAGTTGCCGCTACTACCGCTTCCGAACGAGATGAAATTCAACATAGGGGGAGTGTGTTTGTTTTATGCGCAAAAGTAGGTAAATCCGGCGATATGACCAAAGTTTTTCCTACCTTTGTCGGCATTCAAATCGAGAGGTATGAAGATTGTATTTTCCTTATTTTCATTGTGTGCGTGGCTGATGTTCGGAGTTTTCTCAAGTTGCGGCAACCGCACTCGTGCGATGCAGTTCGACGGAAGTGTCGACTCGTTTGCCGTTCATTTCTTCAACTGGCAGTTCACGCGGGCAGTGCCTTTCTGTACGCCCGAATCACGTCTTTGGCTGCGCTATGCGGCAAGCCAGGTGCACCCGGCCGACGTCGAGGTGTTGCGGGGAAAGGAGCGAGATGCCGTGTGCGAGATGGTGGATAGCCGACTACTATCGGGCGATTCTCTGGCAGAGGTGGTGGTGCGTGTGAACCATTTTGTACGGATGGACACCATTGGTCGGGCCGGTCGGGTGATCGGCAGCGGAACGTTCCGCCTGCATGTCGTCAAGCGCGAGGGTCGTTGGCAGGTTCGGCTGCGTGCTTTGCCCAGAATGAGTCGAGAATAAGGGCTTCTGAACAGTTCAGTAGCCCCATTTTGGTCTCCGCGGCCGTTTTGAACAGTTCAGTAGCATCATTTGGGTCTCCGTGACGGTTTTGAACAGTTCAGTAGCACCATTTTGGTCTCCGCGACGGTTTTGAACAGTTCAGTAGCATCATTTTGGCCTCCGCGGCCGTTTTGAACAGTTCAGTAGCATCATTTTGGTCTCCGTGACGGTTTTGAACAGTTCAGTAGCACCATTTTGGTCTCCGTGGCCGTTCTGAACAGTTCAGAAAGCTGCGTTGCTCTCCTTCAATCATCAAGAAATAAAAAGTGGCCCAATGGAATCAAAACTCCATTGGGCCACTTTTTTAAAGAAGAGGGTAGGGGATTACTTCTTCGCCTCAGAGGCTTTTGCAGGTTTGTAGGCCTTGTTCAGACCGGCAATCACATCGTTGGTGATGTCAAAAGCCTTGTCGGCATAGAGCAGATTGTCGCCTGCCTTACTCAAGATGAGGCTGTAGCGTTTGTCTTTGTTATACTCGGCCAGGAAGTGGCGGATGCTGTCGCGCAGGGCAGCGTTATAGCGGTCGGTCTCCACCTGGAATTCGTTGGTCAATCGCTGGTTCAAGGCCTGCAGGTCATTGTTCTGCTTTTGCAGTCCGGCCTGAATCATCTCTGCCTGTTCGCGGGTGTAGGCATTCTGCTGCACCTTTTGCTGGAAGTTGGCGGCTGCCGTTTGCAGGGCCTGCTGCTTCGAGGCGAGGGTGTTTTGGATGTTCTGCCCCTTCTTCTGAAGGATGAGCGAATAGTCTTTGCAGAATTTGTACTGGCTCATGATGGAGTCTACCTCCACGTAGGCTATCTTCATGCTCGTGGGAGCACCCTTGGCTTTTGTGCCCGAAGGGCTCTCGGCCGGCTCGTTCGACTTGTTGCAGGCTGTGAACATCAGCACCGTTGCGCCCGATAGGGCCAGCGTTTTAAGAATGTTTTTCTTCATTGTTTATTTGATTGTCTTGTTTCGTTTTCGTGGATGGCTGTTAGGCTCTGTCGCCGTGCCTCTCTGTCCTGATCGATCACACAGCGGATACCTTGCTTTCTGAGTCCAGGGTTGTCGTGAATGTGCTGCGAAGAGAATTTTCCGTTTTTTCTTAGAATCAGTTTCACACTGAGCAAAGCGATGGCTATAGTAATTATTAACAGCGATAAAGCCAATGTCTCTTTCATTTTCTATATTTTTGCATTCCGTAAAATGCGCGTTTCAAAACGCTGCAAAGGTAACTAATAAATCACGAAATCACCAAACAAAGAAAGTAAAAATGAGTAAAAGCAACCTGACCCCCAGCTGTGTTTTCGAGCAGTTCAAAAAGATTAATCAGATTCCGCGTCCCTCAAAACACGAGGAAAAGATAGTGGCCTATCTGAAAGAGTTCGCCCAGCAGCATGCACTCGACGTCAATGTCGATGCCTCTAACAATGTCATCATTCGAAAACCTGCCACACCGGGCTACGAAAATCGAAAGACGGTGATCCTGCAAAGCCATACCGATATGGTGTGCGACAAACTCGTCGACATCGAATTCGACTTCTCCAAAGATGCCATCCAAAGTTATGTAGACGGCGATTGGATGAAAGCCAAAGGCACCACGCTCGGGGCAGACGACGGCATCGGAGTGGCCATGGAGCTGGCTGTGCTCGAGAGCAACGACATCCAACACGGACCGCTCGAGTGCGTCTTCACCAGCGACGAAGAAACACAACTCACTGGTGCCTCGGGCATGGAGGCGGGATTCATGACGGGCGACATGCTCATCAATCTCGATTCTGAAGACGAGGGGCAGATTTTCGTCTCCTGCGCAGGCGGTCGCAGCACGCATGCCGTGTTCCGATTCACCCACGAAGAAGCTCCCGCCGGATATTTCTTCCTCGAACTCTCTCTCAAAGGACTCACCGGGGGACACTCGGGAGACGACATCAATAAGAAACGTGCCAATGCCATCAAAATTCTTTCGCGCTTCGTCTACGCCGAACAAGAGAAGTTCGACCTGCGCCTGGCCAGTTTTAATTCGGGCAAATTGCACAACGCCATCCCGCGCGACGGTCGTGTCGTGATCGCCGTCCCCGACGAAGTGAAAGAACAAGTACGTGCCGATTGGAACATCTTTGCCGCCGAGGTGGAAGACGAATTCCACGTAACCGACCGCTCAATGGTGTTCGCTATGGAGAGCACCGGTGCAGAAAAGGTTCTTCCAAGAGAAACCGGTCGCCGTCTGATTCAGGCTCTTCAAGCTGTCACCAACGGCATCTTCGCTATGTGTCAAGACAAAGCTCTGGGCGATTTGGTAGAAACATCGAGCAATCTGGCCGTCGTTAAAACCACAGACAACGAGGTAGACATCCTCGCTTCGCAACGTAGCAACGTGATGAGCAACCTCACCAATCAATGCAATGCCGTGAAAGCCGCCTTCCAATTGGCCGGAGCCGACGTTGAACAAACCGACGGTTATCCTGCCTGGCAAATGAATCCCGACAGCCAGCTCACCCGCCTGGCCGTCGATTCCTATCAAAAACTCTTTGGCAAAGAACCCATCGTGCGCGGCATCCACGCTGGTTTAGAGTGCGGATTGTTCTCCACTCGATATCCGCATCTCGACATGGTATCGTTCGGTCCCACGCTACGCGATGTGCATACGCCCGACGAACGCCTCCTTATTCCTACCGTCCAAATGGTGTGGGATCATCTCTTGGAGATTCTCAAGAACGTTCCCGTCAAATAGCAACCATGAAAACGAACCGCAAAATCTTCGTCTTTGCCTGTCTTTCCGCACTCCTTATCTTAGGATGCGGAAAACAGCACACGGCGAAACAATTGGTTTCCGATTTCATCGAGCAAAACACCACCGTTGTGCCCTCTATCTCTGAAGTCGGTTCGCTTGATTCCGCACTCTACGTCACGGATGAAGCGATTGTTCGAATGAGGCAGTCTGCTGGAAAGAACGGCATCTTCAAACCCGGAATACGTTACGGCGAACGTCCCCAAAACACGTCAACGCTGATGATGCTGTCGGTTACTTACACGCTGGAAGGCAGCCAACGCGCACCGAAAGAATATCGACAAACGTTCTATCTCGACCCCAATCTCACGCGGGTAGTTGCCGTTAAGAGCGACAACCGATAGAAACGTTCCTCCTCTATGCAACATCCCCTGTTCGACACGACCGTCGGACAGGGGATGTTTTTTGTTTTGGCTCTGCAAAAAGAGATGTAGTTGCAAGGTCAGGGAGAGATTAATTAAAGAAATTCCAACTCAATCCGAAGTAGATCACTCGGTCGTTCAGCGGATAATGCGGCGTGAGAAAATAGTTCTTCCTTCCGCTTCCGGCATTGACATGACTGGCCATCAAGAAGAATCGCGCCTGCTTGAGTTGGAAATTGGCATAGACATTCACGATGGGATAGTTGCCGATCTTCGTCAGACTGTTACTTGCCTGAACAGCGAATTGTCCCAACGCCGGACTGTAGTCGGGGGCATAATAGCTGGTGAAATAACGCAGATCGGCTCCCAAGTCGCATTTCAACACGCGCGCAATCTTAAAGCGCAGATAGAGATTGGTGTAGACATTGAGAGTGGGAACGGGCAGAACAGCTTCCTTGCTCGACTTCTGCCAGGTCACGATACTTTCCCAATGAATCGGACCGAGGGTAACATCCTGATTCAGTTCAGCCGTGAGCAGATTGATGGGTGCACCGCTTTGCTCTACCGTCACCGTATTGGCTGTACGCGTAAAATCGTTATTAATGGTGTAACCCTGCGCAAAGTAAGTATAGTTTTTCAGTTCATCCACAGCAAAACGCAGCGTAGTTCGGGTCTTTTTGTAGTGAAAAATGCCTTGCAGACGCGTGTGAATGATTTTCGAGAGCGCATCGTTATCCCACCAAAAGTGACGCGAATGATAATGCCGATAATAGAATGTGGGATTGAGCCGATAGAAGAACGCACTGGCAGCGAGGGTTACCGTGTCGCCGAAAAGTCGGAAGTTGAGATCGGTCGTACCATCGATTTTCAGCTGCCCGGCATCCTTTCCCACCAGCCATGTTTCGGCCGTCACCCCGTAATGGAATGTTTTTCCCTGCGTTTTGCTAAGTTGTCCACCGATGCTAATATTGTGTTCGTTGTAGCTTTGAGCTCGAGCCTGCGTATCGGGGAGCATGAAATGGCGCAATTCGCTGGTCAGAAACGCCTTCAAGCCCGACTTCGCCCACTTGTTAAACCCCTCAAGCAAAGCCAGCGCAACGGTGTTTTTAAGAACGTAGTGCCGTGTTTCGTCGTAGATAGAATCGCCCGTAAGTCGACCCGCATTATAATAACTATTGGCATAATAGTTGGTTGGCGTTTGGTGTGCCTCGTAGATACGGCGGTAGTTGTCGAATTTCAGCGTATGGATAAAACTCGTCACCGGCACATACTCGTTTTTCAACCACGCCGTATCCTCCTTTTCCTTTCTCTGCATAGCCAGCAAACTATCAGCTGCAGCTTTCCCGTTAACTGCGATACGCTCTCCGCCAGCCGTCCCTTTAGCGGGTTCTGCACCCATAATCTTAGCATTATCGGGCCGGCCGGCAAAGCTTTTCTCCTCCTGTCGTTCTTTGTTCGAACTTCCTTCGCTGACTTTTCCTCCCCCTTTTCGTCGTTCACGCTCCTGCTGATCCTTCTTTGCCGCGATGGCAAACTTACGCGCTTCGATTTCTTCTTTCGTCATAGGCACCTTACGATGGAAGCCAATGTTGTAGCGATGAGAAAAGAAGAGGTGCTGATTGTCGTTGCGATTCCAGTTTTTTTGCAGCACAGTAGGGATTTCCGACGTGCTGAACGACTCATTGAACGTTTCCGGATGGGTGATATAATTGTCGTTAGTGATGCCCCCATTCTCGGTTATCTTCTGATGATTGGTAGAGAAAAGCAAGTGTGCCAGATAGCGATCGCCGATGTAAGAGGCGTACATGGTGTAGTTAAAGAGAGCGGTGCTCTGGTTTTGGTAATATCCCCGCCCATAGTCATAATCAAACTGAAACCCCGCCCCAATGCGTTTGCCGGCGTTAACGCCGAAGTTGGCCTTGAAACGATCCTCCCCATCGGTCTTGTCGCCGCAGCTATAATAGCTCAGATTGGTAATGGGCGAGAGCGTATTGGTAAACAGAAACCGCTCTACCGGCACAAGAAAAAAGCTGTAGGGCTGAGTGAAAATGAACTGAGAGCCATCCGTAGGGCGATGGATAAAGACCCGTGCGATGCGCGGTGCCCCCAAATTACCCAGCGAATTATACTCCCCATATCGCCCCATGGTGAATGTTGTGTTCATAAACAGGTGCGAGAGCGTGTCGGGACTTGCTGCATTTCTGTCGCCAAAGCGTGCATCCACCGTCCACACCTTCATCCCCTTAGGAATCTCTTTGTCGGTTCCCAGCGAGTCGGCACCGTTTTTTTGTTTGTCCGATGTAATGTTTCCATCCTCGTTGATCCTGTTCAGTTCGTTCTGTGCGAAGACGTTTGTCATCGTCAGGAGCAGTGTAGCGAGGAGTATCGATGTTTTTTTCATCTATCGTATAAAGCGTAAAATGCACTCCACAATCTTGAAAACCATGGCACCCAGCACCACAAAAGTGCCCATTTGCCGGTTGAAGAAGAAGTAGAGACCGACGCCTACGAGTGCGCCGAGAATAAAAATGAGATTCAAAACGTTGCGAATAGGGAGAAAACGGTCTTCCTCCCGACGATGTCTCTTTCTGTTAGCCTGATATTCCATAAAGATATTGATGTAAAGGGGATGCAAAAAGATCTGTCGCCAGAGCTATTTCAGCACCTGCCGACGGATGATGTCGAAGAGCTCCTCTTTGCGATCGAGAGTTTTTCGACGAAATTTCCCCGACATACGGTTCAGTTTCGTCTTGCTCTTGTTGAGTGCATATTCGTCGGTAATCCAATTTTCAGCCGTCGTTTCCAATCCATTTTTGCTGCCTCGGTTGGTTTCGTAAGCATAACTGATACGCGAAAGAGAGAGGTTGAGATGTCCGTCGCTGCATCTGGCAATAAGGGTATAGTTGAAGAGCGTTCTGTCTAAAGAGAGAAAAGTGCTTTGAAACACGAGCCACTCTTTGAAGCGAGCTGCGATGATATGCTCCCGTCGGTTCACCAAAGCCACATTGCTCTCGGACAATTGGTTCTCAGTTCGGGTCAGACTGTCCAGCGTCGTGTAAACAAGATCATAGATTTTTTGCGCGTTTTTGCCCGGAACATCGAGATCAAAGTCGAAAATCACCTTGCCCTCTTTGAGCGGTATGGCCCCTTGAAGATATTTTTTGTCTTCTATCTCTGCCTTTTCCTTACTGTTTTTACCGTCTTTTTCCTTTTGAGTGGATTGCTGTGTGGCGGGTTGCTGTGGTTTTTCCCAATCGTTCTGCGCCATGGCACAGAACGGCAGAGCAGCCCAGGCAATGAGGAAGAGTATTTTCATCTGTCGTTCTTTTGAGTATATATTTCGCACAAAATTACGAATTAATGCGATGGCTCGACTTCAATATTCAATATTTAACTATTGTTCGGAGCCGAATTCGCCAGCATCTGTAGGCCAGGAAAAGCATTTTCGGCCATCGCCAATCGCCGTTTCTCTTCCATCATAAAGTCCTTTATCATAACCTCCTTCAACAGATTTACGCATACTTTATAACACACTGAAAAACAGGCTGTTACAAACCATTACTTAAAACCTTAGTTTTTGGCATGCAAAAGCTAAGAAAACGCAACCCAAAAGCTAAGAAAACGCAACCCAAAAGCTAAGAGAACGGAAAACCAGCGAGGAGCGATGACAAAATCGACTCTGAACAAAGACCGACAGTGGAGTGGGGCGGTACACCGTTTTTCGAGAGTTTCGCACTTGCAGATTTCGCCGAAAAGAGGTAGTTTTGCAAATGTCAATCCATTTGAACAAGAAAATGAAAATAGCTATATTGCAAACGGATATTGTGTGGGGAAAGCCGACGGAGAATGTGAAACATGCTGAACAGCTGATGGAACGTTGTCCCAAAGCCGACCTATACATTCTCCCCGAAATGTTCTCTACGGGGTTTGCCGTTACAGGCGAGGCCTTGTCTGAGTCCGAAGACGGAGAAACGCTGCATTGGATGAGGACAACGGCCGCTCGATGGAATGCCGCTATTGCCGGATCGGTGGCTATAAAGCAGGGCAAACAGCATTATAACCGTTTTTATTTTGTAGAACCCAACGGGACTGTGCATCACTATGACAAACGGCATCTCTTTGCCTATGGCGGCGAAGATCGGCGTTACACCAGCGGAGAAAGGCGAGTGGTGGTAAGTTTTCGGGGTGTTCGTTTCCTATTGGAGGTGTGCTACGATCTGCGTTTCCCTGTTTGGAGTCGGAATCGGGGCGATTACGACGCTCTTCTTTATGTGGCCAATTGGCCCACTGTTCGCCTCTCGGCCTGGAAAACCTTGTTGCGCGCCCGTGCCATTGAGAATCAATGTTTTGTCGTAGGCGTTAATCGGGTGGGGAAAGATGCGGCCAACGAATACGGCGGTAGCTCTATCGTGCTCAATCCGCTGGGAGAACCGCTTGCCCTTTGCGGACCAGAGCGGGAAGAAACAGCCGTGGCAGAACTGGATATAGCCGAGTTGGCCATGCATCAACAGGCCTTCCCCGTGCTGAGAGATGCCGACAGATTTGTATTGGAATAGCCTCGGAAGGCTTTTTGGCATGGTGTTTGCTTTGGATAGCATGCAAATCCGCAAATCTTAAACATTATATATTCATATGCAAAAAGGAAATATTGGGGTTACAACAGAGAATATCTTCCCCGTGATTAAAAAGTTTCTCTATTCGGATCATGAGATTTTTCTGCGCGAACTGATCTCGAATGCAGTGGACGCAACACAAAAACTGAAGACGCTGGCCGACCGTGGCGACTTTAAAGGCGAATTGGGCGAACTGGCTGTGCACGTCAATCTGGATACCGAAAAAGGCACCTTGACCATCAGCGACCGCGGTGTGGGAATGACAGCAGAGGAAATCGACCGCTATATCAACCAAATTGCCTTCTCGGGTGTGAGCGATTTTCTCGATAAATACAAAGATAACGCCAATGCTATCATCGGTCACTTTGGACTGGGATTCTACTCTTCGTTCATGGTGAGCAAGAAGGTGGAGATTGTTACACGCAGTTATCAAGATGGTGCTGTAGCGGTAAAGTGGAGTTGTGATGGCTCTCCGGCCTACGAAATTGAAGAAGTCGAGAAAAACGACCGCGGTTCGGACATCATTCTCTATATCGACGACGACTGTAAGGAGTTCCTGGAAAAAGGGAAAATTGAAGAACTGCTCAACAAATATTGCAAGTTCTTACCCGTTCCCATTGCCTTCGGGAAGAAAACCGAATGGAAAGACGGAAAACAAGTGGACACCGAAGAAGATCATATCATCAATAACGTGGAGCCGCTTTGGACAAAAACACCCAGTACGCTGAAAGATGAGGATTACAAAAACTTCTATCACACGCTTTATCCAATGCAAGATGAACCGCTATTTTGGATTCATCTCAATGTGGATTATCCGTTCCATCTCACCGGAATTCTCTATTTCCCACGCATTCAGTCGAATATCGAACTGCAACGCAACAAGGTTCAGCTTTATTGCAATCAGGTGTTCGTAACCGATCAGGTGGAGGGCATCATGCCAGAGTTCCTTACGTTGCTGCACGGCGTTATCGATTCGCCCGATATTCCGTTGAATGTCAGCCGCAGCTATCTGCAAAGCGATGCCGATGTAAAGAAAATTTCTACCTACATCACTAAGAAAGTAGCCGACCGACTGCAAGCTCTGTTCAAAGAAAACCGGAAAGATTTTGAAGAGAAATGGGACCACTTGAAGCTCTTTATCAACTATGGTATGCTCTCACAAGAAGATTTCTACAACCGGGCAAAGGACTTTGCTCTGCTGAAAGATACCGAGGGGAAATATTTTACTTATGAGGAATATCAAACTTTGATTAAAGAACATCAGACCGATAAGGAAGGCCAGCTGGTTTATCTCTATGCCAACGACAAGGAAGAACAGTATTCTTACGTGGAAGCTGCTAAGGAAAAAGGTTACAGCGTGCTGTTGTTGGAAGGTCAGCTTGATGTTCCGGTCGTGTCGATGCTGGAACAGAAATTCGAGAAAAGCCGTTTTGTGCGTGTCGATAGTGACATTATTGAACGGCTCATACCCAAGGCAGACGACTTGAAAAGCGATCTGAGCGATACCGATCGTGAGAATCTGTCGCAGGTATTCCGCTCTCAAATGCCCCATATAAATAAGGTGGAGTTTATGGCAGAGGTTCAACCGTTGGGTTCAAAAGCACAACCCATCCTCATTACGCAAAGCGAATATATGCGCCGAATGAAGGAGATGAGCCGTTTCCAACCGGGTATGAGTTTCTATGCACAGATGCCCGACACGTTCAGCGTGGTACTCAATAGCGACCATCAACTGGTGAAGAGAGTACTGGAAGAATGCAAAGCCGATACGGCCGATCGTCTGAAGCCCGTAGACAGCGAGATAAAAGGACTTGAAGCACGTCTTGCCGCTCTGCGTCAGTCGCAGAAAGATAAGAAACCCGAAGACGTAACGGCAGAAGAAAAAGAAGAGGTGCAGAAGACGGAAAAGGACATCGCCGATCAGCGCAGCAAGAAACAAGAAGTGCTGAACAGCTATGCCAAAGACAACAAGGTGGTTCACCAGCTGATCGACTTGGCCCTCTTGCAAAACGGAATGTTGAAAGGTGCTGCGCTTGATGCCTTTTTGAAACGTTCGGTAGACCTTATTAAATAAGGTATATCATCCCATGAAAAGGAGATTTTTCAGAAGAAAGAAAACTTTTTTCAGAAAAATCTCCTTTTATATTTGGCAGAAACAAAAAAACATTTTACCTTTGCACACGCAATTCGGGACAAGGTTCCGTAGCTCAACTGAATAGAGCATCTGACTACGGATCAGAAGGTTGTGGGTTTGAATCCCGCCGGAATCACAAGAATTGAAGGCTGATACATATTTATGTATGAGCCTTTTTCGTTTCTATTGCCTTATCGCACACAGCGTAAGAGGTTGAGAGTTAGCCAGTTCGCGCTTCGAGAAAACAATAGACAAAAGGCAAAAAACCTCCGATAAATTTTCTTATCACGCAAAAAACTCGTATATTTGCAAACCCTATTCAGATAGGATGCAAATGTATAACAATAAATAATAGAGATATAATGACAAAGGCAGATATTATCAACGAGATTGCTATACAGACCGGTATGCAGAAAAAAGATGTTTCTGTAGCTGTTGAAAGTTTTATGGAAACAATCAAAAACAGTCTGTTAGACAAGAAAGAGAATGTTTACCTTCGTGGGTTCGGAAGCTTTATCATCAAGCATCGTGCAGCAAAAACAGCACGTAACATCGCAAAGAATACCACCATCACCATTGCTGCACACGATTTGCCATGCTTCAAACCGGCAAAAAGCTTTGTAGAACAGATGAAAGGTGAGAACTGACCAACTTGCTAAGATTATATAACAACATCATAATTAAACATTAAAAATTTAGAGCTATGCCAAGCGGAAAGAAAAGAAAAGGCCACAAAATGGCTACACACAAACGTAAAAAAAGACTGAGAAAGAATAGACATAAGAGCAAATAAAAGTCTGTTCTTAAAAAGGGGGACGTCAATGCATCCGTCGAGGACATCTTGACGCGCCCCTTTTGCATTTGAAAAGACCACTAAGTATTTGGAAAAAAGAGAAATGACCAGCGAAGTAGTAATTGATGTTCAACAGAAAGAAATCTCGATTGCTCTTCTGGAAGATAAAAGACTAGTAGAGTATCAAAGCGAACCGCGCGCGGTTTCGTTTTCTGTTGGAAACGTCTACGTGGCAAAAGTGAAGAAACTAATGCCAGGACTGAATGCCAGTTTTGTAGATGTAGGTTTTGAACGCGATGCTTTTCTCCATTATCTTGACTTAGGAAGTCAATTTGATTCTTATGCAAAGTATCTGAAACAGGTACAAAGCGACAGAAGAAAACTTTATCCTTTTGCCAAAGCTTCAAGGCTGCCCGACCTAAAAAAGGATGGCAGTGTGCAAACAACACTTACCGTTGGACAGGAGGTTTTGGTGCAGATCGTAAAAGAACCCATCTCTACAAAGGGGCCAAGACTTACGTGTGAACTTTCCTTTGCAGGACGGTATCTGATACTGATTCCCTTTAATGATAAAGTATCTGTTTCTTCAAAGATTAAAAGCGGCGAAGAACGCGCAAGGTTAAAACAGCTGATTCATAGCATCAAACCGAAGAATTGCGGAGTGATTGTGCGAACTGTGGCAGAAGGAAAAAGGGTTGCCGAACTGGACGCAGAACTCAAAACGCTGACCAAATATTGGGAAGATGCTATTGAGAAGGTACAGAAAACTCAAAAAAGACCACAGTTGGTTTTTGAGGAAACCAGCCGAGCTGTAGCCCTGTTGCGCGACTTATTCAATCCGACTTACGAAAACATTCACGTTAATGATGAAGATGTTTTCAAAGAAGTGAAGAACTATGTATCAATGATTGCACCCGAAAAGGTCGACATAGTGAAGCTATACAAGGGAAAAGTTCCCATCTTTGACAACTTCAACATTACAAAACAAATCAAGTCGAGCTTTGGAAAGGCCGTTAATTACAAGCATGGAGCCTACCTCATTATTGAGCATACGGAGGCGTTGCATGTAGTGGATGTCAACAGCGGCAATAGAACCCGATCGGAGAAAGGCCAGGAAGCCAATGCCTTAGATGTAAATCTTGGTGCCGCAGACGAGCTTGCCCGCCAGCTGCGTCTTAGAGATATGGGAGGCATTATCGTTGTAGACTTCATCGACATGAACTTAGCCGAAGACCGCCAATTGCTTTATGAGCGGATGTGCAAGAACATGCAGCAAGACCGTGCACGGCATAACATCTTGCCATTAAGTAAGTTCGGTTTGATGCAAATTACCCGTCAGCGGGTTCGTCCAGCAATGGATGTAAGCGTAGATGAGACCTGTCCCACCTGCTTTGGTAAGGGAAAGATCAAGTCGAGCATCCTGTTTACAGATCAACTTGAAAGAAAAATTGACCGATTAGTCAACAAAATCGGAGTAAAGAACTTCTATTTGCATGTGCATCCTTATGTGGCTGCGTACATCAATCAGGGATTTATTTCCTTGAAGCGTAGGTGGCAGATGAAATACGGATTCGGATTGCACATCGTTTCTTCTCAAAAGTTAGCTTTCTTGCAATATGAATTCTATGACAGCAAGAAAGAATTTATCGACATGAAGGAAGAAATCGAAACCAAATAGCAACTCATAGAAAAAGAGGAAAGCCGATCATGACTTTCCTCTTTTTGTTTATATATCCCTGTGTTTGTCAGCTATCTTGTTGCGTCTTACGGTCAACTCGGTTTTCGTGTCATCGATTATCGCCATTGCCATGAAGTTTTCCACGTTCATTTCTCGACCGAATCTTCTCAATGTTAAGGGCTACCACCTCATCGAGCGAATAGCCTAAGTCATTTGCTAAAACAGAGAGATACCATAGGACATCCCCCAGTTCTTTAGCAATTTCCAATCTATCGCTTTTCGAAAAGATACCATTTCTGTCACGAATCACCTTTTTAACCTTCTCCGCCACTTCGCCCGTCTCCCCGGTGATACCGATGAGTGGGTATATTGTTCTTAGTTCTTGCGGATAGATGGCAGTCTGCAAGGCTTGGCGTTGGAACTCGTTCATTTCCATGTTCTTATCTTTTTTTATTCCAGTTAATCATCAGATCGTTTTCAAAAGCTAAGCTTTTGCACACCGATCTCTTATCTTTTAGGGTGCATTTTCTTAGCTTTTGGCAGGTCATCTCTTAGCTTTTGGAAAACCATCTGCGACTTATCCTTCTCAAATATCACTATCAGATCTTAAAAAAGCACTTGATGAAGAACACCAAGTGCCAATCTACACCTTATTATATAGCGAGAGTCAGGATTTATTTTTCAGCAAGTCGCGAATCTCGGCCAGAAGTTTTTCCTCGTTACTGGGTTGCGGTTCCGCAGCCGGAGCCTCCGGTTCAGGTTTCTTTTTAACCAAAGTATTGACGCCCTTGATAAGCAAGAAGATACAGAAGGCAATGATCAAGAAGTCGATCACGTTCTGAAGAAAGTTTCCGTAGGTGATTTTCGCATCTCCGATAGGGAACGAGAGTCCCTTGAAATCAATCCCACCGATGATCATTCCCAATACAGGCATCAGCAAATCGTCTACCACGGAAGACACAATTTTTCCGAAGGCACCGCCGATAATCACACCTACAGCCATATCTAACACATTGCCTCGCATGGCAAAGTCTTTGAACTCATTTAAAATTTTACTCATTGTTTTTTTGTTTTTTATTAGAAAAATGCAATGCAAATGTAGAAATAAATTCGTAACTTTGCGGAGCAAATAAGGAAAAAAGCATTGTTTAGGCTAACATTTTGATTTTTAAGTTCATTTTGTCATGTCAACTTGCTAAAATGCAATAGATATTTATTTTCAACCCAATAAAATAAAAAAACAAAGATGATTAAAATTGGTATTAACGGATTTGGCCGTATCGGTCGTTTCGTTTTCCGTGCTTCTCTTGAAGAAGCAAATGCAAAAGACGTGGTAGTTGTTGGTATTAACGACCTTTGCCCGGTAGACTACTTGGCATACATGTTGAAGTATGACACCATGCACGGCATCTTCAAAGGTACGATTGAGGCCGATGTTGAAAAATCGCAACTCATCGTTAACGGCAACGTTATCCGCGTAACGGCAGAGCGCAACCCTGCCGATCTGAAGTGGAACGAAGTAGGTGCAGAATATGTGGTTGAATCTACGGGACTGTTCCTTTCTAAAGAGAAGTCTCAAGGTCACCTCGACGCCGGTGCTAAGTATGTAGTGATGTCGGCTCCCTCTAAGGACGACACCCCCATGTTTGTTTGCGGTGTAAACGAAAAGAGCTACGTAAAGGGTACACAATTTGTTTCCAACGCTTCTTGTACCACCAACTGCTTGGCTCCTATCGCTAAGGTGCTCAATGACAAATGGGGCATCAAAGATGGTTTGATGACAACGGTTCACTCTACCACTGCTACTCAGAAAACAGTTGACGGACCTTCGTTGAAAGACTGGCGTGGTGGCCGTGCTGCTTCGGGCAATATCATTCCTTCTTCTACCGGTGCTGCAAAGGCCGTAGGTAAAGTAATCCCCGAATTGAACGGCAAACTCACAGGTATGTCCATGCGTGTTCCTACACTGGATGTATCTGTTGTAGACCTCACCGTTAACCTGGCAAAACCTGCTAAGTATGATGAGATTTGCGCTGCCATGAAAGCTGCATCTGAAGGCGAACTGAAAGGCATCCTCGGTTATACCGAAGACGCTGTGGTTTCTTCTGACTTCCTCGGTGATGCACGCACTTCTATCTTCGATGCAAAGGCAGGTATCGCTCTTACCGATACATTTGTGAAAGTAGTTTCTTGGTATGACAACGAAATTGGCTACTCTCACAAGGTGGTAGAACTGATCAAGCACATGGCTAAAGTAAACGGCTAATCTGCAAATCGATTGGTCTTGACCATAAATAATAAGTCGTCCTGTTTTGCAGGACGACTTTTTTTGTTATCTTTGCCCTTGTGAAGATGATAACCGTTTTAGGACCGACGGCCAGCGGAAAAACCGGTTTGGCTGTTGCGCTTGCCGCAGAACTGAATGCCGAGATTATCAGTGCAGACAGTAGGCAGGTGTATAAAGGTATGGACATCGGTACGGGAAAAGACTTGGCAGACTATCGCTTGGGCAACAGACAGATACCCTATCACCTGATAGATATCGAGAAGCCGGGAGCAAAGTATAATCTCTTCCGTTATCAGCAAGACTTCAACACGGTTTACGAAGACCTCGCAGGGCGGGGCGTTTTACCGATTCTGTGCGGTGGTACGGGGCTTTATATCGAAGCGGTTCTCAAGGGTTATGCTCTTTCGCCCGTTCCACAATGTGCTGCATTGCGCAAAAAGCTTTCTCATCGCTCGTTGAGCCAGTTAAAAAGACTGCTCATCGATTTGAAGAAACGCAATCATTCGCATATGCACAACAATAGTGATGTAGACACAACAAACCGTGCTATACGGGCCATTGAAATAGAGTTTCACCAGTTGCACCATCCGCTCGACAGGCGAATGCTGCCCGGTATCGACTCGCTGATTGTAGGAGTAGATATCGATAGAGACTTGCGACGTCGTAAAATCACCGAGAGACTAAAAGCAAGATTAAACGAAGGGATGGTGGAGGAGGTGAGAGCCTTGCTCAATGGTGGCGTTACTGCCGCCGATTTGATGTATTATGGACTGGAATATAAATATGTAACCGAATATATAATAGGTAGAAGCAATTACGAAGAAATGTTCCGAGGATTGGAAATTGCCATTCATCAGTTTGCCAAACGTCAGATGACATGGTTCAGAGGAATGGAACGGAGAGGCTTTTCCATTCGTTGGCTGGACGCTACACTGCCTATGCAGCAGAAAATAGAGCAGGTGAGAGAATGGATAAGAATTGCCAATAAATGATGAGAAACAGGAAAAGGAGGAAAGATTGATGGCAGTAAATAGTACGCGTTGGGGGGTGTTGTATTGTCCTAAGAGAGGATTGTACAGTTCGGGAGTGCACTGGGACAAGATAGAAAAGAGTCTTGTCGACAATGATATTGAGTTTGATTTGATTCAAAGTGAAAACACTGGCAGTGTGGAACGACTCATTAAAATGCTAGTCAACAATGGATATAAAACAATTATTATCGTTGGTGGCGACTCCGCTCTCAACGATGCAGTGAACTGTTTGATGCAAGTTGAGAAAGAAATACGAGACGAAATCGCATTGGGAGTGATTCCCAACGGATTGATGAACGACTTTGCACATTTCTGGGGTTTGAAAGAAGGCGAGGTGGAAACAATCATCCAAGGACTGAAACAACGACGCATCCGAAAGGTGGATTTGGGCTATATACGCTATAAAAACAAGAAAGGAGAAACTTGCCGACGGTATTTTCTCAATTGTATCAATATCGGATTGATTGCTACCATTATGAATCTACGCCGAAAAACACGGCGATTTTTCGGTTCACGTACATTATCTTTTATCTTCTCTTTTATTCTCTTAATCTTCCAACGATTGGAATATAAAATGCGCTTGAAGATTAATGAAGATGAACTGAAGCGGAAAATGATGACCGTTTGTATAGGTAACAGCGTGGGATATGGACAGACACCCAATGCCGTTCCTTATAATGGATTGCTGGATGTCTCTGTGGTTTATCATCCACAGATGATGCAATTGTTTGAAGGAATTTATCTGTTCTTGCGCGGTAAGTTTCTCAATCATCGCAATGTGCACCCTTATCGCACACGCAGAGTGGAGGTATTGGAGGTAAACCGTGCCCCAATCGGTATTGACGGGCGACAGTTGGCAACTCCTGTAGGCCCTTTTACGATTGAGGTTGAACAGGAAATCATCAACTTTCTAATGCCTGATTAACCTATCCGGCTCACCTTCCTGAGATCTTTATCCTCTATAATTTTTATTTTTCTGCCGTCTATTTCGATAAGATCTTCTGCTGCAAAGGCGGACAATGTGCGTATGGCGTTGTTCGTTGTCATATTAGACATACTGGCTAGATCCTCCCGACTGAGGTAGATACATAATGTCACACCATCTTCTTCCACACCGTAACAATCTTTTAAGAAGATCAACGTCTCGGCCAATCTTCCACGAATGTGTTTCTGAGTAAGGCTCACCGTCCGATCATCAGAGGTTCCGAGCAATTTTGCCAAGTGCTTAAGGAAGAACATACTCATGGCGTTGTTCTCCTTCATCATATTAGCAATGAGTTCAATCGGAAAGAAGGCCACTTCACAATCATCAATAGCCATGGCTGAAGTCTTGTAATCTTCTTCGGCAAAGAAAGCCCGATAGCCAAAGAAGTCTATCGATTTGATGGCGCGGAGAATATGACTTCTGCCACTGACTCCCTCTTTGTAGACTTTCACCTTGCCAAAAACAAGGCACATCAAGTCTCTAGGGCTGTCGGAACCCCTATAGATAACTTCGTTCTTTTCGAACTTCCTTATCTTCATACTCTTCAAAAGCACTTTCCGTTGCGCCTTGGTGAGGGGATGCCATAAGGCTGCAATAATCTTAATTGCCTCAACCTTGCTGATGCCTATTTCTGTTGCCATAGCACAATTGCTTTTGTTTGTTAGATTTATTGCTCTATTTATGAAGTCACAAATTTACGACTTTTCTTCTGTAAGACAGTTTTTTTGTTCTCTTTTTTATTCTTTTCCATATAAAAACATCTCATTTCTACATTTAAACGACTAATAATTTGTTGGAGAAATGATTATTTTGTACTTTTGAAGTCAACAGAGGTGCAACTACCCTCCTCTGTTTAGCTACTAATATTTAAACCTAAAATATAGCTTATGAGTTATATACGATTTGAAAAATCCCTAATGACAAATCTTGAAGAAGCTTTGCCTAAGGAATTATTACGGACAAACAGATCGGGAGCTTACTCGTGTTCGTCTATCGTAGACTGCAATACGAGGAAGTATCACGGTTTATTGGTTGTTCCGGTTCCTGAACTTGACGATGAGAACCATGTGTTGTTGTCGGCACTGGATGTATCGGTTATCCAACATGGAGCAGAGTTCAACTTGGGATTGCACAAGTATCAAGGGGACAACTACAGTCCGAAAGGACACAAGTACATCAGAGAATTTAATTGCGATAAAGTGCCAACGACACTCTATCGCGTGGGTGGCGTGCTATTAAAGAAGGAAGTGGTTTTCCAACACTTCGAAGATAGAATCCTTATTCGGTACACCTTGGAAGATGCTCATTCGGCAACAATACTCCATTTCAAACCGTTTTTGGCTTTCCGCAGCGTGCGACAATTCACGCATGAGAATTCTGTGGCCTCGCGTGAATACTTCTCTGTCGAGAACGGAATCAAAACTTGTATGTATGCTGGCTATCCCGACTTGTACATGCAGTTCAGCAAGAAGAACAATTTTGTTTTTCAACCGGATTGGTATCACGGCGTAGAATACACCAAAGAACAAGAACGCGGTTACGCTTCTAATGAAGATTTGTACGTGCCGGGCTATTTCGAGGTGGATATTAAGAAAGGTGAGAGTATCGTTTTTTCGGCTTCTATCCAAGAGTTTAAAACCAAAGGGCTGAGTAAACTTTTTGAGACAGAGGTGGAAGAACGTAGTCCGCGCGACAATTTCTTTCACTGTCTAGTGAATGCAGCACACCAATTCCACATCAATACAAACGCAGGCGATCATTATTTGCTGGCTGGTTATCCGTGGTTCAAGTGTCGTGCCCGCGACACCTTTATTTCTCTACCAGGACTAACGCTTGCCATTGAAGAGGAAGATTATTTTGAAGCGGTGATGAAAACCGCCGAAAAAGGACTTCGTGAATTCATGAAAGGAAAACCCCTTACAGTGAAAATTGCGGAAATAGAACAACCAGATGTTTTGCTCTGGGCCATTTGGGCCATCCAGCAATATGCACGCGAGGTGGGAAAATCTAAATGTTTGGAGAAATACGGCCGATTGATAGAAGCCATTATCAATTATATCCTCGCCAGTAAACATCCTAATCTTTTTGTAGAAACAAACGGACTGGTAAGAACCAATGGAAAAAACCAAGCTGTAACTTGGATGAATTCTACCATTAACGGACGTCCGGCAGTTCCACGCTCTGGTTTTATCGTCGAGTTCAATGCTCTTTGGTTCAACGCTCTTAAATTTGCGGCTACGATGGCGGCAGAAAATAGAAACGAGAAGAGAGCCGAAGAACTAGAAAGACATGCTGCTTTATGCAAAAAATCTTTCGTGACAACTTTCTTGAATGAGTATGGCTATCTATATGATTATGTGGATGGCAACATGGTAGATTGGAGTGTTCGACCCAATATGATATTTGCCGTGGCGTTGGATTATTCTCCATTGGATCAAAATCAAAAGAAAACGGTGCTGGATGTATGCACTCGTGAATTGCTGACTCCAAAGGGATTGCGGTCTCTTTCACCAAAAAGTGGCGGTTATAATCCCATGTATGTGGGAGCGCAAATTCAACGTGACTATGCCTATCACCAAGGTACAGCATGGCCCTGGCTGGGCGGCTTTTATATGGAAGCTTGTCTAAAACTCTACAAACGAACACGACTCAGCTTCATCGAGCGACAAATGGTGGGTTATGAAGACGAAATGTTTTACCACTGTTTGGGTACAATTCCCGAACTCTTCGACGGTAATCCACCATTCCATGGACGCGGGGCCATTTCGTTTGCAATGAATGTTGCCGAAATACTTCGCACATTAGAATTGCTTGAAAGGTATTCATATCAATAACAGGAGGAACGAAAATGAAAGTACTAATGTTTGGTTGGGAGTATCCTCCTCACATCCTTGGCGGTTTGGGTACAGCGAGTTTCGGCATTACCGAAGGACTACATGCACAGGGTGACATGCAGATTACTTTCTGTCTGCCCAAACCCTGGGGCGATGAAGACAAGACGGCAGCTAATATTGTGGCGATGAACTGCGTGCCGGTAGTATGGAGAGACATTGATCATGAGTATCTGAAAGGACGGTTGAACAATGTCATGGATACCGATTTTTACTACCAACTACGCGACCATATCTATGCCGACTTCAGCTATATGAACGTCAACGACTTAGGTTGCATTGAGTTCTCAGGGCGTTATCCGGACAATTTGCACGAAGAAATCAACAACTATTCCATCGTAGCCGGTGTGGTAGCACGCCAACAGGAATACGATATTATCCACGCACATGACTGGCTTACCTATCCTGCGGGTATCCATGCTAAACACGTCTCAGGCAAACCGCTGTGCATCCATGTACATGCCACCGACTTTGATCGCTCTCGTGGAAAGGTAAATCCCACAGTCTATTCCATCGAGAAAGACGGAATGGATAACGCTGACTGCATTATGTGCGTATCTGAACTGACTCGACAGACCGTCATCAACCAATACCACCAAGACCCACGCAAGTGTTTCACCGTTCACAACGCCGTTTATCCCTTGGCACAAGAACTGATGGACATTCCGCGACAGAACCACGAAGGGAAGGAAAAATTAGTGACATTCCTCGGAAGAATCACTATGCAGAAAGGGCCCGAATATTTTGTCGAGGCTGCCAACATGGTATTACACCGCACCCGTAACGTGCGTTTCTGCATGGCAGGGTCGGGTGATATGATGGATCAAATGATCTATCTTGCTGCCAACCGCGGCATTGCCGATCGGTTTCATTTCCCTGGTTTTATGCGTGGAAAGCAGGTTTACGAGTGTCTAAAAGCCTCTGACGTCTACGTGATGCCCTCCGTGAGCGAACCTTTCGGTATCTCGCCACTTGAGGCCATGCAGTGTGGCACACCCACCATCATCTCTAAACAGAGCGGATGTGCCGAAATTCTAAATACCTGTATCAAGGTAGACTATTGGGACATCCACGCCATGGCCGACGCAATCTACTCCATCTGCCACAACGATAGTCTCTTCCACTATCTGCAAGAGGAGGGTAAAAATGAAGTAGACCAAATCACTTGGGAGAAAGTAGGCCGCTGGATTCGCACCCTCTACGAGAGAACCATCAACAACAACTAATAACAGCACATTAAAAAGAACAACAATGAAAACGATATGTCTATATTTTGAGATACACCAGATTATCCATCTCAAACGCTACCGTTTCTTCGACATCGGTACCGACCATTATTATTACGACGACTACGAAAACGAACGTACTATCACCGATATAGCCGAGCGGTCGTACATGCCCGCACTCAATGCCTTATTAGAGATGGTAAAAGCCAACGACCGATACTTCAAAGTAGCTTTCTCGCTTTCAGGTGTAGGTATCGAACAACTCGAAATGCACGCACCGCAAGTGCTCGATAAGTTACAGGAACTTAACGAAACTGGTTGTGTAGAATTTCTCGCCGAGCCCTATTCCCACGGACTCTCCTCACTTATCAACGAAGATTGTTTCGAGGCCGAAGTGAAAAAACAAAGCCAGAAGATCAAAGAATACTTCGGACAGAAGCCCAAAGTGCTACGCAACTCATCGCTCATCTATAACGATGACATTGGACTAAAAGCTTCGCAGATGGGATTTAAAGGCATGCTCACCGAAGGAGCCAAGCACATTCTCGGCTGGAAGTCACCACACTATCTCTATCATTGCACCCTTTCGCCTAACCTCAAACTGCTCCTGCGCGACGTGCGCCTTAGCGACGACATCTCCCTACGCTTCAACAACAGCAATTGGGAAGAATACCCCCTCTTTGCCGACAGTTACATCCGTAAAATCTCAGCCCTGCCCGACGAAGAACAAGTCATCAATATCTTCATGGAACTCTCGGCTTTAGGTATCGCCCAACCTCTCTCCAGTAATATCCTCGAATTTATGAAAGCCCTCCCAGGCTGTGCCAAAGCCGCAGGCATCACTTTCTCCACACCTACCGAACTCTGCACTAAGCTCAAGAGCGTAGGTTCTCTTGACGTGCCCTACGCCATTTCCTGGACTGATGAAGAACGCGATGTCAGCAGCTGGTTGGGTAACCCCATGCAGCGCGAAGCTTTTAATAAACTCTACAGTGTAGCCGATCGTGTACGCATTGCCAACGACGTCCGCATCAATCAAGACTGGGACTATCTCCAAGCCTCCAACAACCTGAGATTCATCACCACCAAAGCCTCTGGCGTAGGCGTAGATCGGGGCATCTACAGTAGCCCCTTTGATGCCTTTACCAACTACATGAACATTCTGGGCGACTTCATCAACCGTGTCAACAGCCTATATCCCGAAGACATTGATAATGAAGAACTCAACAGCCTCCTCACCACCATCAAAAACCAAGGCGACGAAATCCAAATGAAAGAAAAGGAGATTGCCCGCCTGCAAACCAAGATCGCTAAAATCGAGGCCGAAGGAGATAAACTCCGAGCAAAGATGGATAAAACGACAGCAAAGGTTAAAAAGAAAAAAGAAGATTGAATCTTATTAATAGAGGATTTTAATTAATAAGTTAACAAGGTTTCAGTTAACGAGTTAATCATTTGACGAGTTGGCAAGGAGGTTCCCCTATGGGTCGTTCTTGTCAACTCGTCATTTAAGCCCCAATCGGTCATTAGAGATTTTGCAAGCAAAGTGTTACAAACAAAAACTCTCCATCAAAGATATTAAACACTCTTCATCAAGGGTGTACTACACTCTTCACCAAGGGTGTACTATACTCTTCATTAGGGGTGTACTATACTCTTCATTAGGGGTGTACTATACTCTTCATTAAAGGTGTACTATACCATTATGAAAGTGGGTTGTACTCGCTTTGTTAACCTCCAATTGGTCATTAGGTCTAAAAACAACTATTCCCTTTGATTTCCTAATAACCAATTAAGGATTGTCAATTACTCCAATGGGCAATACAACTTCGTGCGCATCAATCATCGCGTTGAAAAGCATCACATACTGGAAGGATGGTAAAGCAGAGGCAGAGATATTGGCCTCGACCAAGAGTCCACTCGAGAGAAGAGCGTGGCGCATGGTGCCTTGCAGTAGAGGTTGAGCGGGGGTGAGCCAGCGATGGCCGTCGAAGAGCGCGATATTGGTGAAAGAGGTATCAGTGAGGAGTCCACGGCGCACGATGAGGATGTCATCGCAATCTCCACGGCATTCTAAAAGATGGAGTAGAGATTGTCGATCAGTACTTTTGTAGGCATAATCAATCTCATTGTCTATCACCAATCGCAAACGCTCTATCCGGCGTAGAATGTAGGGCTGGTAGGATTTTTCTACAACACCATCAGCTCCATAGACGATGCGTGCCTTGATGCGACCGACGGAAGAACGGGGTGCATCTGAAAGCAGTTTGTGTAGAGAAAGGGGGTGTGCCTGAGGGAAAAACCGGCTACGGGTAGTTTCCATTCGCGCTTGATGCAGAGAAAGATGCAAGGGACGACCATTCTCGATACGAATGGTTTCAATGAATGGGGACATACACTTTATCGATTATCTCTTGGTATTCGTCGCGGCAAAGACTCTTAGCAGTAATACCTCCACCGGCTTTAAAATAGAATTGGCCGTCGGTTTGGTCGATGAAGCGAATCATCACGGCACTATCGAGCGAGCCATTGCTCCAACGACCCATCACACCCGTGTAGAAATCGCGACGGTAGGTTTCAGCATCAGCGATAATGTCCACTGTTTTACGTTTGGGAGCACCAGTGATAGAACCTGCCGGCAATTGTGAGAAAAGGATGTCGCCGGGTCGATGGACGAGATGAGGAAAAAGCCGACCGCGAATCTCCGAACTGGTTTGCAAGAGAGGTCCCTTGTGAGTCTGTAGCGTCTCGAGATAGCGATAGCGCACCACCCGCACGCAGTCTGAGACAATACTCAGGTCGTTGCGAATCAGATCGACGATAGTGGCATGTTCGGCTGCCTCCTTTTCATTACTCATCAGACGGTCAGCAGCATCAAGGAGGGTTGCATCCGCCGTACCTTTCATCGGAAAAGACGAAATTTCTCCATGACAGATCCTAACAAACGGTTCTGGTGAGAAGCACACTAATGTGTTACGCAACCAAAGGCGATAGGGCGCATCGGCGCACAGAAATATGTCGCGCAGCGAGAGATCGGTTGTCAGCCCCACGCGACAGGTGAGATTCACCAGATAGCTATTCCCATCCAACAATTGTTTGCGAACGATATTGAAACTGCGAGCATACTCTTCGAATGTGGGAGGGTGAATCTGCCAATCTATTGGACCGATAGGCTGGCGGTGCAACTGTTCGGCATTGCCTACGCCGTTGAAGCTATAGAGTAGTTCGTCGGGATCAATATCCTGCTCAGCTTCCACCAACGCCCGGCTACCTTCATAGTCGATAACAAAAAGATAAGGAATACCTTGGCGGGCCAACTCGTTCATTCGACACCGGGCCTCAGTTCTGTCGTAAAACTTCATTGTTCTTCGTGTATTGAATGGCGCAAATGTACGAAGAATACACGAAATATGGCTGCATCGGAGACGAAGGCAAACAAATTTTCGTAACTTTGCAACACTTTTGAATCACGTAAAGAAATCCATTATGCATACGAAAGAAGAGAAGTTGGAGGCATTCGGCCGTCTGTTGGATGTGCTGGACGACCTACGCGAAAAGTGTCCCTGGGACAAGAAACAAACCTTTGAGAGTTTGCGGCCCAACACCATAGAAGAGACTTACGAATTGTACGACGCTTTGGCCAAACGCGACATGAAGAATATCTGTAAAGAACTGGGCGATGTGCTCGAACATGTTCTTTTTTACTCGCGCATCGGGAGCGAGACAGGTAGCTTCGACATTGCCGACGTCTGTCATCAAGAAGCAGACAAACTGATCTTCCGTCATCCGCATATCTACGGCGAACAAAAGGCCAACAGCGTGGAACAGGTACTACAAACTTGGGAACAGATCAAACTAAAAGAAAAAGACGGCAACACGAGCGTACTCTCGGGTGTTCCCGATGCGTTGCCCAGCGTGATCAAGGCTTACCGCATCCAAGATAAGGCCCGGAACGTGGGGTTCGACTGGCGGAATAAAGCCGAAGTGTGGGCAAAGGTGCGTGAGGAACTCGATGAGTTGGAGGCAGAACTAAAAAAAGAGGACAAGGAACGGTCGACAGAGGAACTGGGCGACTTTCTCTTCAGTATCATCAACGCCGCGCGGCTCTATCACCTCAATCCCGACAACGCCCTCGAACGCACCAATCAAAAATTTATCCGTCGCTTCAATTACGTTGAACAACACTCCATCAAAGCGGGCAAACCGCTCACCGAAATGTCGCTCGAAGAGATGGACCGACTCTGGAACGAAGCGAAGAGAATTGACAATTGAGTTCCCATTTAATTGAAAAGATATGAAGAAGAAGATTTTAACCACGCTATTGTTGATCACGGGCATATTAATAGCCATTTCATGTGTCGACTCTAAGAATAAAAAGAGTGCAGAAACCGATACCACTCTTACCGACGAAGCAGGCGATTCCACCCTCTATGGTGTGTGCGGGGAAAACACGGCCATGCATACATTGGAACTGATCACCACGCAGGGCGATACGCTGACCTATTTGATCGACCTCGACGAAAACTCGCCCGTTCGGGGTGGACTCCTGGCGGGCGACAAGTTGGCGGTGTTGGGCTTCCGGAATGCCGACGGTGAAAACATTGCCACCAGTGTGATCAATCTCACCACCCTTCTGGGCAAATGGGCAAGCATCGACAAGCAATTTGAGATCATGGAAGACGGAACGGTCAACTCTGCCATCAAAGAAGAAACACATCCGTGGACGTCGTGGAGAGTGTTCAACGGTAGACTGGTGCTCAACAAAGACACCTTTGAGGTGAATACGTTGGGGGCCGACTCGCTCTATCTCGAGAACGCGCACGGTATTTTCACCTTTAAACGACAAAAATAGAAAGGCCTTGGAACCCTTCAGAGTGCACATCTTAGGCTGCGGAAGTGCCCTGCCCACCCTCCGCCACAATGCCACCTCGCAGGTGGTAGAGGTGCGGGGGAAACTTTTTATGGTCGACTGTGGCGAGGGCACACAAGTGCAGTTGCGCCGTTCGCACATCCGCTTCACCAGGCTCCGGGCCATCTTTATCTCGCATCTGCACGGCGACCACTGCTTCGGACTCATCGGCATGATCTCCACCTTCGGACTATTAGGTCGAACGGCTCCGCTACAGATCTATGCGCCAGTCGATCTTCAACCTATCCTGCAACAACAGATCGACTTCTTCTGCACAGGACTCGAATTCGACATCGATTTTCATCCCGTAGATACGACCCAACGAAACATCATCTACGAAGACAAGAGCCTCACCGTAGAAACCCTCCCCTTAGAGCATCGCATTGCCTGCTGTGGATTCCTTTTCAAAGAAAAACCGCTACTGCCGCACATCCGTCGCGACATGATCGATTTCTACGGAATTTCACTGAGTCAGATCAACAACATCAAACAAGGAGCCGATGGGGTGGGGCGCGACGGACTCCCCATCCCCAACGCGCGACTCGTGCAACCTGCCACTCCGGCTCGTTCTTACGCCTATTGCAGCGACACACGCTATATGCCGCAGCTACATCAAGAGGTGAAAGGCGCAAATCTGCTCTATCATGAAGCCACATACGGTAGCGAGAGCGAGGGTAGGGCGCGGATGTACTACCACAGTACGGCAGCCCAAGCGGCTCAGGTGGCGGCGGCAGCGAAAGTGGGGCAATTGATGTTGGGACATTACAGTGCACGTTACGATAACGAAAAAGTGCTACTCAACGAGGCGAAAACCATTTTTCCCAACACCATCCTGGCACAGGAAGGACTCGTCATCAACGTATAGTCTCTCATTGAATCTGCCCCCGAATGGGCTTTCGTAGGGGTACGAAGACCCGTTTCTCCCATTTTCGAGCTTTCGTAGGGGTACGAAGACCTATTCTTCCCATTTTCGAACTTTCGTAGGGGTACGAAGACCTGTTCTTCCCATTTTCGAGCTTTCGTAGGGGTACGAAGACCTGTTCCTCCCATTTTCGAGCTTTCGTAGGGGTACGAAGACCTGTTCCTCTCATTTTCGAGCTTTCGTAGGGGTACGAAGCAGAAATCCCGAATCAACCACTTGTGCTTCACAAGTTTTTATAAGAGTCGGGCCTCGTTTTCCACCAAAAAGCCTTATATTTGCAAGCAAATTGCAAAACAAAGCCTACGTATGACAAAAGTTTTACTCACCCTATCCCTTCTCGCAACCATACTAATGGGCAATCCCATTGAAACAAGGGCGAATAACGCGATCGAGCTCATCGACAACGATTTTCAGAGTATCGTCATCACCGTCACCGAGTCCACCCTCCACGTTTCGGGAGCCGCAGGACAGATGCTGGCCATCTACGACGTGGCAGGCATTCGGGTAGTCTATCTCAAGGTGGAGAGTTCGGACAAACGCTTCGAACTCAATCTCCCCAAGGGGTGCTACATCGTGAAAGTGGGAAAAGTGGTGCGCAAGATCGCAATCAGGTAAGTTTTCTGATTTGAAAATAGGCAAATACACCTTTCTTGTTGTCCTCTGGGCGGTGGCGATTGTTTCCTGCCACGAGGAAAAGACCTCATCTAACAAGAATTATTCTTCGGCCGACTATCAAGAGTTAGACTCCTCGGCCTTCAGACTCAATTCCCATCGCATCCGAGCCAACATCGTGCGACTGGCACGGGCAGACAACGATTCGTTGCAGCCCGACAGTCGCACACGTCGTTATTATCGTGGCGGCGGGAATTTTCTGTGGATCGACCGACAGGGAGTAGATGCACGTGCCGACAGTTTGCTGGCCCATCTCCATGAAGTAGAAGCATTGGGCTTCAGTCGGCGGAAATTTAGGGTAGAGGAGATAGAAGCTGATCTGCGTCGGGTGCGCACGCTCAAGGTCGACACCGGTAGCAACGCACTCAACCTGGTGATGGCGCGACTGGAATACAATCTCACCAAGGCCTTTCTGCGGTATGTCTCGGGACAGCGATTCGGGTTTGTCAATCCCGCCTGGGTGTTCAATCGGCTTGACGTGCACGAGGGCGACTCGACCGGGAAATCCTACCGTGCCCTTTTCGACGTCGCCATGGAACACGCCACCAAAAATTTCTATTGGGCTGCGCTGCGCAAGATTTATAACGATTCGGTGGCCATCTTCCTGCACGAGGTTCAGCCGAAGAGTCCGCTTTATCAAACATTTTTAGCCAGACTTAAACGACAGAGCCTCTCGCCCTCCGAGAGAATAAAAACACTCTGCAATCTGGAGCGCAGCAGGTGGCGACTGGCAGACATCCCGCAAAACCATGATCAATACATCTGGGTGAACATCCCCTCCTTCCATCTCGACGCCGTGCGGGGCGACAGCGTGCTCACCATGCGCATGGCTTGCGGGAATGTCGCCACGAAGACGCCATTGCTCACCAGTCGAATTATGCGGATGGACATCAATCCGCAATGGGTTGTCCCGCGGAGCATCATCCGCAAGGAGATGGTGCGCCACGTGGCCGATCCGGCCTATTTCGAATCCCACCGCTATGTTGTGCGCGAAAGGAGGAGTGGTCGACCCGTCGATCTGAACCGCCTCACGACAGCCCTCCTGCTCAGTCCCGATCACTGCGTCGTGCAGTCTGGCGGCGAAGGCAATGCACTGGGCCGAATCATCTTCCGATTCGCCAACAACTTTTCCATCTTCATTCACGACACATCGTCGAAAGAAGCCTTCGCCCGCGACAACCGCGGCGTTTCGCACGGTTGCATCCGCGTTGAGCAACCGTTCGACTTGGCCGTATTCATGCTCGCCGACAAAGATGAGAGACTCATCGAGAAAATCAAATATTCGATGGAGGTGAATCTTTATCCTCCCCCATCGGATGCCCAGAGCACGGAATGGAAGAAGCCCGACAGGTCGAAACTGATGAACAGTCTGCGAGTGAATCCAGAGATTCCCGTCTTCATCGCCTATTACACGCTCTATCCCGACAAGCGGGGCGCGATGCGGTCTTACCCCGATGTTTACGGCTACGACCAGGTGCTGTATGGCTGGCTCAAGAATTATATCGAATGAGAGATGCACCGGAAGACACCCCCCACCAACCATCGCATGCTATTGGGGAGATGATCTCCCACACATCGGGAAGTCATCTCCCACACATCGAGAAGTCACCTCCTGCACACCAGGAAGTCATCTCCTGCATACCAGGAAGTCATCTCCTGCATACCAGGAAGTGATCTCCGGCAAGTAAAGCAATCCATCCTCTCCACAAATTTGACCATAAAAAATCCCGATGCTGTTGGCATCGGGATTTTTTTGCCATCTTTTCTTCGTACCTTTGCCGCCACTTATGACCATCATTCTTACCATCCTTTCGTATTTCAGCCTTCTGCTGCTCGTGAGTCGATTCACCTCGCGCCGCGCCACGAATGCCACATTTTTCCGTGCCGACAACCGGTCGCCGTGGTATATGGTGGCCTTCGGCATGGTGGGAGCCTCCATCTCGGGTGTCACCTTCGTGTCGGTGCCGGGCATGGTGAACGTTATCGGCATGACCTATCTACAAACCTGCATCGGTTTTATTGCGGGGTATTTCTTAGTGGCATTTCTACTTCTACCCGTCTACTATCGGTTGCGGCTCACCACGATTTATTCCTATCTGAACCATCGACTGGGTTCATCGGCCTATCGCACGGGAGCCTCCTTCTTCCTGCTCTCGAAGATGACGGGGGCGGCTGTTCGATTCTACGTCGTTTGTATGATTCTGCAACGTTTCGTGCTTGATGCCCTCGGTGTTCCGTTCGCCCTGACGGTGGTGGCGATGGTGACGCTGATCTGGCTTTACACCCGTCGTGGTGGCATCAACACGTTGGTATGGACGGATTCTTTCCAGACATTTTGCATGTTTGCGGCTCTGATTCTCATCCTCTACCAGGTGGTGGAGGCTTTGGGGATGACGATGGGCCAGGCGGCAGAGGCGGTGATGAGAGATGAGCGCAGCCGCGTGTTTGTGTTCGGCGACTGGCTTTCGACGCAGAACTTTTGGAAACAATTTCTCAGTGGAGCCTTCATCGTGGTGGTCATGACGGGGCTCGACCAGGATATGATGCAGAAGAATCTTACGTGCAAAACGCTGCGCGAGGCGCAGAAAGATATGTGCTGCTATGGATTTGCTTTTGTTCCGGCCAATCTGCTATTTCTCTCGCTGGGCGTACTACTCTCGATGCTTGCCACGCAGCGGGGGATCGCTCTGCCGGCATCGGGCGACGAACTCTTGCCGATGTTTGCAGCCAGCGGTTCGCTGGGCGGACTGGTGTTGGTGCTCTTCACCATCGGTATCGTAGCGGCCTCGTTCAGCAGTGCCGACTCGTCGCTCACAGCGCTCACCACCACTTTTTGCGTCGACCTCTGTGGGCGCGCCGACGACGAGTCTTTTCGCAAACGCGTGCACCTGGCGATGGCCCTGGCATTCGTGGCGTTCATTCTGCTATTTCGGGTGGTGAACTCCACCTCGGTGATCGATGCCATTTACATTCTCTGCTCCTATACCTATGGACCGCTGCTCGGACTGTTTGCCTTTGCACTTTTCACACGTCGCCAGGCAAACGGCGTGTGGGTACCGGCGGTGACGATTGCCGCTCCGCTGCTCTGCTTCGGTCTCGACAGTATGACGCAACGCCTTGCAGACTATCGATTCGGCTACGAACTGCTGTTGCTCAACGGTCTGCTCACCTTTGGCGGATTGCTGCTCGCCAGTCGTCGAGGTTCCCGGTAGATGCATCTCCCTTATTCAAGCCAAAGGGTGAAAAGACCATGCATGTCTTTTCACCCTTTGGCTTGAATAAGAATCTACGAGTTCTTAGAAGAAGGTCAGCGAATAGAGATAGACCACGGCGGCGGGGATGGCCATGAGCGAGGAGTCGAACCGGTCGAGCATACCGCCGTGTCCGGGCAGAATCCGACCGCTGTCTTTGATGCCGAGTGTGCGTTTGAAGAGCGATTCCACCAAGTCGCCCCAGGTGCCGAAGACCACCACGACCAGTCCCAATCCCACCCACTCGGGGATGGAGAGCCCCGAGAGGTGCTCGCCCTGCGTCTCTATATATCCGATGAGCGCGGCCACGAGTAGCACCAGGATTCCGCCGCCGATGCTTCCCTCCCAACTCTTGGCCGGCGAGATGCGGGGGAAGAGTTTGTGCCGCCCCAGGAGCGACCCGCTGCAATAGGCACCCGTGTCGTTTGTCCACAGGAAAATAAAGACACTCAGCGGCAGAAGATAATGAAAGTGGGTGATGCCGTCGGGGCTCTGTCGGAAAGCTAAAACGTTGATCATCGAGAGGGGGAGAGCGATGTACATTTGCGCCAGCATGGTATAGGCCCAGTTGACGACGGGGTGGTGGGCCTTGGTGTAGAGTTCGCTGATGAAGAGATAAACCACCGTCAGGAGATAGGGCACAAAAACGGCGTTGGTCTGCACCCATCCGCTGTTGACGCCGGCGATGGCAAGGAAGAAATAGGTTCCGGCCACGGTGGTGATGAAGGGGTTGATGCTGATGCCAGACTGTGCGTTGACCAGCGTGGAGAATTCCCACAGACTCAGCGCGGTGATGAGCGTGAAGAGCAGAATCATGGTCTGCGGGCGCAGGAAACTTGTGATCATCACGGCCAAAAAGAGAATGCCGGTGATGGTTCGCACCATCAGATTTTGTTTTTTCTCGTTGTTCATAATCCTTCGTTTGGGGTCGTCGTTATTTTTCTTGATGAAAAGATGTCGCTGAACAGTTCAGTAGCATCATTTTGGGCTCCGCGGCCGTTCTGAACAGCTCAGTAGCATCATTTTGGCCTCCGCGGCCGTTTTGAACAGTTCGGTAGCACCATTTTGGTCTCCGCGGCCGTTCTGAACAGTTCAGTAGCACCATTTTGGGCTCCGCGGCCGTTCTGAACAGTTCAGTAGCACCATTTTGGTCTCCGCGGCCGTTTTGAACAGTTCAGTAGCCTCATTTTGGCCTCCGCGGCGTTACTGTAGGGTACAGTAGCCTCATTTTGGCCTCCGCGACGTCATCGTAGGGTACAATCACGTCATTTTGGTCTCTGATGGCGGTTTTGTAGGGTACAGTGGCCTCATTTTGGCCTCCGCGACGTTATTGTAGGGTACAGTAGCACCATTTTTGTCTCCGTGATGGTTTTGTAGGGTACAGTAGCACCATTTCGGTCTCCGCGACGTTACTGTAGGGTACAGTAACCCGTCATAATCCGAGACTGCGGCGATGTTCTTCCTCGGCAGCGCGCACTTCTTCGGGCATATCCTCAAGACGGGGCGTATTGTCTTCGATAATCTCCTCGGAACGGCTCACCCAGGGACGTTTGCCAAAGATGGCTTCCACGTCTTCGGCGAAAATCACCTCACGCGAGATTAGTAGGTCGGCCAGGCGATTGTGCCCGTAACTGTTCTCCCGAAGAATCTGTTTGGCACGGGCGTATTGCTCGTTGACCATCTTCATCACCTCGTCGTCGATCACCTTTGCCGTCGTTTCCGAGTAGGGCTTTTGGAACTGGTATTCCTGGTTGTTGTAATAGCTGATGTTGGGCAGACTGTCGCTCATGCCGGCGTAGGCAATCATGCCATAGGCACTTTTGGTGGCCCGCTCGAGGTCGTTCATCGCCCCCGTGGAGATGTGACCGGTGAAGAGTTCTTCGGCCGCCCGTCCGCCCATCAGTGCACACATCTCGTCGAGCATCTGCTCCTTGGTGGTGATCTGTCGCTCTTCGGGCAGATACCAGGCGGCACCCAGGGCTCGGCCGCGCGGAACGATCGACACTTTTACAAGCGGATTGGCATGCTCGCAGAACCACGAAACGGTGGCATGCCCGGCTTCGTGCAGGGCGATGGTGCGCTTCTCGGCGGCGGTCATGATTTTGGTTTTCTTCTCGAGTCCGCCGATGATGCGGTCTACAGCATCGAGAAAATCTTGCTTACCCACAGCCGTTCGATTGTAGCGCGCGGCAATGAGGGCAGCCTCGTTGCAGACGTTGGCGATGTCGGCTCCAGAGAAACCCGGCGTCTGACGCGAGAGGAAGTCGATGTCTACCGTCTCGTCGATCTTGATCGGTCGCAGGTGCACCTGGAAGATCTCTTTCCGCTCGGGCAGGTCGGGTAGGTCGACGTTGATCTGTCGATCGAACCGTCCGGCACGCAACAGGGCACTGTCGAGCATGTCGGCGCGGTTGGTAGCGGCCAGAATAATGACGCCGCTGTTGGTACCGAAACCGTCCATCTCGGTGAGTAGGGCGTTAAGGGTGTTTTCCCGTTCGTCGTTGCCGCCCATGGCGGGATTCTTGCTTCGGGCGCGCCCCACGGCGTCGATCTCGTCGATGAAGATGATGCAGGGCGATTTCTCCTTGGCTTGGTGGAAGAGATCGCGCACACGACTTGCTCCCACACCGACGAACATTTCCACGAAGTCCGACCCGCTCATCGAGAAAAACGGTACACCAGCCTCGCCCGCAACGGCTTTGGCCAAGAGCGTTTTGCCCGTTCCCGGAGGCCCCACGAGCAGCGCGCCCTTGGGAATCTTTCCGCCCAGGTCGGTATATTTCTGCGGACTCTTCAAGAAGTCGACAATCTCTTGCACTTCCTGTTTGGCTCCCGCCTGTCCGGCCACATCCTTGAAGGTGACGCCTATCTCGTTACCCTTTTCGTACATCTTGGCTTTGCTCTTGCCCACGCTGAAGACACCTGCTCCGCCACCGGCTCCGCCGCCACCCATGCGCCGCATGAAAAAAATCCACACGGCCACCAAAGCAATGATGGGAAACAACGAGGTGAGAAGATTGACAAAGAGGCCGCCTTTCTCATTCTCGTAAGAAAAATCCTTAATCTTGCCTGCCTTCTGAACCTCGGTGAGATATTTCTCCAGCTCGTCGGTCGAACCGAACTCTACACTGACGTATGGATTCTGCCCAGCCTGCTTGGCATCCATATTGAAGACGTCGCGCACATGGGCGGGCTTGACATACATCTTGAGCGTGCTCTCGCTGTTGTTCACCACCACATTGTTGGCATATCCTTTGTCTACGTATTCCTTGAATTTGGTGTAGGTGGCCTCCTGTTTGGCACTGCCGGCCACAAGGTTCCCACCTCCGTTGAAGAGGAATGTTGCAGAGATGAAGATGAAAAGCAGAAAGAGCCAGCTCACGTTGAACCGCGGCATCTTCGGCTGCTTGTTATTAGAGGGTTGGTTGTTGCTCATAATTTTTGGGGTTGATGAAACGGATTTCTTATGAATGATATAGATTCGTTTTCAAATCCTGTGCCAGAAATCAGTCAAGGTCGGGTAGGTGGGTAAGTTTCGCGTCAGCCCAGAGATGTTCAAGGTCGTAGAAAGTACGCATTTCTGGCAGAAAAACATGAACCATCACATCCACAAAATCTATCGCAACCCATTGGTTGAGTCCTAACCCAACGACGTGAGTAGGCTTTTCTTTCAATTCCTTACGTACAGTTTCACCGATAGATTCGGCAATGGCTTCGATTTGTGTAGGAGAGTTTCCCTGGCAGATAACAAAATAGTTGGCAATGGCTCCATCAACGCCGTTGAGGTCTGCAACAACTATCTTTGAACCTTTTTTTTCTTGTATCCCTTTTGTAATCGTTTCAACTAATCTTTTTGTCTCTGTCATTGCGATATTATTTCTTTTTCATTCCTCAAAAGTACATTTTGCCTTTCCACTTCGCTAAAAACTCCGTGCCGGCGATTTTCAATTCTCGCCACGACAAAAACCTAAGCAAGCTTGGCTTTGTTCGTTTGGCTGAACGAAAACTTTGAGTACAAAGTTACGCCTTATTCTCGGAATAAAACGGAAAAGGCTTTTTTATTTGGTATTTTTTAGAAACCTACCAATCAACGTGTTGAGTCAGCCTATGATGAGCTTCTATCCCTGATAGATGGAGTAAAATCGGCAAAGGGGCCCCTCCTCTAATATAATGAAAAGAAAACTTTGCTTTATCCTGCAATTGGCGTACCTTTGCAGGCGTTAAAAACATCGGATAATGGTTTTCACAAAAAAAAGAAGATGGCACTGCCTGCCGGGACAACTTCCTACAGACCTGGACAAGCAAGTGATGTATTGGGAAAATAAAGGTAAACTCGTTCCTACACGAGAACTGATCAAAACACCCGAACAAATTGAAGGTATCAGACGAAGTGGGGTGGTGAACACCGGCGTGCTCAACGAGGTGGAACGACAAATCTGCGTCGGGATGACCACAGGCGAAATCGACCGCATCTGCCAAGCCTATTGCACTGCCCACGGAGCTATTCCCGCTTGCCTAAACTACGAGGGATTCCCCAAAAGCGTGTGCACGAGCATCAATGAGGTGGTGTGTCACGGTATCCCTAAAGATAACGAGGTGCTCCAAGAGGGAGATATCGTTAACGTAGACTTTACCACCATCCTCGACGGATATTATGCCGATGCCTCGCGCATGTTTATCATCGGAAAAACCTCGCCAGAAAAAGAACAACTGGTGCGCGTGGCAAAAGAATGCTTGGAAATCGGTGCTGAAGCCGCAAAACCCTACGGATTCGTAGGCGATATCGGGCATGCCATCTCAAAACACGCCGAGAAATATCATTATGGCGTGGTGAGAGATCTATGCGGTCATGGCGTGGGACTGGCTTTCCACGAAGAACCCGAGGTGATGCACTTCGGACATCGCGGACAGGGTATGTTGCTCGTTCCTGGAATGGTCTTCACCATCGAACCGATGATTAACATGGGCACTTGGAAAGTATTCATCGATGCCGACGACGAATTCGGCTGGGAGGTCATCACAGGCGACGAACTGCCCAGCGCACAGTGGGAACATACGTTCTTGATGACGGAACATGGAGTGGAAATCTTGACGCGATGAAAAAACACCTTATATATATATTAGGAATCGAAAGCAGCTGCGACGACACGTCGGCTGCCGTACTACAAAACGATATTCTGTTGAGCAACGTCACCGCATCGCAAGATGTGCATAAAAATTATGGTGGTGTGGTGCCCGAGTTAGCCTCACGCGCACATCAACAGAATATTGTACCGGTGGTTGATCAGGCTCTGAAACGTGCCAACATCACAAAAGAAGATCTCTCGGCTGTGGCTTTCACACGCGGACCGGGCTTGATGGGATCGTTACTCGTGGGTGTGAGCTTTGCTAAAGGATTCGCACGCGCATTAAATATTCCCCTGATCGATGTCAATCATTTGCAGGGGCATGTCATGGCACATTTCATCAAAGAAGAGGGAAATCAGACGCAGGTTCCACCTTATCCCTTTCTGTGTTTGCTGGTCAGCGGTGGCAACTCACAAATCGTTAAAGTGAACGCCTATAACGATATGGAGATACTGGGACAAACCATCGACGATGCCGCCGGAGAAGCTATTGATAAATGTTCAAAGGTGATGGGATTGGGTTATCCGGGTGGTCCCATCATCGACCGACTCGCTCGACAGGGAAATCCCAAAGCCTTTAAATTCGCAGAACCAAACATCCCCGGCTTAGACTATAGCTTTTCTGGTCTGAAAACATCCTTTCTCTATCAGCTTCAGAAGTGGGTAGGGGAGAACCCCGACTTCATCGAACAGCATAAGATAGACATTGCTGCAAGTCTCGAATTCACAATCGTAGATATTTTAATGAAAAAACTCCGACTCGCTGTAAGGCAGACGGGCATAACACACGTGGCTGTGGCTGGCGGTGTGTCAGCCAACAACGGTCTTCGCAACGCCTTCCACGAAGCAGCAGAGAAGTTGGGGTGGACTATCTATATTCCCAAATTTAGCTATACAACCGATAATGCTGCCATGATAGGTATTACCGGATACTATAAGTTCTTAGATAAGCAATTTTGTGCGATCGACCAACCCGCCTTCTCAAAGGTTACATTCGAGTAGAGATAAATAAACAAAATCATAAATATCAAAGATATGGAACTGGAAACAAAAGTCTTGAGCAGAGAATTACAACAACACCTCTATGATAATGGCAAATCTATTGCAACTGCCGAAAGCTGCACAGGTGGCAGAATCGCAGAGGCTATCATCGCGACACCTGGTGCATCGAAATATTTCAAGGGAGGTGTAATTAGTTATACCAACGAGATAAAAGAGAAACTTCTAAATGTCGATCCTGAAGTGTTGGAAGAAAATTCAGCCGTATGTGAAGCCGTTGCCATTCAGATGGTGCAAGGCGCATGCGAAACATTGAACACTGATTATGCTATTTCCGCAACCGGCTATGCAGGTCCCGTAGCTGGAGATTTTGATGGCATTCCCGTTGGAACGATTTGGCTCGCCTGTGGTTCAAAGGATAAAACCATGACATTGAAGTTAGAAGAAGATTTTGGTAGAGATATCAATCTCGCTATTGCCACCAATAGAGCACTACGTCTCTTCCTTAATTTTCTGAAGGAGGAAGAAATAAAAGAAAAATAACATTTTTTCAAGGAAAGAACGGATGTTTTATCTAAAGATCTCCCGATAAAAAAACTTAATTTCTTAGATTCACAATAGATTCTATTGTTTTTAAAAAGAATAATTCGTACTTTTGCAACCTGTTTGGAGTAAGTATTAAAAAGAAAACAAAAAATACAAATAGCAATGTCGAAGATTTGTCAGATTACAGGTAAAAAGGCAATGGTTGGCAACAATGTTTCGCACTCAAAGCATCGTACAAAACGTAGCTTTGATGTAAACTTGTTCAGCAAAAAGTTCTACTATGTCGAAGAAGAATGCTGGATTAGCTTAAAAATAAGTGCTGCAGGTTTGCGTTTAATCAATAAAGTTGGTCTTGATGCAGCCTTAAAGCAAGCTGTTGCAAAAGGTCATTGCGATTGGAAGGACATTAAAGTTATAGGAGAATAATTATCATGGCAAAGAAAGCTAAGGGTAATAGAGTTCAGGTTGTTCTTGAATGCACAGAAATGAAGAATAGTGGGTTGGCTGGTACAAGCCGCTATGTTACAACAAAGAATAGAAAGAACACACCTGAACGTATGGAATTAATGAAATACAATCCAATCATGAAGAAGATGACGCTTCATAAGGAGATAAAATAATATCGTCTAAATAGAAAATAAACTATGGCAAAGAAAGTAGTTGCAACCCTTCGTGATGGTTCAAAAGATGGACGTGCTTACACTAAAGTTATAAAAATGATAAGAAGTCCCAAGACTGGAGCTTACATTTTTGATGAAAAAATGGTTCCTAACGAAGCTGTACAGGATTTTTTCAAGAAATAAAAATCTTTCTTCTGTAAAGAGATCAATATAACAAGACAAGAGAATATCAATCCAAAATATTCTCTTGTCTTTTTGCATCCATTTGTATGTTCATCACTTCGCATTCATCACTTAACTTATGGTTAGTAATAATTTTATTTATCATAATGTTGATTATATTAGAAATAAAATACAATGATATTTATCCCAAACTGTAGCATACTCCTGTGTTAAAAAAACATATAATCATCCAGTGTCTTCATATTCCCTTGATAAACATAGGGTTATGTATTATTTTTATTATAACTTTGCAGGGATTTTCAAATCATATAAAGTCTAACTTTATTAATTTTATTATTTAATTTTTATGTCTAATTTTAAAGATGTGCAACCGTTGGCCGAGTTCAATTGGAACGAATTTGAGAACGGTAGCTCTGTAGAAGTAAGCAAAGATGCTCTTGAAAAGGCTTACGATGAAACCCTTAACAAGGTTTCTGAGCATCAGGTTGTTGATGGAACAGTTATTTCTATTGACAAAAAAGAGGTTGTTGTTAATATCGGTTACAAAAGTGACGGTATTATTCCAGCTTCAGAATTCAGATATAATCCTGATCTGAAAGTTGGTGATGTTGTCGAGGTTTACATTGAAAACCAAGAAGACAAGAAAGGACAATTGATCCTTTCACACAAGAAGGCGCGCTTGAGCAAGAGCTGGGAGCGTGTTAACGCAGCTCTTGAAAATGAAGAAGTTATCCAAGGATATATCAAGTGTCGCACAAAAGGCGGCATGATTGTAGACGTCTTCGGTATTGAAGCCTTCTTGCCCGGTAGTCAGATTGACGTTCATCCCATCAGAGATTATGACGTATTTGTGGGCAAGACCATGGAATTCAAAGTTGTTAAGATCAATCAGGAATTCCGAAATGTCGTTGTGTCGCATAAGGCTCTTATTGAAGCTGAGCTCGAAGCTCAAAAGAAAGAAATCATCTCCAAGCTCGAAAAAGGACAGATTCTTGAAGGAACCGTTAAGAACATCACTTCTTATGGCGTATTTGTCGACTTGGGTGGTGTTGACGGACTCATTCACATCACAGATTTGTCTTGGGGACGTGTCAGCGATCCACACGAAGTGGTTACTTTGGATCAAAAGATCAATGTCGTTATTCTCGACTTTGATGATGAGAAACGTCGTATTGCACTGGGTTTGAAGCAATTATCTCCCCATCCTTGGGATGCTTTGGATGCAGAATTAAAGGTGGGCGACCATGTTAAAGGTAAGGTTGTTGTCATTGCAGATTATGGAGCCTTTGTTGAAATTGCACCGGGTGTAGAAGGACTCATCCATGTTTCGGAAATGTCTTGGAGCCAACATCTACGCAGTGCGCAAGATTTCTTGCACGTAGGCGACGATGTTGAAGCCGTAATTCTTACCCTTGACAGAGACGAACGCAAGATGTCTCTTGGCATCAAACAACTGAAAGAAGATCCTTGGGAGACGATTGAGGTGAAATACCCCATTGGAAGCAAACATACTTCAAGAGTTAGAAACTTCACCAACTTCGGTATTTTCGTTGAATTAGAAGAAGGTGTTGACGGATTGATTCACATTAGCGACCTTTCTTGGACGAAAAAGGTGAAACATCCTTCTGAATTTACCCAAGTAGGAGCAGAGATAGACGTTATTGTTCTTGAAATCGACAAGGAGAACAGACGTCTCAGCCTCGGTCATAAACAACTTGAGGAGAATCCCTGGGATACTTATGAGACGGTGTATACCCCCGGAAGCGTGCATCAAGGTAAGATCTCCGAGATGATGGATAAGGGTGCTGTTATTACACTGAACGAAGGTGGCGAAGGTTTTGCAACTCCTAAACACTTAGTTAAAGAAGATGGAACCCAAGCTCAACTGGGTGAAGAGCTCGACTTTAAGGTGATAGAGTTTGTGAAAGATACCAAGAGAATCATTCTTTCGCATAGCCGTACCTTTGAGGAAGGTAAAGACGACATCAAGCCTGCTCGTAAACAACATGCTTCGAAAAAGTCTGAATCATCGGCTCAAATCAACAATGTCGCAGCAGGAACAACGCTTGGAGACATTGATGTATTAGCTGACTTGAAGGCAAAATTGGAAAAAGGGAACTAATCCCCCTACCCTTTTCGTTTGAATAAAAAGGATATGCCAAAAGGCATATCCTTTTTTATTTGTCAAATCATGATGAATGTTAATACAAGAAAATTTGAAACTACTCTCAACTACTTCCTACCCCTATAGGTGACAGAAGAGAATGTTAACGCAAAAGAATTTGGAATTACTCCCAATAAGCCTAACAAAGAGCTTTCCGTTCTCTTAGCTTTTGCAAGTCAAAAGCTAAGAGATTGCAGTGCGTTTTCTTAGTTTTTGAGATGCGAAAACTAAGAGATGGTAGACATAGTTGTAAAATACAGATTTTTAGATGGATAGACATTTAACAGAAAAGAGAAGCTTCAAGGTAGAAAGATTGATGAGATGGAAAGAAAAACAGAGGCCATCGTTGTTTTAAAACAAGAATGACCTCTCTTATTTTTTCTTTAATTGCAGACAGAAAGAAGGGTTGTTTTTTGTTCAGCGATGAGACAAAGGATGTTATTTGCCAGTTTCGCACCCACTGCGTTTTGAACGATGATAGCTACGATATTCGTCCAAAGGGATTTCAACATCCGGTTCTATCAATTCTCCAGTATGAGGTAACAGGAATTTCAAATACCGAATATTCAGTCCACGCTCTATCCACATATTTTCATAGTATGTGCGGATAGAGAGTATTTTGCGCGTCTGGGTATCGATACCCTCGGCATGATACAAGTCTTCAGTGCGAAACAATTGCGGGAAACCATTCTTTTCCACCATATAAGAAGTGTAGGTAAAGAGGAAATTAGAGTCGGTTTTTAGATGAATCACTCCCCTATCCTCTAAAAAGCGGCGATAACGAGCCATGAAAAACGTACTCGTAAGCCGTTTATGAACGTTTTTCATCTGTGGGTCGCTGAAAGTAAGCCAGATTTCTTGTACCTCATTTGCTCCAAAAAAATGGTCGATGAATTCAATATTTGTGCGTAAAAAAGCTACATTCGGCAGCTTTTCCTCTATCGCCATCTTGGCTCCTTTCCACATTCTGGCCCCTTTGATATCAACACCAATAAAATTAACGCAAGGGAAAAGGCGCGCCAATTCTACGGTATATTCTCCTTTTCCGCAGCCTAGTTCCAAGACAATGGGGTTGGAATTATGGAAATATGCTTCACGCCAATGCCCTTTCATCTCGAAGGACCTTTGTTTCAACACCGAAAAAGGATATTGGAAAACATTTGTAAAGGTTTCCATCTCGGCGAATTTCTCTAACTTTCCTTTGCTCATAGGTTGATTTGTTTACCTTGTATAATTGCTGTTTTAAGTCTGCCCCACATGTGCTTTCTCTCCCTTTTCGAAAAGAAGATTGCATCTTGAGGGGTGATGTGTATAGTTACAATTGTACCCGCAACCAGCTATAGGTTACGGGTACAAAGTTAGTTAAAATCCTCAAGAAAAGGGTGAGCTTTATGCTCTAACAGTCGCCTCTTCCATCATGAAACCTTCGGTCTCGGCTTTCAAATCCTCGTAGAAATGGGCACGGGTAGTTTGGATATAAGGAATGAGAAGTAAGAAACCCAAACCTAATGTGAGACAGGAAAGGAGAACCCAGCCAAGGAAACTCAAGTCGAGCAGGAAGAGCTGCATCTTATGTCCTTCCATCATCTTCATACTTTTCTCAATGGCTGCATTGTTCTTAAGCGTGGGGTCGTCTTTCAGAATGTAGGACACCATCGAATAAGAATAATATTTGATGATGCCGGGAACAATGAGCAGGAGCGACCACAGTATGATGTAGATACCTGAAAGGAATGTGGTGAGAAAGATTCTGACAAAGTCTCTATAACCATCGAAAAGTCTTTCATAAGACAGATCTTCTTCCCGACGAGCTATTGAGAGAAAATACACGGTAAGTCCCCAAGCCAAGGGTATAACCAACAGACTCCAAAGAGTTCCTGCGTTCTTGACGGCAACGTTCAATACGCCGGAAGGCAGTCCGGCGATGAGCAGATAAATCAGTGTGGCGATGACACCTTTGTCCCATTTGCCCTTCAAACTTTCAAGGGCACTGTCTTTGTAATTCGTAATTGATCTCATTATTGTTTTGTTTAAAGTGATGATTGCGGAAAGGTTTCTTCCTTTTGAGCAGAAGGTATATATGCTTTAGACAGAAGAGTGTATACCTTTTTGAGAGAAAAGGGGTGCTATTCTACAACAACTTGTGTCCAGCCGTGTACATCTTCTTCTATTCCATACTGAATGTTGCGCAAATGATGGTAGAGTTTTTGAGAGATGGGGCCGGGCTCTCCGTTCTTACTAAACTGGTATCGTGCACCGGTTTCCCAATCGTCGATATAGGAAATCGGACTGATTACTGCTGCCGTTCCGCAGGCCCCGGCCTCCTCGAAAGTAGCAAGTTCCTCTTCCAGAATGGCGCGTTGCTCCACTCTCAGGCCCATATCTCGGGCCAGTTGCATGAGGCTTTTGTTGGTGATGCTCGGCAGGATGGACGAAGATTTTGGAGTAATATAAGTGTTATCCTTAATTCCGAAGAAGTTGGCGGCTCCGCATTCATCGATATATTTTTTTTCTTTAGCGTCGAGATAGAATTCACTGGCGTACCCTTTCTCGTGGGCCAGTGCGTTGGCGCGGAACGATGCGGCATAGTTTCCTCCCACTTTGAACATACCTGTGCCCAAAGGGGCCGACCGATCGTAGTTGCGCACGATGACATACGGATTGGGTGAGAATCCGCCTTTAAAATAAGGGCCGACCGGTGTTACGAGAATCAGGAAGAGATATTCGTTTGCTGGACGGACACCTACCTGCGCACTTGTACCGATCATCAGCGGACGGATGTAAAGCGTAGCCCCACTCTCATAGGTTGGTACGTATTCTTGATTCAGACGCACCGCTTTGATGACCATTTCTTCAAACCGGTCGTCGGGCAAGGGCGGCATAAGGATTCCACGACAGGTGTCTTGCAGTCGGCGAGCATTCTCGTCCATTCTGAACACGCGTATCTTTCCGTCAGGACATCGATAGGCTTTCAGCCCCTCGAAGGCCTCTTGGCCATAGTGTAAACAGGTCGCAGCCATGTGCAACTTGATGTATTCGTCCGAACAAACTTCAATTTCTCCCCACTTTCCGTCACGGTAATAACAACGAACATTATAGTCGGTGGGGATGTATCCGAAGGATAAGCTGGCCCAATCTAAATTCTTCATAACGTCAAATTTCTTTTATCCTGTTTTATAAAAACAACACAAAAGTAGCAATTATAATGCAAACGGGCAATTTTTTATTGACAAATGATGCTTACAGCCGCGAGGGGAACCTCTGGAAGATGGGGTTCTCCTCGCTCCGGTGACAACGAAAGGCTACTCGTCGTTAAGCATTTTCTTTATCTCAGAATCTGTTTTTGTGAGTTTGTCTTTACAGAGTTTAATGAGTTTTTGCGCCATCTTCAGGTGTGTCGAAAGCGAATCGACGTCCAGTTCGCCTGTTTCCATCTTGCTGACGATTTCTTCAAGCTGGGCGACGGCTTCTTCATACTTCATTTCTTGTTTTGCCATATCTCAATAATTATTATTTCACAATGGAGGTAATTTGTCCCTTTTCTACACGGGTCTCGAGGACATCGCCCGGTTGAAGAACTTTTGCATCGTGTACAACCCGTCCTCTGTGTAGGGTGATGCTATAGCCGCGTTTGAGTAGCACAGCAGGGTCTTGTGCCTGACTGCGCTGTGTCAGCATTGTGATGCGATGTCCTTCTTGTGTAATTTTCCGATGAATGAGGGAAGGGATTTGCAGTTCGAGTCTGTCGACATACTGTTTCTCTTGTTGGATTCTTTCTTTGACGGCATGTTGAAGACGCAACGAGAGTTGGGTCATTCGTTCTTCTCGCCTACTTTTCACGAGGGAGAACAGCACGGGAATTTTTTCAGTCATTCGCTCAAGTCGCATTCCTTCCATTTCCATGCGATGTCGGACGAGGTGTGAGAGTTTTTCCTGGGCTTTCACCACGCGATGATACACCTCTGCAAGGTGTTCTACAAGGAGTGTTGCCGCTGCCGTAGGTGTTTTTACGCGTATGCAGGCCACCATGTCTAAGATGCTCTCGTCTCGGTCGTGTCCTATCCCGGTGATAACGGGCAGAGGGAAGTTGGCTACGTTTTCCGCCAGAAGAAGACTGTCGAAGCTGCTCAGATCGCTGGTGGCTCCTCCGCCTCGTATCAGTACGACGGCATCAAAGTCTTCTATCCTACTATTGATTCTGTTCAGTGCATCCACGATGCTACTCTCCGTCTGCTCGCCCTGCATCACGGCCGGGAAGAGCGAAACGTGAAACTGAAGACCGAGTTGATTGTTCTTCAGTTGTCGATAAAAATCGCCGTAGCCGGCTGCCTGTTCGCTGGAAACAACCGCAATGCGCTGTGCAAAGAGCGGCAGGGAGAGTTCTCTCTGAAGATCGAACACACCCTCTGCCTTCAATTGCAGAATGATTTCCCGGCGTTTGCGGGCCATATCGCCCAGTGTAAAGGTGGGATCAAGATCGTTGATGATCCACGAAAATCCATATGACTCATGAAAATGGGCATACACTTTGGCCCTCACCTTCAATCCGGCCCGCAAAGTCTGTCCTGCCGTGCGTTCGAAGTATGGACCGAGATACGCCCATCGATTTTTCCAGCACTTGGCAGAGGCTTTCGCCAGGGGGATATGGTTATGTGGGTCTTTCTGCACAAGTTCCATATAGCAATGTCCGCGTACTTCTCTAAGCTCGGATATTTCGGCCTCCACCCAGTATTCATCAGGCATAGTGAGGGTTAGGGCTTCCTTCACCAATTGGTTCAATTCGTATAATGTGAGCGTATCTGTGTGCATCGATTGATGATTTTTCTGTATCGTGCAAAAATAGCACAAATGAGTATGCGCCCAAAATAATGCAACATTATTTAGTTTTTGGGGATGTGGTCGTTTCCCGCGGCGGGGAATCCTTCCCTGGGTGCCAGCGGTCATTTCCCGCCACGGGGAACCCTTCCCTGGGTGCCAGCGGCTATTTCCCGCCGCGGGGAATCCTTCCCTGGATGCCAACGGCCATTTCCCGCCGCGAGGAACCCTTCCCTGGGTGCCAGCGGTCATTTCCCGCCGCGGGGAACCCTTCCCTGGGCGCCAGCGGCCATTTCCCGCCGCGGGGAACGATCTCATCCATAAAAAATGCTGCTCCCGTATGAAGAGAACAGCATATCTTTTTATTGGAAAACTTCGCTGCCAAATGCATGGGTGAGAAAGATCTCCGCCCCGTAACACATCAGTTGTTGACCGTTCCACCCATGATGTCGAGCAATTCGTTGGTGATGGCCTGCTGACGACTCTTATTGTATTGCAGATTGAGAACTCGCAAGAGTTCGTCGGCATTATCGGTGGCCGTCTGCATCGCTACCATCCGCGCAGCGTGCTCGCTGGCATTACTATCGAGCAAAGCAGTGTAGAGCATTAGGTTGAGCTCTTTCGGGATCAGCGTCTCTAAGATCGACTTCATATCCGGCTCTACAATAAAATTGTCATTCAGCGGCTTCGCTTCGTCCTTCTTCTTTTCCTCAGACGTACGTTTCTTTCGTAGATATTCTTGTGCCTTTGCTGTAACGAGATTCGAGGAGAGATCTCTGTCGTTGTAACGACCCACTTCGGTAGAGAGATCAATGGGCAGAAAGGTACGACGGGTGAGTATCTGCGAACCGGCACTCTTGAAGTGGTGATAAATCAATTCCACTTTGTCGAACTCTTGTCGAGCAAATTTTCCTGCCAGCTCGGTGGCTATGCCAGCACAGACCTGCGCACTGGGCTTTTCGGCCAAATGAGTGAAGTCACCTGCTAACGTAAGCCCCAGCTTCGCCGCCTGTTCAGCAGCCTTCCGCCCAATGGGATAAACCACGATGTCCGTCACGCCAGCCTCTCGATAGTGATTCACGGCCTGTTGCATCATCTTGATGATATTGGCGTTGAATCCACCGCATAGACTGCTATTGCTTGAATAAACCACCAGGGCTATGCGCTTCAGCTCCTTTCGCTCTCTGTTGAAAACGGTTTGAGCATCGGGCATCGAAACCAAGAAAGCTTTGAGGATATGTTCTAACATGCGTTCATAGGGCAACATGTTCTCTATCATCCCCTGTGCATGATGCAATTTGGAGGAGGCTACCATCTTCATGGCACTCGTTATCTTCCGAGTGCTGTTCACAGAGGCTATCCTGTTCTTTATCTCTTTTAAAGACATAAGGGAATTCGGATTACTTGTATTGTGCAGCGATGTCGGCCATCACATCTTCAATGGTCTTTGTTGCTTTCTCGTCTATCTGACCGCTGGCCAGGAAGTCGATAACATCCTGATGCGTGGAACGGAGCTTATCCAAAAATGCTTCTTGACACTCGCGCACCTGCTCAACAGGGACATCATGCATCAAACCGCGGGTTCCACAATAAAGAATAGCTATCTGCTCGCCCACCGGCATCGGACTGTATTGCGGCTGAATGAGCAACTGGTTATTCTTTCTTCCTCGGTCGAGTGTCATCGCCGTAACAGCATCCATATCGCTGGAGAATTTTGAGAAGGCTTCCAACTCACGATACTGTGCCATGTCTATCTTTAACGTTCCCGCTACTTTCTTCATGCTCTTGATCTGTGCCGATCCGCCCACACGACTCACCGAAATGCCGACATTGATGGCCGGTCGGAAACCTTGATTGAAGAGGTCGGTCTCAAGATAAATCTGCCCGTCCGTGATCGAAATTACGTTGGTGGGGATGTAGGCTGAAACGTCCCCAGCCTGAGTCTCAATAATGGGTAGTGCCGTAAGCGAACCGCCTCCCTTTACATGCCCTTTCAAACATTCGGGCAGATCGTTCATCTGCTCGGCCACTTCCTGCTGGTCGTTAATGCGCGCTGCCCGCTCAAGCAACCTACTGTGCAGGTAGAACACGTCTCCCGGGTAGGCCTCGCGACCGGACGGACGACGAAGAATCAACGACACTTCACGATAGGCCACTGCCTGCTTCGACAAATCGTCGTACACTACAAGCGCATGTTCGCCTCTATCGCGGAAAAATTCGCCGATGGCTGCTCCTGCAAATGGGGCGTAATATTGCATGGCAGCAGGGTCGGCAGCCGTTGCCGATACGATAATGGTGTAGTCTAACGCACCACGCTCTTTCAACGTCTGTACCAATGTTGCAACAGTCGACGCTTTCTGCCCGATGGCCACATAGATGCAATACACGGGCTTTCCAGCATCGTAAAAGCTCTTTTGGTTGATAATCGTATCAAGCGCAATAGCAGTCTTTCCCGTCTGTCGGTCGCCGATAATCAACTCGCGCTGTCCACGTCCGATAGGAATCATCGAGTCCACTCCCTTCAATCCTGTCTGTAACGGTTCTTTCACAGGTTGGCGGTAAATCACACCAGGAGCCTTTCTGTCGAGGGGCATCTCAAAAGAATGGGCTAAGTCAATCTCTCCATTGCCATCAATAGGTTCGCCTAACGGATTGATGACACGCCCAAGCATCTTCTCAGTGACACGAATGCTGGCGATGCGGTGGGTACGTTTTACTGTCTGCCCTTCCTTAATTCCCGAAGTAGAACCGAGAAGCACACAACCTACATTGTCTTCTTCTAAGTTCATGACAATCGCCATTGTTCCGTTTTCAAACTCAAGCAATTCATTCGCTTCGGCATTACGCAAACCATATATTCGCGCAACACCATCGCTAACAGTGAGAACCGTTCCAACTTCATCGAACTTCTCACTCTCATTCATCTGCCTAAGCTGTTGGAACAATATTTCAGAAACCTCGCTGGGCTTTATTTTGTCTGACATCTTAATTGTTTTTTAATTCTGTTAGAATGCGGCGAAGCTGTGTCTTCACACTCGCATCCATTCTATACGTATCATACTCCAGGACAAATCCTCCAAGAATATCAGGATCGATTTCTGTGTTAAACTCTACAGAACCTTGTGTGTACTTTTCCACCAATTGCTTCATACGATTTTCTATAATCGTATTTACTGCAGAAGCCGTAGTGAGCTTTCCACAAATAATATTCTTATGTTTCCGATAAAGCGTAATATACGATGCAGCCATAAAAAGTAATGCAGCTTCTCTACTTTCTTTTAAGACAAGGGAAATAAATCGTTCGGTCGATTCGCAGACGTTTTTTCCACAAGCAGCCTTAATCACTTCTTGCTTTTTGTCTTTCGAAAGCATCGGATTGTCTATCGTAAGTCGCAAATCGGGAACATGAAGATAACATTCCATCAAACATTGCATGTTCTGATAGACTATTCCCTCTTGTTTCTCGATAACAGCATTTTTGAGTAATGCTCGAGCATATCGAACTGATATTACTCCTACATCCATTTACTTAACCTTTCCTCTGACTTCAGAAACTTCATCCAATAATCGATCGATCATTTCCATTTGTTGCTCGTCCGACGACAGTCTTTCACGAAGTACTTTCTCTGCAATCTGCACACTGAGTTCTGCTACTTGCGACCGAATATCGCGAATGGCATTCTGCTTTTCTATCTCAATTTGCTTTTTTGCATCTGCAAGTAATCGTGCACTTTCATCACGTGCTTTTTCTTGTGCCTTTTCTACAATAGCATCTCGCGTCTCTGCTGCCTCCTTCATAATAAAGGCCTGCTTCTCACGAGCTTTTTGCAGAATGGTTTCACCTTCTTGTTGAATGTTTTCAAGTCGTTCGGAAGCCTCATGTGCCTTGCGCAAACTTTCGTCAATATACTTTTTCCGGTTTTCTACCATATCGATAATGGCCGGGAAACCGTACTTGGCAAGAATAAAAAAGACAACGACGAACGCCAAGAACATCCAAAAAAGGAGTCCTATATCGGGCGTTAGTATGGATGGCAAATTATCCATTCATTTTTTATTTAATAAGGAATGCACAAGCTGCAATAGCAAAAAGGGCACAGCCTTCTACAAATGCCGCTGTCAGAATCATGTTGGTTTGAATTTTACTTGTAGCCTCAGGTTGGCGTGCAATAGCGTCCATCGCACTACCACCAATTTTACCGATACCCAAACCTGCACCAATAGTTGCAATTCCTGCACCAATACCGCAGCCCAGCTGTGCCAGACCTTCTGCAGCCAATAATGTTGTAATCATCATAATTCTATTATTTATTGTTTTGATTAATTTATTTGCAATATGTAATTATTCTACACTGTGATGTTCCTTATGTGCTAAGCCAATAAACACTGCACTAAGCATTGTAAATACGTAAGCTTGAACAAAAGCAACCAAGACTTCCAATAGATTCATAAAGAGTAGCATCACAGCACTGAACAAGTTCAATCCCACTCCGTAGCCTATCCCCATTGACCATCCTAAAAAGATAACGCTCGTAAAACTCAATATGACAGCATGTCCTGCCATCATATTGGCAAAAAGACGAATCATCAATGCAAAGGGTTTAGTAAACACCCCAAACAATTCTATTACCGGCATTAATGGTATAGGGCATTTTAAAAACATAGGGACTTCGGGCCAGAAAATTTCTTTCCAATATTCTTTATTACCAAAAATATTAATGGTAAGCATTGTACAAAGTGCTAAGAACATCGTCACATTAATATTACCCGTCACATTTGCTCCACCAGGAAAAATGGGGATTAATCCGATTAAATTGCAAGTAAAGATGAAGAAGAAGACGGTCAGCAGATAAGGGGCATACTGTCTATAATACTTTTCACCAATAGAAGGACGTATTAAATCATCATGAATCGTAATAACGAACATCTCCATCATTCCCACAAATCCTCGTGGAGCATCACTTTTCTCATCCACCTTCTTATACCAGTGAGCACACGATAGAAAGACTGTTATCATCACAAAAACTACGATCCAAATCTGCGCAACCGTCTTAGTTATACTTAAATCTATAGGACGGACAGATCGGCCATCTTCCATTTTCTCGTAAATCTTACCATGATGATTAGCATCAAAAAAGAAGTTTGTCGGCAGATGATGAGCTGTACCCACATACCATTTTCCTGTAGCGGTACTACGAACAATAATTGGAAGGGGAATACTTAAATGTCTTCCTTCGTAAGAGGCTATGTGCCATTCATACGAATCAGATAGGTGCTCAAGCACAATCTCAGGTATGTCAATTTCGCCCTTTCCCTCTTGCTTATTACCCTGAGCAGGAAGTTGGAAAGAAAAAAGCAAAATAACGAGCAAAGAGAGAATTGACTTTATCTGTTTCATTTTTATTCTATCATTAATAGCAAAAGTCCTGTATTACTTACGTTCACATGCAAAAAAGGTTGTATGATGAACGAGGAGCACAACATAGAACATAGCAAAGATTAGGAAGAAAAGAAACATCGTATTTCGATCTGCAACAAGATAATAGACAAACATAACACCTATTCCCAACAACATGCGGAATCCCGATACCCCCATAAAAAAAGTAGGCAGGTTCTCGGGTGAACGTTTTGCAATACGCGCCCAAATCATAATATCGATATTCTCCACTATCAATGAAAAGACAGTGCTAACGATAAGAGGTGTGAGACTATCATTCTGAAACCAAACCTTCATTCCGATAAAAGCAATGAGCGTCAGTCCTGCAATCAACAATATGCTTTGCTTCCTATAGTACCAACTCAATTTATCGATATCTGCCATGAATCATTTTATTGTGTCTATAAAGACGTTAGACCTCTACACACAAACTCACTTCATTCTTTTGTACCTCCACAAATCCCCCTGCAATGTTGATCTCCATCTTACCTTCATTCGGTACAACAAACGTCATCTTACCGGCATTTAATGAAGAAATGATAGGAGCATGATTCTCAAGGACCTCAAATTCACCAAGTGTCCCTGGAACAGTAACACTTTCCACGTCACCATCGAAAAGTATCTTTTCAGGAGAGATAACTTTCAGTCTCAGCATAAGAATGTTCTATTTAGCATATTCTTTTGTTAGGCATTAGCCGCCTCAAGAAGTTTCTTACCTTTCTCTATTGCGTCCTCTATTGTACCGACATTGAGGAACGCCTGTTCAGGAAGATCGTCGACTTCACCATCTAATATCATGTTGAAACCTTTAATCGTATCTTCGATACTAACCATTGCTCCTTTAATACCCGTAAACTGCTCTGCAACAGTGAATGGCTGTGAGAGGAATCTCTGCACACGACGTGCTCGATTAACAGTCTGCTTATCTTCATCGCTTAACTCATCCATGCCGAGAATGGCGATGATATCTTGCAATTCCTTATAGCGTTGCAGTATTTGCTTTACCCGTTGTGCACAATCATAATGCTCCTTACCCACAATCAATGGATCAAGAATTCGAGAAGTAGAACCTAACGGGTCTACAGCCGGATAAATTCCCAGTTCGGTAATTTTACGACTCAATTCGGTAGTTGCATCCAAATGAGTAAATGTTGTTGCGGGTGCAGGGTCGGTCAAGTCATCTGCCGGAACATAAACAGCCTGAACCGACGTAATGGAACCTTTTTTCGTTGATGTAATACGCTCTTGCATAGCTCCCATTTCACTGGCAAGTGTAGGTTGATAGCCTACTGCCGAAGGCATACGTCCAAGAAGTGCAGAGACTTCAGAACCCGCTTGCGTAAAGCGGAAGATGTTGTCGATAAAGAACATAATGTCCGCGGCTTCTCCATCTTTACCGCCATGATCGCGAAATTCTTCTGCAACGGTGAGACCTGACAAAGCAACTGACGCACGCGCACCTGGAGGCTCATTCATTTGTCCGTAAACTAATGTGGCTTGCGACTGCTTCAGCTCTTCCGGATCGACGAGCGACAGATCCCATTTTCCTTCTTCCATTGCCTTGCGGAACTTTTCACCATAACGAATTACTCCCGACTCTATCATATCACGTATCAAGTCGTTACCTTCACGGGTACGTTCCCCCACTCCGGCAAATACTGAATAGCCGTTATGCCCTTTGGCAATATTGTTGATCAACTCCATGATGAGCACAGTCTTGCCCACACCGGCACCGCCGAACAAACCGATTTTTCCTCCTTTCATATAAGGCTCGAGCAAGTCTATCACTTTTATTCCCGTTGCCAACATTTCTTTATGGGTAGAAAGTTCATCGAACTTTGGAGCTTCTCTATGAATAGGATATGCGCCTTTCATTTCTAATTGTGCCATACCGTCAATGGGTTGACCGATGACATTCATCATGCGACCCTTAATTTGTTCGCCAGCAGGCATCATAATTGGATTCCCTGTCGGTACAGCCTCTAAATGACGTTGCAATCCATCGGTATTATCCATTGCCACACAACGCACGGTGTCTTCGCCGATATGCTGTTGAACCTCGACAATCAATTCACGCCCGTCAGGACGTGTAATTTTGATTGCATCATGAATTTTTGGCAACACTTTCTCCGGATCTTGTCCCTGAGTATCAAAATAGACATCGATAACTGGACCGATAATTTGAGAAATGTGTCCATTGAGCTGTGACATATAATATCTGATTTATTTTGTTATCTAATACTTCATCTATCTGCGGCAAAAGTAAACATAAAAACCGAAAACAACAAGCTGACTCCCGTTTTTAATCTTAAAAGAGTTAAATGAAGAAGAGGATTAGAGTATTCTTTTAAATGCTCAATTCGTCGAGAACCGTAATCAGTTTTTTATCGAAAGGTTTGTCGCTGCGGATAGCCTCAATCAGAGGCACGTATACGATTTCGTTGTTTCGAATTCCGATCATCACGTTGCGTTGTCCCTGCAAAATGGCATCGATGGCTCCGACACCCGTTCTACTGGCAAGGATTCGATCGTGAGCCGTAGGCCGTCCACCGCGCTGCAAATGTCCGAGAATAGACACCCGAACGTCATAGTCGGGGAATTCCTTTTTTACCCGATCGGCATAATAAAGCGCACCGCACTTCGGACTTTCCGAAACAATCACAATACAACTTTTCTTCGACTTGCGAATACCTCGTTCCATAAAGCGCGACAACTGGTCTACATCTGTCGAGTCTTCCGGAATGATGGCTGCCTCTGCACCGGCAGCGATAGCACTGTTTTGTGCCAGGAAGCCGGCATCGCGCCCCATCACTTCAACAAAAAAGATGCGTTCGTGGCTCTGTGCTGTATCACGAATACGGTCTACGCAGTCTACGATGGTATTCATTGTCGTGTCATAGCCAATGGTAGAATCCGTTCCGTACAGGTCATTATCGATAGTTCCGGGCAGACCGATGCAGCAGATGTCGTACTCTTCGGCAAACACTTTGGCACCTGTCAGCGAACCGTTTCCGCCAATCACCACCAAGGCATCAATTCCTTCCTTCTGAATATTTTCATATGCCTTCTGCTTTCCCTCGTCGGTCATGAAGTCATTGCTCCGTGCGGTTTTCAATATGGTTCCGCCCTGCATGATGATACCGCTCACGTTCTCAGTGGTGAAAGGTTTTATCTCGCCGTTGATAAGTCCATCGTAGCCTCGATAAATCCCTTTCACATTAAATCCATTACAGATACCTGCGCGGGTCACTGCTCGTATGGCAGCATTCATGCCTGGGGCATCTCCTCCCGACGTCATCACGCCTATTGTTTTTATTCTTGCCATTTTTATACCGTTTATTAAAAGATGTGTATCCGCCTGAGGATGCACCTTTTCTGATTATACAATACTCCACAAGAGAGCCATACCGACGATTCCGCCGATCAATGCCCGCCATCCCACATTGCGGAAATACCATCCTACGCGCATCCGCTCTGTTCTCAGCAGTGCCAAACCGCTAATAGAGCCTATCGGTAGAATATTTCCACCCGCCATCGACATGAATGCCACTACCTTCCAGTAGCTGCCATTCTGTACAAAATAGGCAAGATAGCTGCCGGCAGAGGAGCACAAGCCTTCTCCCTCGACAACTGAATGCATCGAGATGGCAGTCATCATCGTGGCGAATCCATCCAACACACTACTCGTCACACTGCACATCAGTCCCACGATCCAAATGTTGCCCACTTCTCTATCCACATATACCGATGCCTGTTGCAACACGCCCGTTTCGCCTACAACGCCCAGTGCCAGCATGATACCCATCACGAAGAGAATCATTTGAAACGAGCCATATTGCAGCACACGGGGGATGCGTCGCTGAATCATTTCGTCGGTGTTCATCAATTTGCGATTAAAGATTTCATTGACAACCCACAGAATTGAGAGCACGCAGAGTGCACCGAGGAACGGGCTGAGCTTGGTGATGTTGTGAAACGTAGGGATGAACCACAATCCGCCGATTCCAACGACAAGCATCAACAGTCGTTGCCACACGTTAAGGTTCGTATCGTCTCCCCGGTAGGGCAGTCTGCCAAACTCCATCTCAATGCGCTCCGGCATTGTGCGAGCGATGAGCCAAGTAGGCACAACCCACGCTGCCAGGCACGGCAGAGCCATATGAAGCGAATAGTCGGTAGCCGTGATGGCACCCATATTCCACAGCACCAATCCTTCGGGTGCACCGATCACCGTGAGAGCCCCTCCGCTATTGGCTGCCAACACGGCCACGCTTCCGTAGATCATGCGGTATCGACGATTAGGGATGAGGCGATGAATCAGCGTCAGTGTCATCACCGTCGTAGTGAGATTATCGAGATTGGCCGAAACAAGAAACACACCCAGGCCCATCAGCCACAACAGACGCCTACTGTTTCTCGTTCGAGCCCATACGCCCAGGAAGTCGAAACAACCGTTATTGTTAAGTATCTCAACGATTGTCATCGTAGACAGGAGAAAGAGAACGATCTCTGCCGCCTTTCCCACGTAACGTAGAAAAATATTCCGGGCGATAAATTCCTTGACGGCCGAACTGCTGTGCGCACTGCCTTCAAGGAAGTTGAGGTAGGCCGTTTGATGTTGTGTCATCACAAAGTCGGTGCCATACGAAACATAAAGCACCCACCCCACCGTACCCATGAAAATGGCCACGGCTGCCTTATTGACATTGGTCATATTCTCAGTGGCGATGAGAACATACCCAAGAAGTAATATGGCAACAATGATGAGCGTCATAACGATTGATTAAACTTAGGCAAAGGTAACAAATTCCAGGAAACACACAAACGGAGCGACTATTTTTTTAAGTCGACCTCTCACACCACCGTACGTGCCGTTTAGGCATTACCCCATTGATCTTCTCCCGCTATAGGACGGATGAGAGATTTACATCCATTAGAATCAAATACCCCTCACGCTAACAACCGTATAGCGGTTGCCCCATTGACAATTTATTCAGAACAGATGCCAAACATCCCTCGCACGAACAACCCCAAGGGGGTTAGTCCATTGATAACCTATTCAGAACAGATGCCAAACACCTCTCGCACGAACAACCACAAGGGAGTTAGTCCATTGATAGCCTATTCAGAACAGATGCCAAACACCTCTCGCACTAACAACCCCAAGGGGGTTAATCCATTGATAGCCTATTCAGAACAAATGCCAAATATTCCTCACGCCAACAACCGCGTAGCGGTTGGTCTGTTGGTAGAGCAGGGTTGGCGAGTGAAACGAGCCTACCCTGTCTACGACGTGCAAAGAGAAAACAAGGCCGTAGGTCTTGGTCTATTTAAATCTCTTAAGTTAGGGAGGGTGGAAGGGCATTTTAGCATTCTGAATTAGAGGAATGATCAATTAAAACAGACCAACCCCGTTGGGGTTGTTATGGGTGGGGGCCGCTTAAACAGGGTAGGCTCGTTTCACTCGCCAACCCTGCTCTACCAACGGACCAACCCCCTTGGGGTTGTTTATGCACAGTGTTCCCAATAGGTGGTAGATACGATTTTAATGCATGGCAGATGACCTCCTGATGCACGGCAAACATAAATCCAAAGCATAGCAGTTACGATTCCAATACATAACAAATGATTTTCTTATGCATGGCAGATGGTCTACCAATGTATGACAAATGCTATTTCGATATATGGCAAATGACCTCACGATTCATGGCAGATGATTTCCCAATATGCAGGAGATGACCTCCTGATGCGCGGGAGGTGACCTCCCGATACGCAAGAGGTGACCTCCCGATATGCGGGAAGTCACCTCTGCTATTTTAAATGATGGCTATAGGCCGTTTTGATGCCCTATTCCGTCACGGGTCGCACTGCGAAACCATAAGCCCGATCGGGGATGGCCAGCGGATACACGTTGCCCGAGCGGAAGCTCAGGCAGCAACTGCCGTTGTACAACACGTCGCTCGGAACGGCCGACCGATAGTAACCGCCGAACTTCACGCCGTCGACCGAACCATCGGCGATACTGCGAAAGCCTGAAGCGGGGAAATAAATCGTGGAGGCATTGCTGCCATCGGTAAAGAAGTTCCAACCAAAATTAGCACTGAAGTTGGTGGCATCCTTTGTGCCCTGCACGTTCATTTCTTCTGCTTGGGTGGAATTGACTCCCGTAGTAGTGAACCGCGTAAAGGCATTGTTAGCAGGCAATTTAAAGCCGACAGGGCTGGGGTCGTAAACGGTTTTGATCACAGGAAGGTCATTACCGGTGTTGGAATTCTGCGTAGTGGTATTGTTGGCCGACCACAGGTTGTAATAAGAGTAACCCGCAGGAGGAGTGCTATACCAGGAAGTACCCCAAGTGTAGAAGCTACCGGGGTTTTGAATACCCTTGGTGATGGACATGTTGTCGCCCGCATTCTTATTGAACAGCTGACCGGCGGGATAGAGGGTGGGCTCCGTGTTTCCAGTCAGTCCGCCGGGGAAGGCATCTTTGCGACCATATTGGTAGAACGTATTGCTGCCCTCTTTTGTGCTGCCGGCGTTCTGCGTGATAATGATGTCGCCCGGTTGATGAGAGCCTACCTGCTGAATGCGCACTTTTACCCGACGAGGCTGTTGTTGAGCTGAGCTATTCCAAGAGGTATATTTCCAACCCAGGTTTTCGGTGGAGAAGTTATAAGTGTAGGCTGTGGGTGTGCTGCGGTTGACCACGGGGATAGGATCGAGCACATTATCGGGTGCAAACCATAGGTGCCAAGACCATACGATGGTATTACCTTTCTTGACTGCTACCACGGCATTGCCGCTTTTAATGTCGGCCGCCTTTACTTCGAACTTTAAGTAGGTTTCATTGCCACTACGTTCAATGGGATTGGCATCGAAGTGTACCAAGTCTTTCTCGTCTTCCCAAACAATCTGTGCACCATCGATGCCGTTGTTGGCTCCGCCGTTCGTCTTTTCAATCCACGGGTCGGTGATGTTCTGTCCATTATGGTCTTTAAAGTTCTTCAACACGTAGCCAATGTTAGGGTCGGTGAGGCTGCCGTTATAGGTGTAGGACGCTGTATTGTTTATTCCATTAGTAATGGCGTTGCCATATACCAAGGGCAGTTTGTAAAAGCCCGGGTGAGAGATGACATAGCAGTTGGCCGTGCTACGCGCAGCACGGGTATGGCCCTTGATGTCATGCATCGAAAGGTCGTAATAATGGGTACTGCTGCCTTTGGGGTCGAGTTTGAGGGCATCGTTGCGCTCTTTGAGCAGGTCTTTCATAGGCATCTTCTTAATCGTAGCCTGACCCTGATCGGCTGCCACATAGTTCTCAGTTTGGGTGCGGACGTTACTCAAACCCTCCAACCAGTCGGGCTTGTTCATGCTCTTGTCCTCCCAGGCGTTCGTGGCATAGTTGTATTCCTCGTAGCCTACAATCTTCCAAGCCACGGCATGCTTGACGCCGGGTGCAGAGCCGTCGGTGCGGAAGCTCTCCACAGTGTACGTGCCACCGTTGGTCTCGTTGTAAGCAGCAGCAGTGGTGGGGCTCGTCACCGTAAAGCTATAGTTCCAATTGCTGGTGGTGTTGCTCAGTTTGTAGGTACGCGTGGTGGCAGGTCGCCAGGTACCGCTCAAAGGGATGTTGATGTCGGCTGCATCGCTGAACTCAATATGAAGGGTGATACCGGCCAGGGGTTGCGGAAGCATGTAGAACGTATAACTGTCGTTATCCTTGCCTACGAGCACCTGATTGGGCAGACTGCTCGTGCTGATGCCAGGCGTGCCCAGGGTGAGCGAGAAGTTCGTTTTCGAGCCGGCATCCACTGTCCATTGCAAGCCCTTACCGTTGGTGCTATCCGTGAGTTGAAGCCGACCTTTGCTGCAGGCGTTGCGCAGTTCTACCTTCGTGATGTGTTTGTTCCACGAGAGGTTCTGACCTACAGCGATCTTCACGGCCGTGAGGGCGTGATAGAACTCGAGGTTGGTCTTGGGGGCTTGGTGGCGTGTGGCATACTCTACTTCGCCCGAACAGGCCACCATGAGGTCGACTTGGTCGGTGATGTTCGGCTTGACCTCGAAATCGAGATAAGGGGTGCCGCTATGCGTGGTAGGCGAGAGGGCGATGCCGTTGGCCGTGGTGGCCTCGGGATAGACCGCATAGAAGCGGGCATAGCGTTGAGTCCAGGCCCATTGAAGCGGCGTGACCAAGGTACCGGCAGCGTTGGTGGGAGCACTGTAGAACCATTCGGGGCGGCCCACCGTAAAGCCGGCCGTCGCGCTGCGATAGCCCAGCGAACTGAAGCGGGCGTCGATGGCGGTTTTCACGCTGGCCCGTGTACCAGGTTGGGGCAGCACGGCGTTGATGCCCTCGGTGGTAGTTTCGATCAGGCAGGTGTTGGGCAGACCTTGCACTTCAAGGCGACGCGTGGCCAGGTCTTCACTCGAAAGGCCTTGTGCCTGCTGGCGGGCAATGATGGCAGCACGCGTGGCGGGGGCACTCTGCGGCTGGGACAGTCGGTTTTCCTGCGCGGTGCTCACATCGAAAGAGACGTTTACGCCGCGGTCGCCCTGCTCTTGTTGATTACTGATAGGGTCGTCGGCACAGGAACCGATGGACAGACAGGCGATGCCGGCCAGCATGGCGGCAAGGCATCGATGAAGAATGGAATAGGAATGTTTCATTGTTATTATTCTTTATTGGGGGTAGCACGCTTCGCCCTACCACATCTCACCGCCATGCAGCTGTGATCGACGGTGATGATCCGCAGTTGTTAGCGGAGAGGGCGTGAAGCGACTACTTACTACTTTACTACTTACTACTTTTACTACTTACTACTCAATGGTCTCTTCCTCCCAAACCCATCCGCTCCAGGGTTTGGCACCGGCCACTTCGTTGTCGCCGTCTTCGTTATCCTCGGGTGCGGGGTTGACATGAACGGTTCCGCCACCGCCCCCTCCGGGCTGCACCTGGGGACTGGCGGCCAGTAGGCCCACCTCCTGTTGCAAACACATGATTTGAATTTGGGGCGAGCAGTAGGCTCGACCGCTGACTTGATTTCTTTTCATAACACAATGAAAATTTATAGATAAAACATATGGGGAAAATACGATTCATTCTTCTTTCATCACTGCGGGTAGTGGACACGAAAAGAGAAGCAAAGGGAACTCCGAAGAGCCCTTTGCTAATAAGGGTTGCGCTCGCTTCTCGCGCGCGTAGGAAAAAGCTAAAAAGTGTTACACTACAATAGGTGCGAACATTGTGTGTGTGTGTGTGTGTGTGTGTGTGTGTGTGTGTGTGTGTGTGTGTGTAAGGTAGCGAATTCCTGTGACACTACCAAACAATGGGCGTTAAAAGATGCAGAAAAGTTCGCCCTTTTCTGCTCCGCTGTGATACCTGTATGGAGATGCACGCTACACATTATATATAATATATCCTTTGCGATATGACCTCAAACACGGTGGCAAAGGTAAGCAATATATCCTAAACGAACAAGAGAAGAAGCGAAAAAGGCCGCTCTGCGCGAGACAGAGCGGCCTTTTTGGTGAAAAGAAATCCTGTGAGCGACACGGCTAAAGTGTCGTTCACCAGAAGTTATGGCTTAGTCGAGCCACTTCACATAGGAGAAGTCTTGGCGATGCGGCAAGAGAGGATTGTTGGGGAACATACGCACGCAACTGCGGAAAGAGCCAGCGTTGGAGGGCTCGATTTCGGCTTCAAAGGTGAAGAGGTTGCCTTCACGAGCCACTACTCGGAAAGGATGAGTGCTGTAGACCTGGCGGTCGGAGGCGTTCTTGTCGTCATACAGCGAAACGAGTTCGAGGCCAATGGCATCGTCGAGGCCTTGTTCATCGATGACGTAGCGGATACGATAGGTTTTGCCCGTCTCTCCACCATTTTCAAGGAACGAGGTTTCTTTCGACACGACATGAATGCCGTCCCATCGCTCGGCAACGGTCTCTTTCCACAAAGCAATACGTTTGGCCAGAGCGTTGTTGTCGGCACGGAGCTGAGCTGAACGTTGAGCCTGACGGTTGTAGAACTTATCAAAGTAGTCGTCCAGTTGCCGCTTCATCGTGTAATGCGGCGCGATAGTAGCAATGGAGTTTTTGATGACTTTGATCCAGTTCTCACTGTATCCCTTCTTATTCTTGTGGTAGTAGAGAGGAATGATCTCGTTTTCCAGCAATCCGTAGATCGTAGCGGCATCAAGTTTGTCCTGATACTCCTGATTCTGATAGGTGCGCTTCTCGTCGAGGGCCCATCCTGCTCCTTTGCGGTAACCTTCGACCCACCATCCGTCAAGCACAGAGAGATTGACCACGCCGTTGAGCTCGGCTTTCTCTCCGGAAGTGCCGGATGCTTCGAGGGGACGTGTGGGGGTGTTCATCCAAATGTCTACGCCTGAGACAAGACGGCGGGCGAGTTCCATATCATAATCTTCGAGGAAGATAATTTTGCCAAGGAATTCAGGACGCTGACTGATTTCAAAGATTTTCTTGATGAGGCCCTGTCCGGCTCCGTCGGCGGGGTGAGCTTTACCCGAGAAGAAGAAGAGAACGGGGTGTTCGGGGTCGTTGACGATTTTGGAGAGCCGGTCGATGTCGGTAAAGAGCAGATGAGCGCGCTTATAGGTGGCAAACCGACGACAGAAGCCAATCATTAGGGCATTGGGATTGATGCGCTCGAGCAAGGAGACCACACGTGAGGGATCACCTTGGTTTTTGAGCCAGGTCTCGGTGAATTTCTCGCGGATGAATTGCACGAGTTTATTTTTCAGGGCCATGCGGGTGGTCCAAATCTCATCGTCGGAGACGTTGTAGATAGCGTGCCAAATGCTCTCGTTACTCTGATCGGCCATGAAAGCGGGATCGAAGTATTTGTCGTAGAGTTGTCGCCATTCAGTGGCGGTCCAAGTGGGCAGGTGTACACCGTTGGTAACATAGCCTACATGGTTTTCTTCAGGATAGTAGCCGCGCCAGATGGGAGAGAACATTTTTTGGCTCACCCAGCCGTGGAGCCGGCTCACGCCATTCACTTCCTGGCAAGTGTTGCAAGCGAAGACGGACATGCAGAAGCGTTCGTCGTGGTTGTCGGGATTTTCACGACCCATGCCGATGAATTCGTCCCAGGAGAGGCCAAGTCGCTGAGGATAGCCGCCCATGTATTTGCCGAAGAGCTGTTCGTCGAAGTAGTCGTGTCCAGCGGGAACGGGGGTATGGACGGTATAGAGCGAGGAGGCACGAACGAGCTCGAGGGCTTCGTTGAAAGGAGTCCCTGCATCAACGTAGTCGCAGAGTCGCTGTAGGTTGCAGAGGGCGGCATGGCCTTCATTACAGTGATAGATCTGCTTTTCGATACCTAATTTTTTCAGGGTGAGGATGCCGCCCATGCCGAGGAGAATTTCCTGTTTGAGACGATTTTCATTATCACCGCCATAAAGGGCGTGGGTAATGGGACGGTCGTACTCGGAGTTGAGTTCGTTATCGGTGTCAAGAAGGTAGAGGCTAATTCGGCCTACGTTCATACGCCATACATAGGCGTGAACCTGATAGTTCATATAGGGTACGTCGACAACGAGGGGGTTGCCTTCTTGGTCAAGCTGTCGCTCGATGGGCAGGGAGTTGAAGTTTTGAGCATCGTAGTTGGCAATCTGCTGTCCGTCCATACTGAGCGACTGCTTGAAGTAGCCGTAGCGGTAGAGGAAGCCAACGGCGCAGAGGTCAACATTACTATCAGAGGCCTCTTTGAGATAGTCGCCGGCAAGCATACCCAATCCACCCGAATAGATTTTAACCACTTGGTTAATGCCGTATTCCATACTGAAATAGGCAACAGAGGGACGTTTCTTATCGGGCTCTACATCCATATATTTGCGAAAGGCGGTGTAGACGTCTTTCACTTTCTTCATCAGGGCTTTGTCTTTAACGATGGCTTCTTTGCGATCGTAACTCAGACGCTCGAGAAGCAATACGGGATTGTGACCTACTTCTTCGTAGAGATTTTCGTCGAGACTCTTCCAGAGGTCGCGCGCTTCGTAGTTCCAGGCCCACCACATGTTGTGTGCCAGCTGGTCTAAGCATTGCAGTTGTTCCGGCAGACGCGACTTGATGGAGAATTCCTTCCATACCGGAGTGTTTGAATAATCGGCTTTAATCTTCATAATTCTCAAATTCTGTGGTTTATGATTTTGTATTCTTGTTTCTTTCTTCTGCACGGCGCAGAGCGAAGTCGTAGGCCGTTGCGTAATAGGCGATGAACCGGGTCCATAAGGCTTTTTTCGAGAGGGCCTTAGCGTTGCGTTGAGCGGTCTCCACTTCTGGTTTGGTTAGGGAGGCATATTGAACGATGGTGGACTGGATCTCGTCGGCTACGTCGTGGTAATTGTAGTCGGTTCGGTGAATCACCTTCACGCCGCTTTCGATTCCGGGTCGCGCCATCTGCGTATTGGCCCAAAGTCCAAAACCGGCCAAGTCGGTGGTGATGCAAGGGATACCGAAAGCAATGGCTTCAAGCGGGGTATAACCCCAGGGCTCGTAGTAGGAAGGATAGACGCAGAGGTCGTTGCCAAGGATGATGTCGTAATACGGTGCGTTGAAGATACCGTCTGTGCCGTTGAGATAGCAAGGCACGAAGATAATTTTTACATTGTCTTCGGCGGCGTTTCTGAAGTCGAGCGATTGCAACATCCGCAGCACATTATCTTGCTCCATGTTGTGTAGCCAGTGAGTAAGCATGGGATGATCGAGCGGCGTGTCGTAGATGCGCTCGCAATCCTGAAGACGCGCTTGCAGGTCGGCCCGCGGCTCGGCGACCCAAGCCGGTACGTCGATAAAGGCCAAGACGTTGCGCTGGAGCCGTTTGTCAAATCGTAATCGGTTGATGGCATCGATATAAACGTCGATGCCTTTGTTGCGGAACTCATAGCGCCCGCTGGTCGAGAGAATGAGCGTATCGTCATCGAAGGTTTGTCCAATCAAGGCGTTGGCCACGCGGAGCAATTGTTTCCGAGCTTGTTTGCGTTTCGCGGTGAAGGCTGCACCTTTCGGAACAAAGTCGTCTTCAAAACCATTGGGCAGGACAATGTCTGCGGGTCGATCCAGAAGTTCACGGCATTCGTTAGCCGTAATATCGCTCACGGTGGTGAAACAGTCTACGTGCAGAGCTGTTTGCTTCTCAATCGAGTGTTTGCTTTGCATGTTCAGCTCGCCAGCCATTTGGTCGCCGTTGTAAGCGAAGAGGTATTCGTAAAGCGGTTTATTGTTGCCTGCAATGCTTCTACCAATGCTGGTGGCATGAGTGGTGAAAAGGGTGGCTACTTCCGGCAGATGCTGGCGGAGATACAGCAACCCTAAACCTGTCATCCACTCGTTACCATGGTAAATCACTCGATGATCTCGGTTTTTAAGAACATGGCGATAGAAGCTTTCTACTACACGGGCTGCCGCATAAGAGAACATCGAAGCTTCGTCGTAGTCGCCATAGGCATGTAGGCTGTCCACCTGAAATGCTTCCCACATTTCGCTGTAAATCCGGTCTTTCTCGGAAAAGAACGGTCGGAAGTCTACAAGCACGGCAAGAGGAGAGCCCGGAACATTCCAACGCCCTACCCTAACATTTAGTCCTTCGTTGGCTGCTTGCGATTGCCAATCATCATAAAGACCTGGAGTTTCTTGAAAATCGAAGTTTGCAGAGCCTAAATCAGGACCGATAAAGAAAATTTTATCTGGCATCAGCCGTTGCAAAGTCAATGCTCTTGTAGAAAGAACGGTATAAATTCCGCCTACTTTATTGCACACTTCCCAACTCGATTCAAAAATATAGTCGGGGAATAGCTTGTCTCTATTCATTCAATATCTGTAAATAATGTGTGCAAAGGTAGTACATTTTTTATAGAACAAGAATCGAATGTCTCATTATTTTGTACGTTCGCTGTGCAAAGGTTATCTCATCACGAGGCCTCTCCCACTCTATTTCCAAGGCGGATTGACGGTGGGTCGGAGGATTGGAGAATTTTGTCGATGGAAGGTGTTGCAACTTTCCTGTGCGGGGAGAAACTTTCCATTATTTATCGTACCTTTGCAGCCGGGATTTCCTTTTAAAAAGATTGCACATGGAAGAGAAACTCATTTTTACGCAAGCAGAGGAGGAGAAGACGCAGGAGCTTCTGGATCGACTGTTGAAGAACGATGCCAACGGATTCCTGCCCGACGATTGTGACAAACTGCGCCGGCATCTCTCGGTCTCTATCGACGCCGGTTGTCTGCAACGCAACGCTTTCGGACTGAACCCCATCCTCCACGCTCTGCAAACAGCTGAGATTGCCGTCGAGGAGATTGGCGTACGTCGGGATGCCATCATCGCCGTAGTGCTTTACACGAGCGTCGTGGCGGGCAACTCTTCGGAGGAAGACATCGAGAAGGAATTCGGGGCAGGCGTGGCACAGATCATCCACGGATTGGCTCGCATTCAGGAGCTTTACAAGCGCAATCCTGTGATCGAGAGCGAGAACTTCCGCAATCTGCTCATTTCTTTTGCTGAAGACATGCGCGTGATTCTCCTCATGATTGCCGACCGGGTGAACCTGATGCGTCAGGTGCGCGACACGCTCAACGAGGAGGCCCGACAGCAAGTGGCCCAAGAGGCCAGTTATCTGTATGCGCCGTTGGCTCACAAACTGGGGCTCTACAAGCTGAAGAGCGAACTCGAAGACCTCAGTCTTAAATATCTCGAGCACGACGCCTACTATCTCATCAAAGAAAAGCTCAACGCCACCAAGCGAGTCCGCGACAGCTACATCGAGCGATTCATCGCCCCCATCCAGGAGAGCCTCGAGCAGGCCGGTCTGCATTTCCACATGAAAGGCCGGACGAAGAGCATCCACTCCATTTGGCAGAAGATGAAGAAGCAGAAATGTGGTTTCGAGGGCATCTACGACCTCTTTGCCATTCGCATCATCATCGATTCGCCCGTAGAGAAAGAGAAGATGCAGTGCTGGCAGGCCTACTCCATCGTGACAGACATGTACATGCCCAATCCCAAACGCCTGCGCGACTGGCTCAGCGTGCCCAAGAGCAACGGCTACGAAAGTCTGCACATCACCGTCTTGGGTCCTGAGAAAAAGTGGGTAGAAGTGCAGATTCGCACCGAGCGGATGGACGAAATCGCCGAAAAAGGCCTCGCCGCCCACTGGCGATACAAGGGCATCAAGGGTGAGAGCGGCGTCGACGAGTGGCTCTCCAACATCCGCGCCGCCCTCGAGAGCAACGACGACCTGCAACTCATGGATCAGTTCAAGATGGGCCTCAACGAAGACGAAGTGTTCGTCTTCACCCCCAAGGGCGAACTGCTCAAATTCCCCAAAGGAGCCACCATTCTCGACTTCGCCTACCGCATCCACTCCGGCGTGGGCAATCGATGCGTAGGCGGAAGCATCAACGGGAGAAACGTATCGCTGCGAACCGAACTCAAATCGGGCGACGAGGTGGAAATCCTCACCCAGAACAATCAGACTCCGAAGCCCGACTGGGTGAACATCGTCAAAACCCCGCGCGCCAAAGCCAAGATCAAGCTCTCGCTCAAAGACGCTCTCGTCAAAGACAGTCTCTACGCCCGCGAACTGCTCGAGCGGCGGATGAAGAACCGCAAGATCGATTTCGACGAGAGCACCATGATGCACCTCATCAAGCGGATGGGCTTCAAACTGGCCACCGACTTCTACAAACAGCTTGCCGACGGGAAGCTCGACGTGGGCGAGGTGATCGAGACCTACGTCGAGGTGCGCAACCACGACCTCAATCTCAACGCCACCCCCACGCGCAGTGCCACCGAATATAGCTTCGACCATCCCGACGAAGAAACCTCCCGCAGCAAAGACGACGTGCTCGTCATCGACCGCAACCTCAAAGGCCTGGACTTCTCTCTGGCCAAATGCTGCCAGCCCATCTACGGCGATCCCGTCTTCGGCTTCGTCACCGTGAGCGGCGGCATCAAAATCCACCGCGACAACTGCCCCAATGCCCCCGAACTGCGCCGACGATTCGGCTACCGCATCGTCAAAGCCCGCTGGAGCGGCAAAAACGCCGGTCAATACAGCCTCACCCTCAAAGTGGTGGGCAACGACGACCTGGGCATCGTCAACAACATCACGAGCATCATCTCGAAAGAAGAAAAAATCGTGATGCGTTCCATCAACATCGATTCCCACGACAGCCTCTTCGACGGAACCATCGTCATTCAGCTCGAAGACGTCTCCAAACTCGAGGCCCTCATCAAAAAAATCCGCGCCGTGAAAGGGGTCAAACACGTGAGCCGAATTTAATTGAGAATCGACCCTTAGATGTCACTGAGCGACTCAAAACCATCGCGGAGACAAAAACGACGCTACTGAGCGACTCAAAACCACCGCGGAGACAAAAACGACGCTACTGAGCGGCTCAAAACCATCGCGGAGACAAAAATGAGGCTACTGAGCGGCTCAAAACCATCACGGAGACAAAAATGAGGCTACTGAGCGGCTCAAAACCACCGCGGAGACAAAAACGACGCTACTGAGCGGCTCAGTGACGCCACGGAGACAAAAACGACGCTACTGTACCCTACAAAACCATCACGGAGACAAAAATGGTGCTACTGTACCCTACAATAACGCCGCGGAGACAAAAATGAGGCTACTGTACCCTACAATAACGCCGCGGAGACAAAAATGACGCCACTGTACCCTACAAAACCATCATCAGAGGCCAAAATGATGTAATTGTACCCTACAGTGACGCCGCGGAGACAAAAATGAGGCTACTGTACCCTACAAAACCATCATCAAAGGCAAAAACAGGGCTACTGTACCCTACAGTGACGCCACGGAGACCAAAAACGATACAATCTCACCGCGAGGAAATCCCTCCTCCAACCAAAAATATCAACCATCATGTGTTCAAACCAACCATCCGCCCCAGGGCGTTGCATCATCTTCTCGGCCCCCTCGGGCTCGGGTAAAAGCACCATCATCCGCTGGCTGATGGAAGAGCATCCCGAGTTGCGACTCACCTTCTCCATCTCCTGCACCAGCAGACCGCCGCGCGGAAACGAACAACACGGCGTGGAATACTTCTTCCTCTCGCCCGAAGAATTTCGCCGCCGCATCAAAGCCGGCGAATTTCTCGAGTACGAAGAGGTGTACAAAGACCGATTCTACGGCACACTCACCTCGCAAGTGGAACGACAACTGGAAGAAGGGCAAAACGTACTCTTCGACGTCGACGTGCTCGGCGGCTGCAACATCAAGCGGTTTTACGGACAGCGAGCACTGAGCATCTTCGTCCAACCGCCATCGGTGGAAGAACTGCGCAGACGGCTCAACGCCCGAGCCACAGACGCACCCGAGGTGATCGACAGTCGCATCGCACGCGCCGAATACGAACTGAGCTTCGCAACGCAGTTCGACCGCGTCATCCTCAACGACCGCCTCGACCAAGCCCAGCAACAAGCCCTCCAAGCCATCCAATCCTTCCTCACCCCAAGATGATACGCACCGGATTCTACGGAGGGTCGTTCAACCCCATCCACAACGGACATATCGCCCTGGCCCGACGATTTCTCGAAGACATGAAACTGGACGAGGTGTGGTTCGTCGTCTCCCCCCAAAACCCTTTTAAACGCGAGAGCAACGACCTGCTCGACAACCAGCTGCGACTCCAAATCGTCCAAACCGCCATCGCAGACGAACCCCGCTTCCACGCCACCGACTACGAGTTCCGCCTCCCCACCCCCTCCTACACCTGGCGCACACTGCAACACCTGGCACAAGACAAACCCGAACGCGAATTCACCCTCCTGATCGGAGCCGACAACTGGGCCTCCTTCAATCGATGGAATCACCACGAAGACATCCTCGCCCATCACCGCATCGCTGTCTACCCCAGACGCCACTTCTCCATCGCTCCGGCAACACTCCCTCCCAACGTCACACTGCTCCGCACACCGCTCTACGACATCAGTAGCACAAACATCCGCCACCGCATTCGTCAAGGAATGTCGGTGGCGGATGTCCTGCCGAAAAATATTTTGGAAATGGCCGTAGCCGCCTATCGAGTAAACGACTGAATCGCTCGCCCCTACTCGTATCGCATCGATCGGGCCGGATGAATCTTCGAAACCAAATAACTCGGCGCAATGAGTACCAAAACACAGATGCCCAACGTCGCCAAATTGAGAAGAAAAATCACCGCCGGATGAAATTCCACCGGCACCGTGCTCACATAATAAGTTGCGGCATCCAAACGCACCAGTCCCGTAAAACGCTGCAAAGCAATCAGTCCGATACCGATCACGTTGCCCATCAAGAGTCCCTTGCCAATCGTAAAAACAGAGAACCAAAGAAAAGTATGCCGGATGGTGCGGTTGCGTGCCCCAACGGCCTTGAGAAGACCTATCATCGCCGTGCGCTCGAGAATGATGATGAGCAAACCCGAAATCATCGTCACGGCAGCCACGGCAAGCATCAGCCCAAGAATGATCCAAACGTTGAGATCGAGCAGATCGAGCCAAGAAAAGATCTGCGGACAGGCCTCCTTGATCGTCTGCGAAGAATACGTCTCACCGTAACGATCTACCGTTCGATTCACCTTCTGGACAAGCAGACGCTCCGTCGCCGAAAGTCGATCGAAATCATCCACCGTCAACTCCGCCCCACTGGCCTGGTCGGACTCCCATCCATTGAGCTTCACCGCCGTATAAAGATCGATGAAACAAGTCACCCGGTCGTACTGCGAAAGATGGGTGCGGTAAATACCCGCAACCCGCAAGCGACGCACCCGAATGCCGTTATAGTCGATAAAGTAGGCAAAAATCTGGTCCCCAACCTGAAGCCTCAGTTCATTAGCCATGATGTCCGAGATAAGCAGTTGCTGCGTGCTGTGTGTATCGGAAAACCGAGGGATGGAACCCGCTATCAGGTTCTGATGAAGGAAAGTGGTGTCGTAGTCGGCCGCAATCCCCTTGAAAGCCACCCCGAGAAAATCTGTCTCCGTCTTCAAAACGCCTTGCTTCACCGCATAACGCTGCACATGCTTCACACCGGGAATCTGGCGAAGCAACCGCAACATCGAGTCACCCATCTGTATGGGGTATTGTTCGGAGGCCTGCAACGTCATAAAGTTGGCCACCTGAATATGACTGCCGAATCCCACCACCTTGTCGCGGATGGTGTGTTTAAATCCAAAGACAACGCTCACAGAAACGAGCATCACAGCCAGTCCGATAGCAACACCGGCAATGGCAATGCGAATAGCTGGACGCGCCACGCGGTTTTTATCGTCGCTGTTGTAGATACGGCGAGCAAGAAAGAGAGGTAGGTTCACAGAGCAGAACTTTTTAAGGAAAGACTTATGAATCGGCATTCTCACGCCCGGGATAAACCTCAAGGGCCTTGCGCAACACTAAAAGAGCTTGTTCAAGATCTTCTTTTTTCAACACGTAGGCAATACGCACCTGATTCCGCCCGGCTCCCGGCGTAGTGTAAAACCCCGAGGCAGGAGCCATCATCACAGTCTGACCATTGTAAGCAAATTCCTCTAAACACCATCTGCAGAATTTCTCACTATCGTCTACAGGCAATTTTGCTACAGTGTAGAACGCTCCCATCGGGATGGGAGAATAAACTCCCGGAATACGGTTCAGTCCGTCGATAAGGCATTTCCGACGTTCCACATATTCGTCGTACACGCTGCGGAAATATTCCTCCGGCGCATCGAGTGAAGCCTCTGCAACAATCTGTCCCAGTAGCGGAGGAGAAAGCCGGGCCTGACAAAACTTCATCACCGTTGCCCTCACTTCGGCATTCTTGGTAATCAATGCGCCAATACGAATGCCACATTCTGAATATCTTTTCGAAACGGAGTCGATAAGAATTACATTCTGCTCCACCCCCTCAAGATTGCACGCACTAACATAGGGCGAACCTGTATAGATATATTCACGGTACACTTCATCGGAAAAAAGATAGAGGTCGTACTTCTTCACCAGGTCGCGAATCTGGTTCATCTCCCGACGAGTATAAAGATAGCCCGTGGGATTGTTGGGATTACAAATCATAATGGCACGTGTGCGACTGTTAATCAGTTCTTCAAACTTCTCTACCTTGGGCAGTGCAAAGCCCTCTTCAATCGTAGTGGCGATGGTTCGGATAGTGGCACCTGCCGAAATAGCAAACGCCATATAATTGGCATAAGCCGGTTCAGGGATAATGATTTCGTCACCGGGATTTAAACATGCCATGAATGCGAAAAGCACAGCCTCCGATCCTCCCGAGGTAACAATGATATCGTCGGCTGTAATGTCGATGCCATATTTCTTGTAATAGCCCGTGAGTTTCTCGCGATAAGACAGATAACCCTGTGAAGGAGAATACTCCAGCACCGTTCTATCGATATTCTTCAGCGCATCGAGCCCTACTTGCGGCGTAGGAAGGTCGGGCTGTCCGATATTGAGATGATATACTTTTATTCCGCGATTCTTTGCCGCAACGGCAAGAGGAGCCAATTTTCGGATGGGCGACTCCGGCATTTCTATTCCGCGAACTGAAATTTCAGGCATATATAATCGTTCTAAAAATGAGTGACGTGCAAAGGTAACAATAAAATCCAGCTCGCTGCAGTAGCCCACTTGCATTTATTCAAATTGCAGAGCATTTTTTGTGTCTTACGGATTATTTTGTTACTTTTGCGCTATCAAAAAAAACAATCAATTCATCGCATTATGAGATCAAGAACAGCAGACTGGTTTGAAACAAAAATCAGATACGAAAAGACAATGGATGATGGCATGCAGAAACCCATCACCGAACAATATGTTGTGGACGCTCTGAGTTTCACAGAAGCAGAAAACTCGATTATTGAAGAAATGTCTACCTACATCAGCGGTGAGTTCAAGATTACCGGCATCAAACCCGCACCCTACCATGAAATCTTCTTCAGCGAGAACGCCAACGACGACAAGTGGTACAAAACAAAGCTGCAATTCATCACCATTGACGAAAAGAGCGAGAAGGAGAAACGTTCCAATATCAACTATCTCGTCCAAGCCTCTTCACTTCAGGGTGCAGTGAAGAATATCGACGAGGTGATGGGTGGAACGATGATCGACTATATCATCGCCAGTATTGTTGAAACACAAATCATGGACGTTTACGAGCACTCAGCGATAACAACGAAGAAACCAGTAGACGAACGTCCCGAATACGAGGAGGAAGATATAAAAGAATAAGGTAAAGGAGAGAAGGAAATGAGCACAGACGTGGCGAAAAACCTGCACAAGGTGCTGAACAGTCTACCGACGGGAGTCGACCTGGTGGCGGTGAGCAAGTTTCACCCTGCCCATGAAATTCGCGTTGCATACGACGAAGGTCAGCGCATCTTTGGCGAAAGTCACGAGCAAGAACTCTCTCAAAAAGCAGCCGCCCTTCCAAAGGATATACAATGGCACTTCATCGGGCATCTGCAAACCAACAAAGTACGCCACATCGCTCCCTACATTGCAATGGTAGAATCAGTAGATAGTTGGAAGCTGTTATGCGAAATCAACCGCCAGGCCGAGAAATGCCACCGGGTGATCGACGTTCTGCTCGAATTGCACTTGGCCGAAGAGGAAACGAAATACGGATTCTCGCCCGACGCTTGTCGCAAGTTGCTCGCCGCCGGAGAATGGCGTAACCTCACACACTCTCGCATCTGCGGACTGATGATGATGGCCTCACACACAGACGATGAAGAACAGATTCGCCGTGAAATGCTCACCGCCCGTCAGCTCTTCGACGAACTCAAACAGCAATATTTCCCTACCGACCCTGCCTTCCGTCATCGCAGCTGGGGCATGAGCCACGACTATTCCATTGCCATTCGCTGTGGTAGCACGCTGGTAAGAATCGGAACCTCCCTCTTTGGCGAAAGAACTTATTAGAACTCGTCAACTCATCAACTAAAAATATGAAACAGACCATCTTAGTGACCGGTGGAACCGGATTCATCGGTTCGCACACCACCGTAGAACTCCAACAAGCAGGCTACGACGTAGTAATCGTAGACAATCTCTCGAATTCCAACGCCGACGTAGTGGACGGCATCGAGCAGATCACCGGCATCCGACCCGCCTTCGAGCAAGTGGACTGTTGCGACAAAGCCGCCCTCGAAGCCGTATTCTCCAAATACCCCAGCCTCTGCGGCATCATCCATTTCGCCGCCTCGAAAGCCGTGGGTGAGAGCGTAGAAAAGCCCCTACTCTACTATCGCAACAACATTCTCTCATTGCTCAATCTCCTCGAGCTCATGCCCCGTCATAACGTGCGTGGCATCATCTTCTCGTCCAGCTGCACCGTCTACGGACAGCCCAGCAGTCAGCATCTACCCGTCACCGAAGATGCTCCCATCCAAACCGCATGCAGTCCCTACGGCAACACCAAGCAGATTAACGAAGAAATCATCCGCGACTGCATCCATAGCGGATCTCCCATCAAGAGCATCATCCTGCGCTACTTCAATCCCATCGGAGCCCACCCTACAGCCCTCATTGGCGAACTGCCCAACGGCGTACCCATGAATCTCATTCCCTTTGTGACGCAAACGGCGATGGGCATCCGTAAGGAACTGAAAATCTTCGGCAACGACTACGACACTCCCGACGGCACTTGCATCCGCGACTACATCTACGTGGTAGATCTGGCCAAGGCACACGTCAAAGCTATGGAGCGCGTACTCGATGCCCATACCCCCGACATCGACTATTTCAACATCGGCACAGGCCGCGGCGTGAGCACCTACGAAGTGGTGACCCAATTCGAGAAAGCCACCGGCACGAAAGTGAACTGGACCTATGCACCACGCCGCGAGGGCGACATCGAAAAGGTTTGGGCCAACCCCGACAAAGCCAACAACGTTCTGGGCTGGCGAGCAGAAGCCTCCCTCGAAGAAACGCTTCGCACGGCCTGGAACTGGCAGCTCAAACTACGCGAACGCGGACTGATGTAAGTCTCCTCGCCATAGGCAGAGCACGATAAAAACTCAGCATTAGAGACATAAAACTTGCTCATTCCGATTTTATTCTCTACCTTTGCCCCGTGAAACAAAACGTGTTGACATATCAGCCCAACAGATTGCAGAGAAATCTTCATTTCTCTGCATCTTTTAACGACTATTGTTTGGTAGTCTCCCAGAAAATGACTACCTTAAACACACACACACACACACACACACACACACACAGTATGCGCACCTATTGGTAGTGCAATACTTTTTCACTTTTTCATACGCGCGCGCGAAGCGAACGCAACCCTCATAAGCAAAGGGCTCTACGGAGTTTCCTTTGCTTCTCTTTTGTATTCTTTATCAACTCATACAAAAGGAAAATAACAACGAATATTCACCACAAAATGATTGCAATATGAATAGAAAAGAATTAGGGCAGAAAGACTATGTTAGGCCACATATAAAGGTCTTTGAGTCTGAATTTGGAAGTCAGCTATTACTGGGTTCTAAGGTAAACGGCGGACATGAGGATGCCGAGGACGAAGAATTTGAGAGTGGCTTTCCAAACGAAGGCGGACATGAAGATGCTGAGGATGAGGCTTGGTAAAGAAGTCCGCAAGAAACAGTTAACAACCAATTAAAAAACAAGACAATGAAAAGAGTAATGAAATGCCTGCTGCTGTTGGCAGGACTCCTAACAATGGTAGGATGTGCAAATGATGACACCACATCACAACCATCCATCAATAGAGGAATGACAGAGTTTGCCATGGTAGATGAGACTCCCCAAAGTCGTACCGCTGGTGAATACATTGGTACGAAACTAAAATTCTATTGGACAGCACAAGATCGTCTTTGGCTCAATGATGGCACCAATATGTTGCAAAGTGTGCGCGACAATCTTAATGAACAACTTGTTGGCGGTGTAACCAAAGTGCCCACAGCTAAATTTTTGTTCGCCGGTACATTTACTAACCCCACCTACCCTCTACGCTACACAGGCAAGAATGGTGCAAAAGACAAAGTGACTATCGCTGCCACACAAACTCAGATGTTGCCCGCCGATGCATCGCACATTGGTGAAAGCGGCGATTGCGGAACGGCTACCGCACAGAAAAACGGCGACCACTACGACTTCACCCTCGTCCACAAAGCGGCCTATCTCACTCTCATGCCTTTTACCTCAGACAGTAAACTAGTAGGAGGCAAGCTCACCAAAATCAAGATCACTGCCGACAAGCCTTTGGCTGGAACATTCGGTTTCGGCGATAGCGGTCTTGACATTGCCACTGCTCCCCAATCACCCTCTAACAGCATAACACTTAACATCAAAGGGGCTGATGGCACAGGTTTTCCTCTTGCCGCTACATCCTCACTAGGCGATAACTCTGCCACCATCGTGTTACCTCCCGGCAATTACGGCACATTCGATATAGAATACACAGTGATTCATCCCGTAACCCACTTTCCGGGCACAGCAACTGTCCACTATACCACAATCAACTTTAATGAAAGTAAAAACAAAAAGCTGGCTCCTGATGTTATCAATGTAGTTTTCCCCGCACGCTATCTTTTCAGCGATGGTACTACCGGTACATTGGCCGAAAAAGGTTCGCGCATAGCCATCGGGCTTGTCTTAGAAGAAAAGACATCCACCAAAGATGGTACAGCCATCGCATTGGATTGTTCGAAAGAATACGACACCTACAGTCATATATGGCGTGATAAGAAATTCCTTTGGGATAGAAGAGCTACAACTACACAAGCCAATAGTACCTTGTTCTCCACTTATGCTGCTGCTATTACTGATATGGACGGTTATAAATACACCTGGGAAGCAGCTGGAAGCCTTGACGGCACCATTAAGGGAAACAGTCTCGACTATCCTGCTTTCTATGAAGCCGGACACTGGGGTGATCAGCTCGCTGCAAAAGGTATCACAGTATCAGGTTCAATGGTCGGTCGCAAATGGTATTTACCGGCCTATGGTGAGGTGATGAAGTTTAGAAATGTATTTGGAAGCTCCTTATCCTTGCCTGCAAACTGGGGAGATCATGTAATTGACTTAACAACGATGGCTACCATCGATGCTGCATTTACAGCAGTTGGCGCGCCAGCATTTACCAGTCACGATAATCCAAGTTGCTCATGGACAAGTACGGAGACTGATTCTCAGAATGCGGTGAATTACTATCCCCCCGAACAACTCTATGCCGACAACTTTGCAGGGAAAGGCCTATCACTTGGTGCATATTTTACAGTGTTTGCTTTTGTACATTTCTAACCCCATGTTCGTCCGCAATCCAAATGAGCAATGGGGAAAAGAAAATGAGTCTTCTATACCTGCAGAAGAGTAGAAATTCTGAAAAATAACCCTTCGGCAGGTGCCGAAAGCTCAAAAATGAGAAAAATGGGCTTTCGGCACCTGCCGAAGACTTAAAAATGAGAAAAACAACGTTTCGGCACCCGCCGAAACCTCGGAAATAGAAAAAACAAGCTTTCGGCAGGTGCCGAAAGACGAAAAAGCCGAAAAACAACGCTTCGGTACCTGCCGAAGCCATTTTTTTATATCAATCTTATTAAAATCACAAATCATGGAAATGAAAACGATCAGAAAAGACAGGCTCCGCAACATGGAGCACTATTAGTTTGCCATTCACGTGCTGGAAATGGCCAAGGAGGCGAATCTGGAAAAGATGAAATTGCTCTTCAAACCGCTCGAAGAGGCCATTCGACACGAGGACGAGGCACTCAATCCGCCGCGCATCGATCCGGCTACCGAAGAGCTGCGGCTGCGCGACGCCGAGCGCGACCGGGCTTATCGATCCCTGCAGTTGGCCATCGAAATGGGGCTGCTGGCCGAAGAAAGTGCCACGAAAGAGGCCGCTAAGAAACTGCGGGAGATTCTCTCGCGCTATCCCGGCGTGCTCACCGCCGACTACGATTCGGAGACGGGTGCGCTGAAAAATCTGCTGGCCGATCTCAAACCCGCCGATGCGGCTTCGGCCCTCGTCGCGCTGGGAGCTACGGCCATTGCTAAGCGACTGGAAGATACGAATGCCGCCTTCGATGGTCTGTTTCGCGGTCGGTTCTCGGGGGCGAAATCCACCAACACGATCGACCTCAAGGCCCGTCGCGCCGCCACGGATGCGGCCGTCAATGCCATCGTGCGGCGGATGGATTCGCTCGACGATCTCGAACCCTCGGCCGACGTCTCCGAACTCATCAATCGCTACAACCAACTCGTCGACAATCGCCACACGCTGCTCTCCCAGCGCGCCACGCTCAACAAAGCGGCGCACGACAGGAAAATAGCCGGCATCGAGGCCATGCTCATTCCGCTCATTCCGGCCTTCGAGCGCGAAATCGGTTCGGCTCCCGGCTCGCTCTCCTTTACCGGCGAGGTGAAGGGCTCGGGCAAAGATCGCCGCTTTAAGTTCTACGACCAGCGTACCAAGGTATGGACCTGGGGCAAACTACGCGCCGACGGAACGCTCGCGCCGTGGGTGGGCTGACGAGTTGACAAGTTAACGAGTTGATTTGCTTTTTGATTGACGAGTTGGCAGGAAAGTAACTTCCTCGTCAACTCGTCAACTTGTTAACTTATCAACTAACACCGTTGACAAGTAGATTTGCTTTTTGATTGACGAGTTGGCAGGAGGGTAACTTCCTTGTCAACTCGTCAACTTGTTAACTTATCAACTAACACCGTTGACGAGTAGGACAGCTCCCTAACTTCTGGGGGCTACTCTCCACCTAAAAAGGTACATCGCCCATGGGAGGAGGCGGGAAGGCGGGATCGTCGAGGTTCATACGAGACTGGATGAGACCGCTTCCGTCGTCGGGCATGGGCGGCGCGGAGATGGAATACTGTCCTGGGTTTTCGAAACGGGTGTATTGACCGCGGAAGGTGAGAAGGACGTCGCCGGTGGCTCCCTTACGGTGCTTGGCAATGATGATTTGGGCCATTCCGTGAAGGTCGTTGCCTTTCTCGTCTTCATAGATGTGGTAGTATTCAGGGCGGTGGACGAAGAGCACCATGTCGGCATCTTGCTCGATGGCTCCCGACTCGCGTAGGTCGCTAAGCTGGGGGCGCTTGCCTTCGATCCCCTCGCGGTTTTCGACATTTCGGCTCAACTGCGAGAGGGCGATGATGGGGATGTTGAGCTCCTTAGCCAGTCCCTTCAGAGAGCGACTGATGGTGGACACTTCCTCTTGTCGGCTACCGAATTTCATGCCGTTGGCGTTCATGAGCTGAAGATAGTCGATCATGATGACGCCGACGTTCTTCTCGCGAACGAGTCGACGGGCTTTGGTGCGGAGTTCGAAGACGGAAAGACCGGGGGTGTCGTCGATGTAGACCTGTGCGCCCTGAAGATGGCGGAGGCGTTTGTCGAGGCGGTCCCACTCGTCGGGCGTAAGCTGTCCGTTGAGAATCTTGCTGCCCACAATCTCGCAGACATTCGAGATCAGACGGTTGACGAGCTGGACGTTGTTCATTTCGAGTGAGAAGAATCCGATGGGCACCTGCGCATCAATGGCAATATTCTTGGCCAGGCTCAAGGCAAAGGAGGTTTTTCCCATGGCAGGGCGACCGGCGATGATGATGAGGTCGGAGGGCTGCCATCCGGAGGTGATTTCGTCGAGCTTGGTGTAGCCGGTAGGCACGCCGGTCATGCCGCTGCTGTTGGCAGAGGCCTTTTGAAGAATGTCGATGGCTTGCTTGATGACGGGGTCGATCTGGGTAAAATCCTGTCGCATGTTTTTCTGCGAGAGCTCGAAAAGGGCTCCTTCGGCCTCCTGCATAAGTTCTTCGACATCGATGCTCTCGTCGAAGGCTTTCGTCTCGACGGTGCTGGCAAAGGTGATGAGCTGGCGGGCAAGGAATTTCTGGGCCAAGATGGTGGCGTGGTATTCGATGTGGGCCGAAGAGGCGACGTGCGCACTGAGCTCGACGACGTAGGGCGCACCACCCACTTCGTCGAGGGTGCCGTCGCGTTTGAGCTGCTCGGTGACGGTCATGATGTCGACGGGCTTCTCGTCCATGTTGAGGGTGCGGATGGAGGTGTAGATCTTCTGATGACGCGGCTCGTAGAAGGTCTCGGGACGGAGGAGCTCGCTGACGACGGAGAAGGCGTCTTTGTCGATCATGAGGGCACCGAGGACGACTTTCTCTAAATCAAGTGCCTGGGGCGGAAGATGTCCGTAGGTATTGTCTACGGGGGGCGACTTCCGGGCGCGCTTGTTGGAATTGTTTGTTTCTGCCATTTTTCCTTGTTTTCGGAGTGCAAAATTAGCAAATCTTTTGGGATTTCAACCGCAAAGGAAGCCAGGGGCCGGTTAAAAAACACTACCTTTGCAGACGAACAAATAAGACAAACAATGATTGCATTCCCTTGTGCTAAAATCAATCTCGGACTCAATATCGTGGCGCGACGAGAGGATGGTTACCACAATTTGGAGACGGTGTTCTACCCGATTCCGCTCGCCGATGCACTGGAGGTGACGCAAATGGACGAACGGTTCCCCTCAGACGATCCGTGCGACTTGAAAATAACGGGCAGTCGTATCGACGGACGCAAAGACGAGAATCTGGTATGCCGGGCGTATCGGTTGCTGGCAGAGGACTTTGATCTGCCGCGTGTTCATGTGCATCTCTGCAAACGAATTCCCTCGCAGGCGGGACTCGGAGGCGGATCGAGCGATGCGGCGACGATGATTCGGCTGCTCAACGAGGGCTTCGATTTGCATCTCAGTGTTGAAGAAATGGAAGGATATGCCGCTCGATTGGGGGCCGACTGTGCCTTCTTCATTACCTCAGAACCTGCTTTTGCTACGGGAATTGGCGAGCGGCTTTCGGCTGTAGACGAACTTCAGAAGCACTTAAGGGGTCGTTACGTAGCCATCGTGAAACCGGCTGTGGCCATTTCTACCCGCGAGGCGTTCGCGCATGTTGTTCCCGCTCAACCGGAAAAGTGCTGCCGAGAGATTGTATGCGAGCCTATCGACCGATGGACCGACGAACTCAGAAACGATTTCGAGTCGTCGGTCTTTCAACTGCATCCCAAACTCTCTGATATCAAACGGAGCCTCTATCGGCTGGGGGCACGCTATGCACAACTCAGCGGTAGCGGTAGTGCGCTCTTCGGCATCTTCGAGGAATGCCCGGGAGAATTGAAAGAGGCGTTCCCTGGAATGTTTACGTTCTCGGCTGTGCTGTAAATCTGTTTTATCATATTCATGTATTTAGAAATGAAATTTATCGGTATTATTCCAGCTCGTTACGGTTCTTCTCGCTTTCCGGGCAAGCCGCTCGCTCTGCTTGGCGGTAAGCCTGTCGTTCAACATGTCTATGAAAAGGTAGCGCAGGTTTTGGACGCAACTTTTGTGGCAACGGACGATGAGCGTATCTATCGAAAGGTTGTGGAATTCGGCGGACAAGCCGTGATGACTTCTCCTCACCATAAGAGTGGAACTGACCGCATCTGCGAGGCGGTGGAGAAAATCGGCGGCGACTTCGAGGTTGTGGTGAATATTCAAGGTGACGAACCGTTTATCCAACGGCGACAGATTGATTCGGTCTGTGCATGCTTCGACGACGAGAACACTCAGATTGCAACGTTGGGCATTCCGTTCAAGACGATGGAGGAGATGGAGAATCCCAATTCGCCCAAAATCGTGGTCGACAATCGAGGAGAAGCTCTTTATTTCTCTCGGTCGGTGATACCCTTTGTTCGCGGAGAAGAACGGAAGGATTGGCTCCGGGCTTATCCTTTTCTCAAACACTTGGGCATCTATGCCTATCGCCGCGAAATTCTCTCGGCAATTACTCGTCTGCCGCAGTCGTCGCTCGAACAGGCAGAAAGCCTCGAACAACTGCGCTGGCTGCAAAACGGATTCCGCATCAAGGTGGGACAAACCGATATTGAAACCGTAGGCATTGACACGCCCGAAGATTTACAACGCGCCGAGATGTTTCTCGCTCAATCAAAGCGGTAAACTTTTTCTCCTTATTCTCAATTATAAAAAGCATGAAGATCAAAGTATGCGGCATGCGCGATACCGAAAATATCTGCGCAGTGTCTCAGTTGGACATCCATTTGATGGGATTTGTATTTCATCCGCAAAACGAACGCTATGTAAAAATGATTTCATCGCGGGCGGGCATCATCCCCGACTATAGCGAAGAGCAATTCAAACGGGCTCGCGGACAGGCAGAGAAAGTTTTTCCGAGTCGCATCAAACGGGTCGGGGTGTTTGTAGACGATATGCCCCAAAATATTGTTACCCGCGTTTACAATTACGCTCTCGACTATGTCCAATTGGACGGGAACGAGTCGGCCGTGGCGTGCCGCAATCTGCGTAGTACGCTTCATCCTGATATCCAACCGGGTATTCAGCTCATCAAAACCATCGCCGTCAACAATGCAGACGATCTGCTGCGCTGCGAGGAATATACCGGAGCGGTAGATCTTTTTCTTTTCGACATGCTATGCGGACAGAAGAACTGGAATCTGCTCGAGGCCTATCACGGCGAGATTCCCTTTCTGCTCAGCGGCGACATCGGTCCCGACTCTCTCGAAGGACTCAAGCAGTTTTCTCATCCTCATTTCGAGGGAATCAACCTCAATCACTGTTTTGAAACTTCACCCGGAGTAAAAGATGTGGAACGCTTGCGCCAATTCATTGCCGAAGTGGGAAAGCTATCCTAATGTTCTGACAAAAGATCTGCTTGATATGCGCACCGTCATCATCGATAGTTACGACTCTTTCACCTACAACCTGGCACATCTTGTAAGAGAACTCGGCGCAGACGTGACCATCCTACACAACGACGAATTCTCGCTCAACGCACTCAAGTCTTTCGACAACATCATTCTCAGTCCCGGCCCCGGCATTCCCTCGGAAGCGGGTCTCCTCCTCGATGTCATTCGGACTTATGCGGACCGTAAGCCCATTCTTGGCGTTTGCCTCGGACATCAGGCGATAGGCGAAGCATTTGGAGCAAAACTCACCCGTCTCGAAGAGGTTTATCACGGTGTGGCTACCATGGGTACACAGCTCGGTAACGACCCCATCTTCGCAGGCCTACCCGCAAAAATCACGATGGGGCGGTATCACAGTTGGGTGGTAGATCGCGCCGATTTTCCCGACGCTCTCGAAATTACTGCTATCAGCGACGAAGGACATATTATGGCTCTGCGCCATCAAAAGTACCATCTCCATGGCATTCAGTTTCACCCCGAGAGTGTGCTCACCAAAGACGGACACACCATCCTTTCCAACTGGCTACGACTTTGATTCTGCTCCCCTCTCTATGCCAATTCAACCGAGATAAATCCGAAATATACACCTATTTGTCTTCCCTTTCTTTGGCCTTTCCAAAAGATTGTGTTACCTTTGCCGCCGTCTTTTTAACAGAAGAGCAAAAACAACAGATGGAAAGTGTGCATATATATAAAGGTATAACAAGAGGGCAGAAAGGCGTAAACTTTTCTGCATCTTTTAACGCCTGTCCTTTGGTAGTCTTCGAGAAAATGACTACCTTACACACACACACACACACACACACACACACACACACACACACACACACAATGTTCGCACCTATTGTAGTGTAAGATTTTTTAGCTTTTCTCTACGCGCGCGCGAAGTGAGCGCAACCCCTATTAGCAAAGGGCTCCACGGAGTTCCCTTTGCTTCTCTTTTCGTACTCTTTCGCCAAGTGTCGGAAAGGGAACTTACACCGAAGTTTCATCAATTAAATATTAGAGAATTATGAACAGAAAGCAATTCAAGAATCAACCTTACACAGCACCGCAATGTGAGGTTATTCAAACGGAAAGTGAGAGTTTTATCTGCGTCTCCGTTCGTCCCAATGGCGGCAACCCCTCGACCACCGACCCGTGGGATGAAAAGAACCATGAGGGCGGTTCCGTCTTCTTTGGCGATGAGAGCAACGTAGCACCCTCCAAAAAGGGTTTGTGGGAAGACGATGGAGAAGAAGAAAATTATTAAACGTAAAAGAGAGACAGACACAATGAAGACAAAGATGATTTTATCCTTCGCACTGTTAGCCATGCTGGCAGCTTGCAGCAACAATGATAACGTAAAGCCCGAGGATGGCGATAAAGGCAAAGTGGATATTACGCAAGGTATTGAGTTCAAGGTAAACTTCAAAGATTTCAATACTGAAAAAGAATATGCCGGAACACGCACCACGCCAACTTCCGACACCATCAGTCGCAAAACCATCGACCTGGGCAACAACCTGCTGGCCGAGGTAACCGTGCAACGCGACCCTGCCAGGGCTACCCGCTCCATAGCCGCCACCCGCGCATTGGAGAACGACGACTATACGATGCTCGTATTTCAAGGCTCTTTTCCCACCTACACGCTGAAAGGGGAGATTACCGGCACATTGAAAGATGGCAAATTCACTCCAAACATGCATTTGCGCCTGGCACCAGGCCCTTACATCTTCATGTTGCACAATAATCGTATGACCAAAGTCACCACCCCCATGGGCACGATTGGATTGAAGCTTACCCGTGACAACGCCGAAAAGGCCTTGCTGGCCCGAACCGATTATACTGTAACCGCCACACCCGACCCACAGTATGTCGATTTCCAAATGAGCCATGTGGGCTGTCGCATGCGCATTAAGTTCACCGCTTGGATGCCCATTCAAGCCTCCACCACAGCCAGCATACAAGCCTACAACTCCAATTTGCTGCCTGAGGATTGCACCTTTGAACTACCCTACAGTGGTGATAAGTTGACTGATGGCGAACTGAATCCTCTTAACGAACCCCTCACTTTCCCTGCCAGTGCTACCACTCCTAACGCCGACGGTACCTACACCACCCAGAGTAACGAATATCTCTACTTCGTGCCCGGTACCGACATGGAAGGTTTTAAACTCAAGTTCACCGGCGGACAGATCTACAAGATGAACATGGCCGGTGCCAGCGTCAACCTCATCAGTCTTGTCGACCCCAACATTCATTCAGCCCACGTCATGGACATCAACGAGTCGTATTTGGTGAACATTAACCTCAAATACAACTTTCTCTACTTGATGAGCGACGGCACCACCGACTTCCTTAACTCCACCCAATACACGGCCCTGCGCGCTAGCGATGGCAAAACGAAACGCTATGTCGACAAGCAAGGCACTGTGCTCGCCACTCCCAAAGTGCCCATCGCCGTGGTGTTAAGCCAAAGCAAAGGAATGGCTGTGGCATTAAAGAACGCCAATGGAGGAGCAACAATGCAGTGGTGCAACAGCTTATATCATTTTACAAAAGTCAATATGCAATCTGTAACTAATCTAACCGATGCCTTAAACGCTCATGAAACCAGCGGTATTGATGAAACCTGGAATGCGGGATATACTACCACTGCTGTTGTAGGAGATAAAGTAAAAGGAAACAACTCAGACTTCTACCCATTCTATGCTGCAGCTCATTATAGTCCCGACGTAACTTATACAGGCACACCTGCTATACAATGGTATTTACCATCGTATAGCGATTTTAGATGGATTCTCCCCTTAGGCTTTGGAGATAAGGCAACAGTACTATACGCCGGTCAAACTTACAATTGGTATGGTAGTTTAGCCAATATAGCTTTTACCCAAGTAGGCGGCACTGCTATTTTTAATAGTGATGCATACTGGTCGAGCACAGAATACAATGGAAACCGTGCAGGCTATGTCAGCATACTAAACTTTGGTATGTTTTGGGGAAATTGGAATACCAAATTAACAAGTCAGCTCGTCCGCCCATTCGTGAAGTATAAATAACAAAGATGCAACAAGATGGCAACACAAGTTCAAAACCTTTTATATAAGGAACTGTCGAGGATTGATATAAGGAAAGGTCGAGGACTCCTTATATCAAAGGTCGAGGATTCCTTATAGGAAAGGTGGAGAACTTCTTATAGGCGTTGCCAAGAACATCATAGACCCATATCACAAACGGAGTAGCGCACAGCTGTGCGCACTCCCTATTTAATAACTAAAATTTAAACCGTATGATTACTTTCAAAGTCATCGAGAGCGTCCTGCGTATAGGACCTCGCAAAGGCCAAAAGGCCTACAGTGCCGTGCCCAAAGCTCCTACAAAGTTTGGTGTAGACTGGTTGATTAGCCGCATTGTGCGCGAAACCTCGTTGAGCGAAGGCGATGTGCGCAACGTACTCATCACCCTGCGCAACATCATCATCGAGGTGGTGACCCTCGGCGGTTCGCTCGATCTGGGCGACATCTTCTCTTTACGCACCACCATCCCCTCGAAGATGGAAGCCAAAGAGACAGATGTTACCGCTCTCTCGCTGAAGCGGCCCCGCATCATCGTATCGTGGAAAGACCCCATTCGCAAAGCCCTTGGCAAAATTGAGGTAGAGATAGACAATCCCAAACGAAGAGAAATGAACAAAAAACCGAAAACGCCGAAGCCGTAGAGCCTCGCCCTGTCTCTTTAAAGGATATTCTCCTTTAGGTTAAGAGTATGAAGAAACGCTGTAGAGCTTTGGCTCTACAGCGTTTCTTTGTGCATTTGAATATGCTGTTCACCTCATCATGAAAGTCTTGATGTGGAGTTTGCGGAAGCTGGGGGATTCGAACCCCCGGTACGGTAACCCGTACGTCAGTTTAGCAAACTGGTGGTTTCAGCCACTCACCCAAACTTCCTTTATTTTACTTTCAAACAGCACATTGTTTGCAAATGCTGTGCAAAGGTATCGTTTTTTTTCATTTAGCCCAAATGTTTTCCTCTCTTTTTTCAGGGCTAAGGCCACTTTCTCCTTGGAAATGCCGATTGCATAGGTTCTCTTCATGGCCTCTTTCGGTTGGGGTCTTTCCTTCCTCGGCCTGGTTCTGCGCTATCTTGATGAGATCTTTCACCACCTCGGCTCCCACGATAATGCCCGCAGCGGCCGGCACAAAGGCGTTGCTGGCCGGCATTTTGCGACGCTCGGTGGGTTGTTGTGTCACGTCATCCAGACCGATAGCAGAAGCAGAAGAGACGTTTGTCTCGGTTTCCACCGGCAACAGGGGTTCTTCTTCGCTGTAAACCACTTTCAGACGATGGATATCCATCTTGCGCAGCTTCTTTCGTATCACCTTTGCCAGTGGGTCTATCTTGGTTTGGTAGATGTCGGCCACTCTAAAAGCCGTTGCGTCGAGTTTATAGGCTGCCCCCATACACGAAATGAGTGGCACGCGCAGGTGGTGACATCGCCGGATGAGTTCAAGTTTAGCCGTGACCGTATCGATACAATCTACCACGTAATCAAACTGTGAAAGGTCTACCTCGTCTGCATTTTGCGGCATGTAAAACATTCGATGCTTGTGCACTTGGCAACTGCTGTTAATGTCGCGGATGCGTTCTTCGGCTACATCTACCTTGTGTCTGCCCACGGTAGAGAGCAAAGCGTAGAGTTGCCGATTGATGTTGGTGGGGCAAACACGGTCGTCGTCGAAGATTTCCAGCGTTCCTATACCACTCCGAGCCAGCACTTCCACGGCATATCCACCAACGCCACCCATACCGAACACAGCTACACGTGCCCTTTCCAGGGCCTTCATCGCCGAGGTTCCGAGCAACATTCGGGTTCTTGAAAATTGATTTTGCATGTCTTCAATATTTATCTGCAAAGGTACGTAAAAGTGGATGACAAGGCTTCTGTGCCCTTTGTTTTTTACGCTTTCGGGCAGAAAGGCAAGTCTACGGCGTGCATTTTTTCGTAACTTTGCCCGTGATTATGAGAAAGATAGCCTGTTTATTCGGTCTTTTTCTCCTGATTGTGGCCTGCACGGGTAGGAAAACGGGAGAAAATCTGCAAGGTGGAGATACCTTGCCTATGAAGTATGCCGAGAATCTTTGTATCGTCAAATATCGGCATTTCACCCTTGTTGAACTCAAAAATCCTTGGAAAGCACATCGCCTTCTGCATCGTTACATTCTGCTCCATCAAGGCGATTCGGCCTACCGTGGAGCTTTGCCCAAGGGGACACTGATTTCTCGCACAGTGCATCGGGCGGTTGTGTTCACCACGGCACATGCTGCGCTACTTCAAATGCTGGGCGTGCAAAACAGAATAGCAGGTGTATGCGATTTGAAGTATATGCTTCTGCCGGAGCTCAAACGGAGAGTGAACAAAGGAAACCTCGTCGACTGCGGCGATGCGATGGCTCCGGATGTGGAGAAGATAGTGAGTTTGCAGGCCGATGCCCTATTGCTCTCGCCGTTTGAAAACAGCGGTGGATATGGCACGTTGGAGAAAACGGGGATTCCCATCATCGAGTGTGCCGACTATATGGAGACCTCGCCGTTGGGGCGAGCTGAATGGATGAAGTTCTACGGTTTGCTTTTCGGGTGTGAAGATCAGGCCGATTCGCTTTTCAAGGTGGTGGAAGCACGCTATCTTTATTTCAAATCAAGAGCCTCGAAAACCCGATATGCACCCTCTGTGCTCACCGAACGAAAGACAGGTAGCACCTGGTATGTACCGGGAGGAAGGAGCACGGTGGGAAGAATGCTGCGTGATGCGCATGCCGCCTACCCTTTCGCGGACGACCATCACAGCGGAAGTCTATCCCTACCCTTTGAAAGCGTACTTGAAAAAGGAGGCGAGGCTGACTTCTGGATGATCAAATACAACTCAACAACTCCGTTCACCTACGCCGATTTGCTGGCCGAATATCATGGATATGCCGCCCTGAAAGCTTTTAAAAACAAACAAGTGTTTGGCTGCAATGCCTCGGTTGTTCCCTTTTTCGAGGAAACACCCTTCCGCCCTGACCTTCTTCTGCGCGACTATCTCTTGATTTTACACCCCGAAGAACGAACTTTTTTAGGAAATCTTCGCTATTTCTCGCCCCTCCAACGATGACCAAACAACTGTTTCTTCTCCTCTTCATCCTTCTTCTTTTTGTGCTTCATCTGGCTATCGGCACCGTCAGTATTCCTCTAACCGACGTCTTTGACATCCTCTTAGGACAGCCTGCGAGGCACGAGAGTTGGCGATTCATCGTGCTCGAGTCTCGACTTCCACAAGCTCTGACGGCTCTTCTCTGCGGTGCGGCTTTGGCTGTGAGCGGTTTGATGTTACAAACAGCCTTTCATAATCCTCTTGCCGGTCCGGCCATCTTTGGCATCAACAGCGGTGCGGCCCTTGGTGCGGCCCTTGTAATGCTGCTTTTCGGCGGAAGTCTTTCCATCGATTCTTTCACCATCAGCGGCTTTGCAGCCATTCTTCTCGCAGCTTTTGCCGGTGCGATGCTCGTTACGCTCATCCTATTGGGCTTCTCTACGCGTGTTCGCAACAGTGTTTCGTTGCTCATCGTGGGTTTAATGATAGGCTATCTGGCCTCATCGGCCATCTCTCTGCTCAACTTTTTCGCCACCGAAGAGGGCGTTAAGTCCTATTTGATTTGGGGGATGGGCAACTTCGGAGGCGTTTCTCTTGCCCGTATGCCCCTGTTTGCGGGCATTGTCATCCTGGGATTGCTGGCCTCTTTGCTACTCGTCAAACCCTTGAATGCCCTTCTTCTGGGCGAGCAGTATGCCGAAAGTCTGGGCTTCCACATCCAGCACACGCGCCATCTGCTGCTATCTGTCACCGGTCTTCTCACAGCCGTAACGACAGCCTTTTGCGGTCCGATAGCTTTTATCGGACTGGCTGTGCCCCATTTGGCCCGACTCTTCATCCAAACAGAGAATCATCGCCGTCTGCTCCCCACCACTCTACTCCTGGGTTCGGCCATTGCTCTCCTCTGTTCCTTGCTTTGCTATCTTCCAGGAAGCCAAGGCATCATTCCACTCAACGCCGTAACACCTCTCATCGGCGCGCCGGTGATGGTCTATCTGATGGTGAAACGCTAACCGGAACAACGCCTTGCCCCATCGGCCAGACGAGCAAACAATCCGCAGAAAAACAGAAAAAGGGCAGGAAACATCGATGTCTCCTGCCCTTTTTGCCTATCACTTCAATTTTATCCGAGATATTTCATCAAGATTTTGGCATTGCCACTGTCGCGCAATTTGGCAATACTCTTCTCACGAATCTGCCGCACCCGTTCGCGAGTGAGGCCTAATCGGTCGCCAATCTCCTCAAGACCTTTCTCATGACAACCAATTCCGAAACACTCTCGGATAATGGTTATCTCGCGATCTTTCAGCACCTTTGCCAGCACCGAATTGAGTTCGAGTGCCATCGATTCATGATCCGCCTGCTTATCCGTACGACTATCATCGCCCGACGCCATGACATCGAGCATGCAATTGTCTTCTCCGTCTTGAAACGGCGCATCGATGCTCACGTGATGTCCGTCAGCCATGAGGCTCTGACCGATCTTTTCTTCATCCAAATTCGTTGCTTCCGACAATTCCGAAACCGAGGGATGGCGTTGATTTTCCTGTTCGAAGCGGTTGATTTCGTGATTGATTTTATTTAAAGATCCCACCTGATTGAGCGGCAGACGCACGATTCGGCTTTGTTCGGCAATTGCTTGCAGGATGCTTTGTCTAATCCACCACACGGCATACGAGATGAATTTGAAACCGCGGGTCTCGTCAAACTTCTGTGCAGCTTTAATCAAACCGATGTTTCCTTCGTCAATCAGATCGGTAAGCGTTAGTCCCTGGTGTTGGTATTGCTTGGCCACCGAAACGACAAAACGCAAATTCGCTGTAACCAACTTGTCTTTCGCTTTCTCTCCCTCAGGTCCTCCTTTCTTTATTTTTTGGGCTAATTCTATTTCCTCGTCGATGGAAATCAATGGTGCTCTACCAATCTCTACGAGATATTTATCCAAAGCTTCGCTCGAGCGATTGGTAATACTCTTCTGAATTTTTAATTGCCTCATCTTTTTTACCTTAACAATCTAAATGTTTGGCTATCAAATATATAGCCTGGAATATGCTGAAAAACCTTGCAAAGGTAATTAAAAATAAGGAGAAAATCAAATTTCGAGCCCTGCAAATCATCTAAATAACGTTAACACAGCGGTTTATTTCCCACATCGTAAAATAAATGTTCCAAATCAGCGCAGCATCAAAAAAAAGCCGTAACTTTGCCTTTAGAGTTGCCATTCGGCATGCCCTAACAACTCGAACAAACAGCCTTCTCACGAAGAAAGATCAACCGCTGAAAGCCAAGGACTTCAGAAGATGCTTTTCAAAACCTTAGCTTTTGACCTTCAAAAGCTAAGAGATGACACGCCAAAAGCTAAGAAAATGGAGTGCAAAAGCTAAGAGATGGGAACGCAGTGGGAAAAGCCAGACAAAGAGAAACCTCTTCAAGAGAGCTGTTCGGTTGGTTGGCGTGCAAGATATTTCGAGTGGCAATCGATAAAGACTTATGAGTATGAACAAGTTGAATCATTTAGTAATCATGGCCGGTGGCGTAGGTAGCAGATTCTGGCCGATGAGCACCGAGGAAAGACCCAAGCAATTTATCGACGTACTGGGCACAGGTCGCTCTTTGCTGCAACTCACCTTCGACCGTTTTGCAGAAATCTGTCTGCCCTCCAATATCTGGGTGGTTACCAATAAAAGATACCTCCGCTTGGTGGAAGAACAGCTACCCCAGGTAGACCGGAGCCACATTCTTTTAGAGCCTTGCAGACGAAACACTGCTCCGTGCATTGCCTATGTGAGCTGGAGAATCAAGAAAGAGTGCCCATCTGCCAACGTTATCGTGACGCCCAGCGACCATATCGTCACCCATGTGCCAGAGTTTACACGGGTGGTAACCTCGTGTCTTCAGTTCACGGGTGAGACTGACGCGATACTCACTTTGGGAATGAAACCCACTCGCCCCGAAACAGGATACGGTTACATACAGGCTGATCTCAGTTTCAATTCGGCCAGAAACCGAGAGATATTTCGGGTAGACTCGTTTAAGGAAAAACCCGATCTGAAAACAGCGACAGAGTATATCAGCAGGAATAATTATTTTTGGAATTCGGGCATTTTTATTTGGAGTGTTCATACCATTGTCAATGCTTTTAGGGTATATCAACCGGCCATCAGTAAGATTTTCGAGAGCTTGATGGACGACTATGGAACTCCGCAAGAACAGGAAAAGATTGACGCGGCCTATCCCGAATGCGAGAATATCTCGGTAGACTATGCCATTATGGAGAAGGCCGAGGAAATCTTTGTCTGTCCGGCCGAGTTCGGTTGGAGCGACCTCGGAACATGGGGAAGCCTCTGGACACAAACCCAACACGACTTGTATGGCAATGCCTGCATCGGAAAGAACATCCATCTCTATGACTCGCACAATTGCATTGTACACACCACCCAAGAGCAAAAGGTGGTCGTTCAAGGCCTCGAAGACTGTATCGTGGCCGAGCAGGATGGCGTTCTGCTGATTTGCAAACGAAGTGAGGAACAGAGAATCAAACAATTCAGTGAAACATAAAATGGAAAGAAAAGTTGCACTCATCACAGGTATCACCGGTCAAGACGGCAGCTATCTGGCAGAATTTTTAAACGAAAAAGGATACGACGTGCATGGCTTGCTTCGCAGGTCGTCGTCTTTCAATACGGGAAGAATAGAACATTTATATCTCGACGAATGGGTGAGAGATATGAAGAAACAACGCCCCATCAACCTACATTGGGCAGACATGACCGATTCTTCTTCCCTTATCCGCATCATCGGCGAGGTTCGCCCCACCGAAATCTATAATCTTGCTGCACAGAGCCACGTAAAAGTGTCGTTCGAGGTGCCGGAATACACTGCCGATGTCGATGCGACCGGCGTTCTGCGCTTACTGGAGGCTGTCCGTATCTGCGGATTGGAGAAAGAATGCCGCATCTATCAGGCTTCGACCTCCGAGCTATACGGAAAGGTTCAGGAGGTTCCACAGAAGGAAACCACCCCGTTCTATCCCCGTTCTCCCTACTCGGTAGCCAAACTCTATGGGTTTTGGATTGTCAAAAACTATCGTGAGAGCTACGATATGTTTTGTTGCAATGGCATTTTGTTCAACCATGAGAGCGAACGTCGAGGCGAAACATTCGTCACACGCAAGATTACCTTGGCAGCTTGTCGCATCAAACAGGGTTTTCAAGACAAACTCTATTTAGGCAACTTGGACGCAAAACGCGACTGGGGTTACGCCAAAGATTATGTGGAATGCATGTGGTTGATGCTGCAACAAAAGCACCCTGAAGACTTTGTGATTGCTACCGGAGAGATGCACACTGTGAGGGAGTTCTGCGATTTGGCTTTCAAAGAGGCTGGTATCGAACTGCGCTGGGAAGGAAAAGGCCTCGATGAAAAGGGAATCGACGTGGCTACAGGCAGGGTATTGGTAGAGGTAGACCCGAAGTATTTCCGTCCCTGCGAGGTAGACCAACTCTTGGGCGACCCCAGAAAGGCGAAAACGTTGTTGGGATGGAATCCTACCAAGACTTCTTTCAAAGAGTTGATCAAGAAAATGGTGGCACACGACATGACTTTCGTACAGAAGCTTTTCCTCAAAGCACAACAGCCTGAATAGGATTTCTGTGTGTCTTTATATATAAAAGGTGAAAGAAATGCTCGACAAACAAACTAAAATATACATCGCCGGACACCGTGGACTGGTTGGTTCTGCCATTTGGAACAACTTGAAAACCCGTGGTTATAACCGCTTAATCGGTCGTACCCATAGCGAACTCGACCTTACCGAGCAAGCACAAGTGCGCGATTTTTTCGATAAAGAACAGCCGGAAGCTGTTGTTTTGGCTGCAGCACATGTCGGAGGAATCATGGCCAATTCGCTGTATAGGGCCGATTTTATCATGCTGAATATGCAGATGCAATGCAATGTCATTAGCGAGTCATTCAGACATGGCGTAAAAAAGCTGCTGTTTCTCGGTTCTACCTGCATCTATCCAAAAAATGCCGAACAGCCTATCAAGGAAGATGCCTTGCTCACATCTCCGCTGGAATATACCAATGAAGAGTATGCACTGGCCAAAATCTCCGGACTGAAAATGTGTGAGAGCTACAATCTGCAGTATGGAACGAACTATATCGCCGTGATGCCCACCAATCTGTATGGACCCAATGATAACTTTCACCTGGAAAACAGTCATGTAATGCCGGCCATGATGCGAAAGATTTATCTCTCGAAACTCATCCACGAAGGGCGATGGGAGGCTATTCGAAAAGACTTGAACAAACGTCCGGTGGAGCAGATAGACGGAGGTGCCGATGAGAAAGCAATTCTTGAAACACTGGCCCAATATGGTATCGGCGATCATAAGGTGACGCTCTGGGGAACAGGACATCCGCTTCGCGAGTTTCTTTGGAGCGAGGATATGGCCGATGCCAGCGTGCATATCTTGCTAAACACCAATTTTAGCGATATCATTGGCATTCGCGAATATTCCTCTGTCTTGAAGGGTGCACCGGTAAATGGAAGGTTCGACCGTAATAGCAGCAACGGACGAGGAGGTGCTATTCCTCAACTCGGCGAGATACGCAACTGTCATATCAACGTGGGAACAGGCGAAGAAATATCCATTCGAGACCTGTCTGCCCTGATTGCAACAACTGTCGACTATCAAGGAGATATTGTTTTTGATGCCAAGAAACCTGATGGCACACCTCGTAAACTCACTGATGTGTCGAAACTTCACCGATTAGGTTGGACGCACAAGGTGGAAATAGCCGATGGCGTAAGAAGACTTTACGAGTGGTATCAAACTGATTTGCAATCCTAAATACACCACTCTCTCAATGAAGACGGACAATTCTTCCGCCAAATGAAGAGAATGTCCTCAAAATTCAGATTGAAATTCATCACGGCAAAGCAGTGAAATGATTTTCCTTTGCCGACAATCAACAATATAAAAATACAAAAAGAAAAATATGCTTACACTTAAACTCATCAGTGAGGAAACCGAACGCGTAATTAAAGGTTTGGAGAAAAAACATTTCAAAGATGCCGAAAAAGTGATTGCAACGGTGCTCGAGACGGATAAACGTCGCCGAGAAGCACAACAGAAGTTGGATAAGAATAAACAGGAAGCCAACCTTCTTTCAAAACAAATAGGACAGTTAATGAAAGAAGGAAAAACCGATGAGGCTGCGGATGTGAAGGCAACAGTGGCCGGATATAAGGAAAACGACAAGGTTTTGCAACAACAGATGGATGAAGCGGAAAGAGAACTCACGGCATTGCTTTGCACCATCCCTAATATTCCTGCCGATGAGGTGCCAGAAGGTAAGGATGCGGCGGACAATGTGGTGGTGAAAGAGGGCGGAACGATACCCCAATTGCCCGAAGACGCTCTCTGTCACTGGGACTTGTGCAAGAAATATAATTTGATTGACTTCGACCTTGGTGTGAAAATTACGGGTGCCGGGTTCCCTATATATATAGGTAAGATGGCCAGACTGCAACGGGCTCTGGAAGCTTTTTTCCTTGACGAGGCACGCAAAAGCGGCTATTTGGAGGTACAACCGCCATTGGTGGTCAATCAGGCATCGGGATATGGCACAGGACAATTGCCCGACAAAGAAGGTCAGATGTATCATGCCGAACAAGATGACCTCTATCTTATCCCTACAGCAGAAGTTCCGGTAACGAACATTTTTCGCGATGTGATTCTCGACGAGAAAGATCTACCTATCAAACGCTGTGCTTACTCAGCTTGTTTCCGTCGCGAAGCGGGTTCATATGGAAAGGATGTGCGCGGTTTGAATCGCTTGCACCAGTTTGATAAGGTGGAGATTGTGCGGATAGACAAGCCCGAGCACTCGCAGAAGTCGCACAAAGAGATGCTGACACATGTGGAAGGCCTGTTACAAAAGCTCGAGTTGCCCTACCACATTTTGCTGCTTTGTGGCGGAGATATGAGCTTCACCTCGTCTATCTGTTATGATTTTGAGGTGTGGAGTGCCGCACAGAAACGCTGGCTCGAGGTTTCTTCCGTTTCCAACTTCGATAGTTACCAAGCCAATCGTCTGAAATGTCGCTACCGCCACACAGAAGACAAAAAGATTGAACTTTGTCACACGCTCAACGGATCGGCTCTCGCCCTGCCTCGTATCGTAGCGGCTATCATCGAGAACAATCAAACGCCCGACGGAATCCGCGTCCCTCAAGTACTCATTCCCTACTGCGGCTTCGATTTGCTCGACGATAACAACTTCTGAACAGACAGAAGTTGCAGAAAACATTATGAAAACTAACCTTTATCATCTACCTTATGAATAAGATTATCCGAAAAGAACAATTCTCGGAGAAAGTGTTTCTCTTTGAGATAGAAGCACCACTGATTGCAAAAAGCCGAAAGGCAGGCAACTTTGTAATTGTGAGAGTGGGTGCGAAAGGCGAACGCATGCCGCTCACCATTGCTGATGCCGACACGAAGAAAGGTACCATCACGTTGGTCGTTCAAAAGGTGGGTCTCTCCTCCAACAAGCTTTGCAACCTCGGCGAGGGCGAATACGTAACCGATATAGTAGGTCCGTTAGGCAATGCCACGCACATCGAGAACTTCGGAACCGTGATTTGTGCAGGTGGTGGTGTAGGAGTAGCTCCCATGTTGCCCATCATTCGCGCATTGAAAAATGCGGGCAACCGTGTGCTTTCAGTCTTAGCCGGCCGGTCGAAAGACTTGATTATCCTGGAAGACGAAGTGCGCAAAAGTTCCGACGAAACGCTCATCATGACCGATGACGGCTCGTATGGCGAGAGAGGCGTTGTGACCGTGGGTATCGAAAAGCTCATCAACCGCGAACCAATCGACAGAGTCTTCGCCATCGGTCCACCCATCATGATGAAATTCTGCTGCCAACTCACCCAGAAATACGACATTCCCACCGATGTTTCGCTCAACACCATCATGGTAGACGGAACAGGAATGTGCGGAGCCTGTCGTCTGACCATCGGTGGAAAGACGAAGTTCGTCTGCATCGACGGTCCCGAGTTTGACGGATCCCTGGTAGATTGGGACGAAATGTTCAAGCGAATGGGAACTTTCAAGAAAGCAGAAGCCGAAGAACTGGAACGTTACAACGCACACATAGAGCATATAGAGGAGACAATTAAGCGGGAAACCTTCTGTATAACGATGGACGTGGTTCCCACCGATGCCACCATCGACGTGCTGACCGACCGCAATGCCGACTGGCGTAAGGAACTGCGTGCAACGACAAAGCCGAAAGAACGCACTGCCATTCTCCGCGTGCAAATGCCTGAACTCGATGCCGCCTATCGCGCCACGTCCCGTTTGGAAGAAGTGAACAAAGGCCTCACCAAGGAATTGGCCTTGATGGAAGCCAAGCGTTGCTTAGACTGCGCCAAACCCACTTGTGTGGAAGGTTGTCCGGTGAGCATCAACATCCCCTCATTCATTAAGAACATCGAACGCGGCCAGTTTCTTGCCGCCGCTCGCGTGTTGAAAGACACCTCGGCATTGCCCGCCGTCTGTGGTCGTGTTTGTCCACAGGAGAAACAATGCGAAAGTCGTTGTGTGCATCTCAAGATGAACGAACCCGCTGTGGCCATCGGTTATTTGGAACGGTTTGTAGCCGACTACGAACGCGAGAGCGGCCACACCTCCCTTCCCAAACTTGCTCCGGCTAACGGCATTAAGGTAGCCGTAGTAGGGTCTGGACCGGCTGGACTGAGTTTCGCAGGCGACATGGCCAAGCACGGCTATGACGTAACTGTATTCGAGGCCTTGCACGAGATTGGCGGTGTATTGAAATACGGTATCCCCGAATTTCGTCTACCCAACAAGATTGTCGATGTAGAGATCAATAATCTCAGACAGATGGGCGTGCAATTCGTTACCGACTGCATCGTTGGAAAAACCCTATCGATAGACGATCTCGAGGAACAAAACTTCCGCGGCATCTTCGTAGCCTCCGGAGCTGGACTGCCTAACTTCATGGGTATCCCTGGCGAGAACGCCATCAACATTCTCTCCTCGAACGAATACCTCACCCGCGTAAACCTCATGGACGCCGCCAATCCCGACACCGACACTCCCATCAACCTCGGTCGGCGCGTCATGGTTGTAGGTGGCGGCAACACCGCGATGGACTCTTGCCGAACAGCCAAGCGGCTCGGAGCCGAAGTAACGTTGGTCTACCGTCGGTCGGAAGCCGAGATGCCCGCCCGACTCGAGGAAGTGAAACATGCCCGGGAAGAAGGCATCGAATTCCTCACATTGCACAATCCGATAGAATATCTCGTCGATGAGCAAGGAGCCGTTCGCGCTGCCGTACTACAAGTAATGGAACTGGGCGAGGCCGACGCCAGCGGTCGACGTAGTCCGCAACCCATCGCCGGGCAAACAAAAACACTCGACGTCGACCAAGTAATTGTCGCCGTAGGCGTATCACCCAATCCCCTCGTGCCCACCTCCATCCCGGGGCTCACCCTCGGCCGTAAAAACACTATTATTGTCGACGACCGCATGCAATCCTCACGCCCCGAAATCTTCGCCGGCGGCGACATCGTTCGTGGTGGAGCAACCGTCATCCTGGCCATGGGCGACGGGCGACGAGCCGCAGCAAACATGCATCGTCAACTTTGTGGCGGCTCCAGTTCCACCGTATAAATCCAGCAATATGCCCCCTGCAACGCCACTAAACGAACTAACGTACACGTACAACAGGAAAAATCATAACACATGAGCAACAAAATAAGAATCAAAGACATCGCCCAGATGGCGGGCGTGTCGGTGGGAACGGTAGACCGAGTGCTACACAATCGACCGAACACGTCGAAAACCGCGACTGAGAAGGTAAAAAAGGTGCTGGAGCAAATCAACTATCAACCCAATATGTATGCCAGCGCACTGGCTCACAACAGATCCTACCGGTTCTGTCTACTCATCCCCCGACACGAGTCTGAAGCCTACTGGGACGAAATTGAAGAAGGTGCTATGCGAGCTAGCGATGTACGGCGAGACTTCCATGTCACTATCGAAACCTTCTTCTACGATCGCTCAAAAACCACCTCCTTCGACCAACAGTCGCAAGCCTGCCTCGGAACACAACCCGACGGTGTGGTGCTCGTCCCATCGGCACTTGAAGCCACACGAAAATTCACCGATCAACTCCACCAATCGGCCATCCCCTTTGTTATGCTCGACTCCTTCATGCCCGATCTCCACCCTCTCTCCTTCTACGGACAAGATTCCTTCGCCAGTGGCTATTTTGCCGCCAAAACGCTCATGATGATCGCCGGTGGCGAAACCGAAATCATGCTCATGAAACAAACCAAGGACGGAAAAGTAGTGAGCAAGCAACAAGACAATCGCGAAACAGGATTCCGACACTACATGCATGACCATTTCCCACACATCAACATCATCGAAGTACACCTCCCCCTAGAAACCAGTCGACAAAAATACACGATCATCCTCGAAGACTTCTTCAACACCCATCCGCAACTCCACCACTGTATCACCTTCAACTCCAAAGCCCACCTCGTAGGCGAATTTCTCCTGCATACCAATCGCCGAGACATACAAATCATGGGCTACGACATGGTAGAAAAAAATGCTACCTGCCTGAAACAAGGTAGCATCTCCTTCCTCATCGCCCAACATGCCTATATGCAAGGTTATGCCTGTATCGACACCCTCTTCCAAGCCATCGTCCTCAAAAAGAAGGTAGAACCCGTCAACTATATGCCCATCGAACTGCTCACAAAAGAAAACGTAGATTTCTACCGACGCACACAACTATAATTTCACATTATCATTTATCAATGCCCTCCCCCGTGGACATCATCAAAAGAAACTTTTTCCGATTACTGCAAACCGGCGCACTGGGTGAAAATACAACAGTAGAACCCATGTCCGCCTATAAATGGCAACGACTCTTCACCCTCCTTGATGCACACGACGTACTCAACTTCGCCCTCCAAGGCTACGCACAACAACAAAAGAAAAACGTACGCCACGCCCCACAACAACTCGTAAACGAACTTCAATCGAGACAAACTACAATACCCCAAACTGATTACACCCGCTCGCAACTCTCGAACAGCCTGCTTAACCGTCGACTACAAACCATCCGCACCACCGAACGCCACGCTATCGACACATCACTCGAAACCCTCCACCTGCTCAACATCATCGTACACAATGTAGAAAATACGCTCAACCAGGGCCTCCAAATCAAAGGTATTCTACACTTAGGACTCTATTTGAGACATCACGGCAACCGAGTAGACTTTATTAAGCTTGAACGCTGGCTTGCACAAATCTATCTCAAAACGATGGCACAGCTCCAAGGCAACATCCTCATCACTCTCTTTGGATTCGAACAAGCAGAAATCCCCTTCGTCAGACGCCTATCACCTAAAGTTCGCTCGCTCATTCTCCGCTCACTCACGAAGACAGAAAAAGACACCACTGAACATAGCCTCACACAAGATTCCTCCATATTGGTGCACGGCAATTCAACCACCATCCGCCACAGTATAGGCCACAATATGCACTACCTCCTCTACGCCCCCATTGAAACCATAAGCAACCTTACGTATAAATTTGCTAAAAATCTATCCGAACTGGAAGAATAGTCTCTATCTATCCCTGCTGCGCCGCATTCTTTTCGTACCTTTGCAGACATGAAGAAATCCATCACCCTTCTTATTGCACTTCTCCTCGCACTCGCAACAAAAGCACAAACTGGATACGATCTGCAATGCGAAGACACCTGCAATCATATTCATGGCATCGACATCAGTCATTACCAAAAGGATGTTTTTTGGGAAGTCGTAGGCGAAAACACAAAAATCACCTACGTCTACATCAAAGCTACAGAAGGCGGCGATCGAATCGACCCAAAATACGAGCGCAATATCGAATTAGCCCATCAATACGGACTGAAAGTGGGCTCCTACCACTTCTTTCGCCCGAAAACCGAACTCAAAAAGCAATTAGAGAACTTCAAAACTCAATGCCGCCCAGTCGATCAAGATCTCATTCCAATGATCGACGTCGAAACCAAAAGCGGATTATCCACCGAAGAATTCTGCGACTCACTTGCCAAATTTCTTGTCCTCGTCGAAGAAGCCTACAAGCAAAAACCTCTCCTTTACACTTTCACCAATTTCTATAACGCCCATCTCATCGGCAAACTCGACGGCTATCCACTCATGATAGCACAATATAACAGTCAAGAGCCCGAACTTAAAGATGGGCACGACATCATCCTGTGGCAATACACCGGTAAAGGCCGCATCAACGGCATCAACGGATTCGTCGACAAAAGTCGCTTTCTCAAAAGCCATAATCTGCATGAAATTAAATTTCATCATTCGCAGCATTGAGATTTCATCAACTACAACATACAGATTCCATCATTCACAACATCAAAATACAACAATATGGCAATGATCAAATGTCCAGAGTGCGGCCACTCCATCAGCGACAAAGCACACGTCTGCCCTTCTTGCGGCGTAGAAATCGCAAATCACATTACCACCTGTCCGCAATGCGGCGGCATCTACTTCAAAGACGAAGCGCAATGTCCGCACTGCCATCATCGCACAAGTTCGCCAGTAGAGCCCACCCCGCAAGCTGCCGCCAACCAGGACGCTCCCACTCCTATTACGCCACAGCAACCTGCATCCAGTGGAGAAACGGCGCAACAACCTGTACCAAGTTCTTATATCGTTGAAGATCCCATCCATCATCAAGCCACAGCCCCCACTCCACCGGATTCGGTCCAACGCAACAATAAAACCACCTTTGCCCTCATAGCTGTCATCGCGCTACTCATTTTAGGCTTCGGACTTTACTTCTATTCCCATTCGCGTGGTAATAACGAGCAAGATGCCTATGAATATGCGCTTAAGAGCAACGATCCTGCCGTGCTCGAGTCCTATCTTGCGAACTATCAAGACGCATCGTCCGAACATCGAGATAAAATCACCGACCTACTCTCGCAGCTGAAGCAAACCGACCAGGATTGGACCAACGCCGTCGTCAGCGGTTCAAAAGCCGCCCTCTCTGCTTATCTCGATCAATATCCCAACAGCATTCACAAGGCCGAAGCCCTGCACAAAATCGATTCACTCGACTGGGCCCTTGCCTCTTCGGCCAACACCATGGAAGCCTACAAGCTCTACACCGCCGATCACCCCAACGGCGAGCATATTGACGAGGCAAACACCGCTATGAGCTTGGTCAAAGCCAAAACGATAAGCAGCAAAGAGAAAGAAATGATTGCCGCCGTCTTTCGCCATTTCTTCCACAGCATCAACGAGCGTAACGACGAGAGTCTCACCGCTGCTTTCAGCGATTTCATGACCACCTTCCTGGGTAAGACCGGTGCTTCCAAGAGCGACGTCGTAGCCTTTCTCAACAAAATATACAAAGACGACATCACCGCAATGGAATGGCGTGCCAACAACGATTATAAAATCGCAAAACGCGAAATCGGCATCGACGAATACGAATATACCGTTGAATTCTCCGCACGTCAGAAGATAGAGCGCACCGATGCCTCGAAAGAAAAAGAAGCCCTCTATCGAATCAAGGCCAAAGTCAACCCCGACGGTAAGATCACAGAGTTGAACATGGTAAAAATCCTCGAATAAACGGTCCATTCGAGATCCTTTTCCAGCAAAACCACAGAGAATCGGCCCAAGTCTTGGCAAGGGTTTTCGCTCTCCACTGTTCTTTCCCAACCAGCCTCTTCACAGACGCCTTTCGCGCGTTTCGAAACATCCCCCAAACTCTTTCAACTCCACTGCGGCGAAGCTTCTTTCGTCGCAGTTTTAAATGACCCCTCAGATGAGAAAGCATTTTATTTTTCTTTTCACCGCACTCTGCTTATTTCAATCCACAATGGCACAAAGCGTAAAAATCAAAGTCATACAAACCAGTGATGTCCATGGGAGCTTCTTTCCCTACGACTTTATCAACCGGAAAGCCAAGAGCGGTTCGCTGGCTCGAGTCAGCACCTATGTCAAAAAGGCGCGTGCAACATATGGCCCCAACGTCATCCTGCTCGACAACGGCGATATTCTCCAAGGGCAGCCCACCTGCTACTATTGCAACTTCGTGAAACCCAGCATGCCCAATCTCGCTGCCTCGGTTATCAATTATCTGCACTACGATGCACAAACCGTCGGCAACCACGACATTGAAACCGGCCACGACGTCTACGACAAATGGATTTCCGAGGTAAAATGCCCCGTGTTAGGAGCCAACATCATCGACACCCGCACCGGAAAGCCCTATGTGCACCCCTATACCATCCTCTATCGCGATGGCGTGAAGATCGCCGTGCTGGGTATGTTGACGCCGGCCATTCCCAACTGGCTCAAGGAGAGTTTGTGGGCCGGACTTCGATTCGACAACATCGTCACCTCGGCAAAATCTTGGGTAGAATACATCCAAAAGAACGAGCAACCCGATATTCTCATTGGGCTCTTCCACAGTGGACGTGAAGGAGGCATTCACACCCCCGAATACGATGAAGACGCCTCGCTCACAGTGGCGCGCCAAGTGCCGGGCTTCGACCTTATCCTCTTCGGGCACGACCACACCCGATTCTCTGGCAGCGTCGTCAACAATGCAGGCCAAAGCGTGCTGTGCCTCGACCCCTCGTGCGATGCCCTCATGGTGAGCGATGCCACTATCCACCTCACCAAGAAAAACGGAAAGATTGTCGAGAAAAAAGTGACAGGAGACGTCGTGAGCATCACCGGCGAAGCAGTCGACTCCTCCTTCATTCGCCATTTCCAAGCCGATATCGATAGCGTTAAGGCATTTACAGACCGTCGCATCGGTCGTTTCGAGAACACAATTTACACGCGCGACTGCTACTTCGGCAGTGCCGCCTTCACCGACTTCATTCACGACCTTCAGCTCAACATCACCAAGGCCGACATCTCCTTCAACGCCCCGCTCTCTTTCGACATCAGCATCAAACAGGGCGACATTCACGTAAGCGATCTCTTCAACCTCTACAAATACGAGAATCAGATCTACGTCCTGCGAATGACCGGAGCAGAAGTGCGGCGGCACCTCGAGATGAGCTACGATCTTTGGTGCAACACGATGACCTCTCCCGACGACCACATCATGCTCCTGAGCGAATGGGCCAAAGACGACCGTCAGCGTTTCGGCTTCAAAAACCTTGCCTTCAACTTCGACAGCGCAGCCGGAATTATCTATGAAGTAGATGTCACTCAGCCCGACGGACACAAAGTGCGTATCTTAAGCATGGCCGACGGAACGCCTTTTGACGAAAACCGTTGGTACCGCGTAGCCATGAACAGCTATCGGGGCAATGGCGGCGGTGAACTCCTCACCAAAGGGGCCGGCATCCCGCGAGAGCAACTGAAAAGCCGCATCATCTTCGAGAGCGAGAAGGATCAACGTTATTATTTGATGAAAGCCATCGAAAAGGCTGGCACGATGAACCCGAAACCACACAACAATTGGCGGTTCGTCCCTGTAGAATGGGCGCAACCCGCCATCGAGCGAGATAAAAAGCTGATTTTTCATTAAACTCTCCCTCTATTAACAAAAAAGGGGATTGGCGCATCTATCAAACATGCCCAATCCCCTTATTTTTTAGTTTTATCTTCTACTATTTTTTCAACTTTCTTTCTACTGATTTCTTTTTCTTATTTCTTCTTTGCTACTACTTACTATTTTCTGTCTTTTTCTTATGAATTCTTCTTCATACTTTACGACTTCCCTTTTTCGTCTTCTTCTTCGGCCCAGTCGTCGGGCAGATTACCGCCTTTCCCGCCGGGAATAGGTCGCAAATTACCCGATTGCGCCTTGCTTCCTCGAAAAGTTGTCTTCGTTTCGCGAATAGCTTGATTAATTTTATCGATCAATTCGCTTAAAATTACTTTGTCGGCTGCGTTAGCAGAAGAATGTCCCAACTCGATGAAATGAAAAATCGCTCTCGAGGTAGCATCGTTCTTCTTACGAATAAATTTTCCCGAAGGAATCTTTGATAAATCTACTCGCTCATCGGCACGTCCCATACGCACCTCATTAAACTCCTCATTCATTGATGAAAGCATTGAGATAATCGGAACAAGTTGCAGAGCAATAGTAGCTGTCCTGGCCGGTTCCTGTTCCAAATCGTGAAGCAAACCAATGATATGCGCTGTTTTCTCTGCCGCCGACTCGTGTTGTAAACCTTTATAAGTATCTACAATCAGTTTCAGCCGCTTGCCTTCTACAGAACGCGTACTCACTGGTGATTTCGCAGCTAAACGAATCAAACCGAATAACTCCGTAATCAACTGATTACGAGTTTTGTTCTTTTTGTTTAGCGATTCCGTTAACTCGCTGATGCGTACAATCCGTGCCACATCGCTTTCCATGTTCACATCGGCTTTCCAAGTCTTGATGTCCTCTTCTTTCAGAAGAATCTTCTTGGGGTCGACATCTTTTACTAATGCATACAGTCGCATTTGCAAATCGGCATGCAAACCTAAGGGATAGTGCGTACTCCCTGTACTCATGATTTTCTTGATATTTTCCATACAATACTTAACTTGATTGTTATTATATGATGATTTTGCCAAAGTTAGAGATTTTTTCTTAACATCGATATATTTAAATGGCTTTTTTTTCGACTTTATGTTGTAAAACATATTTCCACTTCAAAAAGTAGAAGACTTTTTAAGCTCTACATTACCGAACCTAAATCATTCCATCGGAATTTGAATCATTCCATCGGAAATATTAATGGCTACATCGGAAATTTAACCCCGCCGTCGGAAATGTTAAGGACGACATCGGAAATTTAACCCCGCCGCCAGAAATGTTAATGGCGACATCGGAAATTTAACCCTGCCGTCGGAAATGTTAAGGGCGACATCGGAAATTTAACTTTTCCATCGGAATGAATAGAAAATCCGCCGGATTTCCAAGATTTTTTCTTGAGCGAGATAGAAAAATCAATGATGCCGGGAGATTGCATCAAGTGCAACATAGAAAAATCAATAGCAACGGAGTATGATTTTAGCAACGAGGTGGAAAAATCATTGATTTTTCCACCTCGTTGCTAAAATGATCTGTAGGTAATGATGGGGCTAACGGAATATTAAATTTGAAGGAGAGTAACGACGATGAAGTTGTTGGGAGGTTGAAGTTGAAGAGAGATGTTGATAGTGATACCGATTGGGTGTTAAAGATTGGAAAGGACAGAATCGTCGATTTCTATAATCTCGTTGCTATAAACATACCAAAGATAACCGGTAATATGGGTGTGCCCCATGCGGGAAAGCAGAGACATATAGCCGATGACTTGCTCGCGATGTTCGGGATGTGGGCGTCCGAACTTAAAATCGATAACCGAGAGTTGCCGACCATCGGTCACCACGCGGTCGGGGCGATGTTCTACCACCTGCCCTGTAAGGGGATGGACTGAGAGAATAACACACTCGTTGAAGAGCTGTAAACCAGGGGCAAACCAACGTTGTATGCGCGGATCGTGAAGTCTGCTGTTGAGCATTTCGAGCAATCGGGGTCGGGTGATCTGATTGTCGTAGAGAACACCTTCGAGTTCGAGTCGGCGCAGCACGGCGGGTGCATCGTCCAGTGTGCGTATCTGTGCAAATACGGCGTGTAGGATGGTGCCCAGTTGGATATAGGTCGATTGCGACGTAGCGGTAGCAGCATCCGATGGATCGTCGCTACTGAGAAACTGCGCACTTCGGTTGCTCTGGCGGAATTGGGCTCTACTGTCGTATACATGGATGTCGACGGGCAGAGGTGTGGCCGCTACATTGAAAACATTTTTGTCTTCGGCTTCTTCGGTGGATGTGGAGGTCATTTTTTCGATGCTGAGCGAACCGAAAGAGAAGAAAAGACTGCCATCGGCTGTCTCTTCCAAGCTGCTCTGCGGCAAATGGGCTTGGAGCTCTTGCAAACATTGCCCGATGAGAAAAGAACGGTCGCCCTGCTTGCCCTGTTTGCCATAGACAAAGAGGTTGTGGCCGGCGCGAGTAAAGGCCACGTAGAGCAAATTGAGATTGTCGACGATGTTTTGCAGATGTTCGTGCCGATAATCGGGTTCAAAGATGGTTTCCTGCATCTTTTTGGCAGAGAAATCTACGGGGATGATCGGCATCTCGGAAAAAGGAGCCTCGCGTGGAGTGCACCAAAGCATGCCTCCGGGTTTTTCGAGCTTCCAGTCGCAGAAGGGCACGATGACGTGGGCAAACTCCAGTCCTTTGCTCTTGTGGATGGTGAGGAGGCGAATGCCGTTGGGAACATCGCTTTGGATGGTGCGATTTTTAAGATCGGTGTCCCACTCGAGGAGCACGGCATCGAGATCGGCTGTGTTGTCGGAGAGGAATCGATTCAGACGGTCGTAAAACGTACAGACATAAGCGGCCTGCTCTTGAAGAGTGTCGAGACGGAAGAGGCGATAGATGTGCTCGATGATGAGGTGAATGGGCAACGAGAGTAATTCGTTGCGGCGGAGCCAGAAGTTGGGCGGAAGAAAAGATGCCAGGTCGGCCTCGGGAGAGAAGAGGCGATTGACGGCAGAATCGTCCTTCAGAATATGGCATTGATAGGCCGTAGCCAAATGGGCTAAGAAGAGCCGATCAGAAGGATGGGCCAGCACCCTAAGCGCGGCGATGATGAGATTCACGGCTAAGGAAGACGAAAGTTGAAAACCCTCGTCGGAAACAAGCTGCACATGGGGCATCTGCTGCATGAGATGGTCGGCAATGCGGGCGATGATGTGATTGCTGCGCACGAGGATAGCAATGTCTTTGGGTTGTGCTCCTGCCGAAAGCAATGTCTCGATGGTGTGCCCGATTTGGGTCAGCATCTGCTCTTCGGCATCATCATCAGCGAGAGTGGCATCGGAAGACTCTGATTTGCGGGTCTTGTCGGTGCTGAAAAGGCGAATTTCGACACGTCCCTGCTCGGGGCGGCCTGGTGGAAGGGATTGTTCTACGTCTTCATAGGCTGTTTGCAATTGAAGAGCCCCATCTGCATCTTCGTCGGCAAGCTGTCGATGCTCGATGGCGGCAGCTGTTTTGAAAAAGGCATTGTTAAAGGCTACGATGTGGCGTTGAGAACGATAGTTGGTCGTGATTTGTTCGACAGAGAAGGAAAAGGGTGCATTGCGAAACTGTGTTTCGATGTTGTTAAGCAATTGCCAATCGCCCGACCGCCATCGATAAATGCTTTGCTTCACATCCCCCACAATCAGGCTTTTCGAATGGCTGCGACTAAGGCATTCACGAAGCAATACTTTGAAATTTTTCCACTGAACGGTGCTCGTATCTTGAAATTCGTCGATCATGATATGCTCAAGCTGCGTTCCGATTTTTTCGAAGATAAACGGTGTGTCGCTGTCTTGGACAAGGGCATGAAGGAGCATCTGCGTATCGCTAAGGAGGAAACGGTTGGCGGTTTCGTTGAGTTCTCGCACTTTGGCTTCAACTTTTCCCAGGAGCCGGAGCTGGTCGAGGTGACACAAGGTGAGCACGGCGGATTGATAGAGGCGGGCTTGCCGACGGCGCGTCTTTTCGGCTGATTGCAGGTAGGGAAATAGTACTTCGCGAACCAGCATCAGAAGCGGTGCGTCCTCGTTTTGATCTTTCTTGGAGACCCACGCCTCGGGCCGCTCCATGGCATCGAGAACGCGGGTCTTTAACAGTTCGATTTCGCTGTAAATTCCTTTTTTGAGCTTGAGGAAATAGCTGCAAACGCCTGACTCTTTGTAGGAGAAATCGGAAATGGCAAGGTGGTTTTCGGTCAGTATCTGCTCGAAACCCGCGGCGAGGGCGGAAAGCTGTGCCTGAGCCTCAGTTTTGATGCCGCGGATGGTGTGGACGTATCGGTCGAAAGCTTGATCGTCGGAAATGAGGGCGTTGATGGTCTGCCAATTCTCTTTGTAAACGTCGCGGAAGATGTTTTCGCCAAAGTGTTTGATTTGCCCAATGACATTCCAATTCTTGTCGTCGGAAATATTCTGCCGAATGTATGACATTACCCAGGTAAGTTCTTTGCTCTGGAGGGTGAGCCCCTCGATGAGCTCGTCGACGGCTTGCTGCTCTACCTGAAGATCGTTGAGTCCGACGCGCAGGTTGGCTGTGAGGTCGAGCTCGCGGGAGAGATTGCGGAGAATGCTCTGAAAAAAGGTGTCGATGGTCTCTACGCGGAAGTAATTGTAGTTGTGCAACAAATGAGTGAGGACTTGCTCGGCACGATGAGAGACGATGTCGGCGGATAGGTGCAGTTCGGTGGTGATTTTGTCGAGATAGGGCTGCGAGGTGGGCAGCTTCTTCGACAATCCGTAGAGCTGACTGAGAATGCGAAGCTTCATCTCCTCGGTGGCCTTGTTGGTGAAGGTCACAGCGAGGATGCTGCGGAAACTGAGGGGATTCTGGATGAGAATTTTCATGTAGTTGACGGCAAGCGTAAAGGTTTTTCCACTGCCGGCACTTGCCTTGTAGATGGTGAGGGAAGTATGCATGATGGGAGGGGTGTTTCTGTTGAAATAGGCGCGGCAGGACTACCAATGCCTGAATAATTCGAAGCCGAACTTACAACCGAAGCCGTTGAAACGGCCATTTCGGTTGGAAACGAAGAGACCGATGGAAAATAGACGGGTGGTAAAGCCGTAACCGCACTCGAAATAGGGGGTGAGCTCTTTAACGGAAAGGGCACTGAGGTAGAGACGTTCCATCTCGATGTAATGGCCGAAGAAGGGGAGCCAACTCAGGGCCAAAAGCGGCGTTTCGTAGGTGAAATTGGCCCGGGCATAGTAGTTGGAGGTGTTGTACCAATTGGCGTCGAGCAACTCGAACTCGCCCGACCAGCCGTCGTTCCAGCCGCCGGGGATGTTGTTCTCGCGAAAGTTGGAATAATCTAAGAAATAGGCTCGCGAGGCTTTTTGCGTGTAGAAACCCGTTCCGAGACGCAGGGAGATGGCGCGCAGACGGGTGAGAGGTCGGAGATATTGGGCATCGATCTCCCAGCGTGCATATTCTGTGTTGGAATGCAGGATGTTTTTTAAGCTGCGCTCATAATCTATCGTAATGGCTGCTCCTTTCCAACCCAGGGGGCGATATTGTACCTCGAAAGATGGGGCAAAGGAGCGGTAGACCTCGGGCATTCCTACTTGGCGGAAGGCGCGTTTGTCTACGGCGGTGCGTTTGTGGAAGACGAAACCGACTTGCAGGCTCCATCGACTGGAGAAATCGTAGTGGGTGGCGAATCGAACGTATCGGTCTTTGAAAAGATAGAGGTCGTTTTGTGCCCGACGTAGCGAGTCGAGCTTATCGGCTCCGATGCGCTCGGCGATCGTCGTGCTGGAGATTCGGTTTCCCGTGCCAAGCTCTATCTGCGAGTAGAAATTGTGGCGTTTGTCGTAGAAAAAGGTGACGGGGAGATGGAAGTAGAGGCGTTGCTCACGCACGGAGTAGCCTGCCTTCATGCGGAGCGAGAGTTCCGTAGAAGATGAGAAGTTGTAGCTGCCGCGCACATCAGTTTTGTAGGTAAAACCTCGGCTGCGGCTATAGCCCATATAAAAAGGATTGAGGATGGGACTGATGCGGAAGTAGCCCTGATCGGCTGCGCCGAAGTTGGAGCTGATACGGTCGATGAGACAGTCGCCCAAAACGCGCCAGAATCCATTTCTACGGTGGCGGCCTTCTGCCTGTGGAACCGAGTCGCGAGCTGTTTCGTCGCGAAGGATTCGCCGATACAATTCTTCCTCGAAACGTGAAAGGGTGTCGGTTCGCAGCTGTCCCGCAGAGGCGACGGGGCGGCGAGGGTCAATCAAAGTGGTATCTACGGAGGGGATGCCGTATTGGGCCCGATAGGTGGAGACAATGCGATTGCCCAGAAACTTGAAGGTGGAGGTGAGCAGGCATTCACGGGCGAGGAGGGTTTCGGCTCCCTGCGTGCCAGGAACGACTTCGAGCTGAAAACGCAGCATGTCGTATTCTCCTTCCATATGACAGGTGAGCACTCGGCCCGAAGAGCGGTCGACAACGGCATTGCCCCTCACTAACTGCGTGTTATCAACTTTCGGCGTGAATGCGAGGATTACTCTGTCGTGCGTCCAGGAGAGGAAGCGGTAACGGTAGAACGATTTGTTCTGTATGTTGAAAGGTGAAAGGAGATAACGGTCAACAATAGTGACATTGTAGATGTGCGGAACTAAATAGCGCATCACTGTGGGCATGATATTGCCATGATGCGGGAGAGAGGTGTAGGAGAGGAAAGTTTTGTTGTTTCCCGGAGAGAGTTGCTGGTAGCTTTCGCCCATAAACCGCCGTTGCCCCTTGCGCGCCATGGCAAATAGAGAGGGAACGGCCAGGAGCGAGAAGTTTTTGCACTGGATGTCTACCGTGTAGCGGGTATACGAATGTACGACTGCGTCACTCGAAACAGTGGCTATGGTGCGAGCATAACCAAAGATACGGTTCAGCATCAACGTGTCGGGAACCTCGTTTGCCAGAACCTTATTGGCTGAACACAGCAGGAGAGTTGAGAGAAAATAGGCAAGTGTTGTTTTCAATTGACAATTGGGAATTGAGAATTGACAATTGAAGCCCTCATCGCAGGTCGATGACTTCGGCTGTAGGGAATTCTTTGGCGTTGAAAGTAAAAAGAGCGTCGGAGAGTTTTCGCTGTTGCAAATTGCTCACGGTGATCACGGTCCATTCGCCATTGCGCTTCATCTTCACTTCTCGAGGTCTGTAAGTAGCGGCATTCACCAAAATATAGAGTTCGGAGATGACGGCGGCACTCTTCTGCGCTTGCAGATGCACTCGATAATTACTCCCGACGCGCTTCATCGACAGAGTATATCCACTCTTATAGAGGTGGATGAAAGTGTAGGGATTCATCGCTGAGATTTGCGCAGGAGTGGGATTACTGATATTCACCTCGTTCGTAGCAGCAAGATAGCTCCATTGCGTTCTTCCATTGAACCACACGGTGGCTTTGGAAGTGCGAGCGAGGAATTTGTTCCCTTTAATAGAAAGGGTGCCGGAAAGAGTGCCAAGACGGCGGTTGGAGAGTTGGAAAGAAGCTGTAGCTCCACCGCGATGAGAGAGAACAGCAGCAGTTCGGTCGAGCACTTTGCGAGCTTCGGCGTTTGTCTGAGCTCGAAGACCGATGAAAGACAAGGCGAAAAAGGCCGTCAGAAACAATATTTTCTTCAACATAACGATGTTTTGCTTCATTTGATTTTATACTCTGCGAAACTTCCTTCATGTCTGCGGGAGTTCGTTATCATATCCCGCGAAACTTCATTTCATACCTGAAAGAATTCATGATGATGTCCCGCGAAACTTGACGAGTAGGGTATTCAGAGAATTTTCGTCGGTAATGAGTACGTCTCTCGGCTTACTTCCCTGTGCAATGCCCACGATACCGGCAGCCTCAAGCTGATCCATGAGTCGACCGGCGCGGTTGTATCCGATGGAGAAACGACGCTGAATCATACTCGTAGAACCTTGTTGCGAGATGACAATGGCGCGGGCAGCCTCTTCGAAATAAGGGTCGAGACTATTTATATCGGTCGAACCGCCGCCACTCATACCGCCATCCTCGGTGTTAGGCTCGGGAAGCTCCATCGGTTCGACGGGTCCAGGCTGGTCGGCGATATAGCGATTGATTTCCTCTACCTCGGGCGTATCGACAAAAGCACACTGTACACGCACGGGTTCGTTACCGTTGAGGAAAAGCATATCGCCGCGACCGATAAGCTGATTGGCCCCAGGACGGTCGAGGATGGTGCGCGAATCGATCATCGCACTCACCTTAAAAGCCATCCGTCCGGGAAAGTTAGCCTTGATATTACCCGTAATAATGCTCGTCGTGGGTCGTTGTGTAGCAATCACCATGTGAATGCCCACAGCGCGAGCAAGCTGTGCAATGCGGGCAATAGGCAGTTCGATCTCTTTGCCGGCAGTCATAATGAGGTCACCAAACTCGTCGATGATCACCACGATATAAGGCATATAGTCGTGACCACGGCTGAGATTGAGCTTGTGATGGATGAATTTGTCGTTGTACTCTTTCACATTGCGCGCACCCGCAGCCTTAAGCAGATCGTAACGCGTATCCATCAATTTGCAAAGACTATTGAGCGTTCGCACCACCTTAGTGACATCAGTGATGATAGGTTCCTCTTCGTCGTCGGGCACCTTAGCTAAGAAATGGTTAGCAATGGGCCCATAGATGCCAAACTCAACCTTTTTGGGGTCGATGAGCACGAGTTTGAGCTCGTTGGGATGTTTTTTGTAGAGCAATGAAGTGATGATCGCATTCAGGCCCACAGATTTTCCCTGTCCAGTGGCACCGGCCACGAGCAGATGAGGAATCTTGGCCAGGTCGACCATAAAGACTTCGTTGGTAATTGTTTTGCCCAACGCCAGCGGCAGGTCCATCTTCGTCTCCTGGAACTTACGCGAGTTGAGAATGCTCTCCATCGAAACGATATTGGGTTTGTTGTTGGGCACCTCGATTCCAATGGTTCCTTTACCTGGAATCGGAGCGATAATGCGGATGCCCAACGCCGCCAGACTCAGTGCGATATCGTCTTCCAGGTTGCGAATCTTATTGATGCGCACACCCTCGGCCGGCGTTATCTCATAGAGAGTGATGGTAGGGCCAACAGTTGCCTTAATTTCCTTGATTTCAACGCCGAAACTGCGCAACACCTCTACGATGCGTTTGTTGTTCGACTTGATTTCGTCCATGTCCACTTTAGGCCTTCCGTCGTTGTCGTAACGTTTAAGAAGGTCGAGCGTAGGATATTGATACGAGAGGAAAGGTTCGAGCGGATTGATAGGCGTACTGAGGATTTCGGCCACGGCAAGCCTCTCCCCGTCGGCAATTTCCTCGCCTTCGGGAATCTCGACAGTCAGAGCCTCTTCAAGATTCTCTTGGGTTGGATGCTGCGGTTGGTGTTGATTGGTCGTCTGTAGCGGAGCATCTTCCACGTCCATTTCAGTGAAATCTACCACTGTGGGGAGGTCGTCGTCTTCGGCTTCATCCGGATTCGGAGCCTGCGAAGACGGTTCGGGGACATATTCCACCTCGATATCGTCTTCACCCGATGCCTCTGCACCTTTCACATCGCTATTGGTGATCGTGAATTTGATTTTGTTTGTGATGTATCGAACGGGGTTCAGCGTCTTTCGAATGATGGCAATCGTCTCTGCACTGAGGTAGACCAAGAACGCGAGTGCCGCGAGAAAGAGAACAGCAGTGAGGCCCGGCGGACCGATCATATTTTCCAAACGCTGCACGCAAAACAAGCCATGGTTGCCACCGGGATTGAAAACGCGGTCGCCCATCAGCGGAGTGAGGAATTTGGCAAAGGCCACCGAGCACCAAATCATCACCAATGTCAAGTAGAGAAAATACTTCCAAAGATGAAGTCGATAAGCTCGCATCAACTGCAAACCCACCATAAAAATGAAGACAGGAATGAGAAACGACGGCAAACCGAAGTTCATCGTGATAAGCGTATAAGCCACTATCGCCCCCAACGACCCGCAATAGTTGGTAAAGATACGATCGGTGTTCATCCATTCGCCGGGTCGCAAGTCTTCCAGGATGCTTTGATCGGAGGCTCCCGTACTGAAATACGACACCATTGCGATGACCAAATACACCGCCACAGCTAAGAGCACAACCCCCAACACGAAGTCGGTTTTCTCGTTGCTCAATACGTTTTTCAGTCCAATCGCCTCACCTATATTTTTCGGTTTGTTTTCTGCTTTCTTTCTCGCCATCTGTTTTTAAAGTCTTAAAATCAACGGTTTTCAGCATTGAGACAAAGCTTTCTCATCTGCTTCGAGGGTATTTTCCATCCCGTTTACCGTCTGTCAAATCCACCTATCAAGAACCATCGGTTTGCCATCTCTTAGCTTTTGGCTTCCAATACCTAAGCTTTTGCATTCCGTTTTCTTAGCTTTTGCAAGGCTATCTCTTAGCTTTTGCAAGTCTGTTTCTAAATTCTTGTTACACAACGCTTCACAGCTCTTCCGGCCATTTCGTTTCTTCGGTGGATTAAATTTCTTGCAAAATTAGCGCAAAAAACCAAGAACAGCCCACAAAGTCGCAACTTTTTTCTAATTTTGCATGACGTTATCACAGGCTGAATAATGAGAAAAATCATCTATAATAAATTCGATAAAAAAGCGATTGCTACACTCCCCACGGTTGTCTTTCCCGGCAAAACAGTAGTGGTGATGAGCGAGAGCGAAGCAGAAAGGGCGGTAGACTTTCTGCTGTCGAACTCGATTCTCGGCATAGACACAGAAACCCGACCTTCGTTTAAGAAGGGAGAAACGCATAAGGTGTCGCTCTTGCAGGTGGCTACGCATACGGTTTGTTTCCTTTTTCGGCTCAATTATATCGGCATTACACCGTCTATTCTGCGATTGTTGGAAAACCAAGAGGTGCCCATGATCGGTCTTTCGTTGCACGACGATATTTTGTCGCTGCGCAAACGAACCGATTTCAAACCGGGCCTTTTCATCGACTTACAGGACATGGTGGGCGAAATCGGCATCGAGGATCTAAGTCTGCAAAAACTCTATGCTAACCTTTTCCATCAGAAAATCAGTAAGCGGCAACGACTCACCAATTGGGATTCGGATGTGCTCAACGACAAACAAAAGGCTTATGCCGCCTTAGATGCCTGGGCTTGCATCAATCTTTATGAAGAGATCGTTAAATTGAAGAAAAACCGAGACTACGATCTCGTGATACAAGAAAACGAAAACTGAGAAGTCGTCAAATATCTCCGAACCCAAAACCAAATACATCTGATGATTATATGTATAGAGAAATCTATTTGAAAAGAGGAAAAGAAGAAAGTTTGAAACGTTTTCACCCATGGATTTTCTCGGGTGCTGTTCATCATATCGCCGGAGATGAGCCGCTAAAAGAGGGGGAAGTGGTGCGAATTCTCACCGATGGGGGCGACTTCATCGCTGTGGGGCACTATCAGATTGGGTCGATTGCCATCCGGGTGCTCTCATTTCAAGATATAGAAATCAACGAAACGTTTTGGGAGAATCAGCTTCGCTCGGCTTTAGATGCACGTATGGCCATCGGCATTGCCGACCGTCCGCAGAACAACACCTACCGATTGGTGCACGGAGAGGGCGACCATCTGCCGGGACTCATCATCGACTGCTATGGCCAAACGGCTGTGATGCAGGCACACAGTGTGGGTATGCACCTGGCTCGACATGAGATTTGCCAGGCTCTGCTCAAGGTGATGGAAGGCCGGATTGAGCATGTCTACTATAAAAGCGACACCACCCTGCCTTTCAAAGCCGACTTAGGACAGGAGAATGGCTTTATTCATGGTGGCAGCGAATGTAACGTGGGATTGGAAAACGGACTGCTTTTCCAGGTGGATTGGCTCAAGGGACAGAAGACGGGGTTCTTTATCGATCAGCGCGACAATCGGGCTTTGCTGGAGAAATATGCACAGGGCAGAAGCGTCTTGAACATGTTTTGCTATACGGGCGGCTTCTCTGTGTATGCCATGAGAGGAGGGGCGAGGTTGGTTCACTCGGTAGACAGCAGTGCAAAGGCTATCGAACTGACCAACCGAAACGTGGAACAAAACTTTCCTTCCGACAACAGACACGAGGCGTTTTGCAAGGATGCATTCAAATTTCTTGCTGCCAACAATCATCGATATGACTTGATTGTGCTCGATCCTCCGGCCTTTGCAAAACATCGAAACGCGCTGCATAATGCACTAAAGGGGTATACCCGACTGAATGTGAAGGGCTTCGAGTGCATCCAACCGGGCGGTATTCTTTTCACATTCAGTTGCAGTCAGATTGTCACAAAAGATCATTTCCGCAATGCTGTCTTTACGGCGGCAGCGCAAGCGGGAAGAAAAGTGCGCATCCTTCACCAACTGCACCAACCGGCTGACCATCCTATCAATATCTATCACCCCGAGGGCGAATACCTCAAAGGCTTGGTGCTATACGTGGAATAATTGAGAGTTGACCATTGGGAATTGATATTTGGGAATGAACATGCCATTAGAATGCCGTGTAAAAGCATACATCGACCACCACCATTTGCTCGAAAAGGGCGAGAAATACCTCGTGGCCCTGTCGGGCGGAGCCGATAGTGTGGCGTTGCTATTGCTGCTTTCGCGCATGGGTTACGATGTGGAGGCGGTGCATTGCAACTTCAACCTACGTGGGAATGAGGCCCAACGGGATGAGGATTTCTGTCAGCAGCTCTGCCTTCGACTGGACATGGTGCTGCATCGGGCCCATTTCGACACACGTTCTTACGCCTCACTGCACAAAGTGAGCATCGAGATGGCAGCACGAGAACTGCGTTATGCCTACTTCGAAAGTCTGCGACGCGACCTTGATAGGACCGGCATCTGCGTGGCACATCACAACGACGACAATGTGGAAACGGTGCTCATCAACCTGATTCGAGGGACGGGCCTGCACGGTCTTACGGGGATGTCGCCCCGCAACGGACATATCCTGCGCCCGCTTCTCTGTGTCGATAGGCAAGATATCGTCCGCTATCTGCAACGAATGGAACAACCCTACGTCACCGACAGTTCCAACCTGACGAACGATGTGGTGCGAAACAAATTGCGGCTTGATGTCATCCCGCTGCTCAAAGAAATCAATCCGGCGGTGGTGGGCAATATTTCGAAAACCATTCACCGGTTGGATGAGGCTTCGAAGATGCTCGACAACGCTCTCGACACTGCAATTCAGAAGGTCGTTCTTCACCGTGAAAAGAACGAAGACAAGTTCCCAACTTCTTTGTCTCTCTCTATCGAAGCTTTGCAACGCACGCCTTCGCCTGAGTATACGCTGTTTCATCTCATCAAAGATTTTGGATTCACGCCGGCACAAATCGAACAGATCGCCACGAATCGAGACCTGCAAACGGGCAGACGGTGGACATCGGCCACGCACACGCTGGTCATCGACCGAGGAAAACTGCTCCTCCGCCCCACTCTATCTCAGGAAGAACAGAGCCGCGAGATGCGAATCCCCGAAGAGGGGACGTATGTTTTCAAACCGAACGAGCGATTTTACGTAACATCGGGCACAGCATCGCCAACGTTTCAACCAAGCAAGGAGCCTTGTCTTGTCCACTTAGATAAGGAGAAAGTGCGCTTTCCGCTCACGGTTCGACATCTGCGCGAGGGCGACCGGTTCGTTCCTTTCGGTATGAAAGGGTCGATGCTCGTGAGCGATTACCTCACCAACGGCAAACGCTCGTTTTTCGACCGCCAGTGCCAGCTCGTCTTAACCGATGCCGACGGCTGCATCCTCTGGCTCGTCGGCCAGCGCACCGACAACCGATTCCGCATCGATACCACCACCACTACTTATCTTCAAATCGCCTTCGAGAGGCGAGAAGAAGGTTGACCGATCGTTGCAAAAAACAAAAAAAACAAGATTGAAATACTTCGGAAAACACGCAAAAGCCCCATGATACATAAGGAAGGCGTTTCCCGTTGACTTAGATTTTGATGATTTTCCGTCGCAGTTGCTGCGCTCGTTTGTCGGCCAACGCCGGGACAGGCATAAAACCTTCGGTGAGACGGAGGAAGTGTTGCAGAACGTATTCGATGCGTCGGAAGAACGGAAGCAGACCTGCGCCTCGAAGTTGGGAAACGAAAAGAGCTTCATCGAAAGGTTCTAACCGAAGTTTGCAATAAAGATCGACAAGATGAACCAGCGGGAGCTGATGATCTTTTTCTTCCTGATAAAGATGGAACACCATATAACACAACTTCCGAACGGTTTCGTCTGAACAGGCTGCGAGCCGTCGAACCTTGTTGTTGAGCATACCCGAGACATGGGTAGGAGGCTCCGTTGAGAGGTGATTCAGGGGTTCATCGCCGGTGCGAAACGATTCGAAAGCGGCCCAATCGACATGCGGTGCGGGCAGAGACAGTTGCTTCAGTCCGGCATAAAGTCCCTCGAGCACTTGTTCCTGCTGGGCGTACATCAGGACATACCGCCAAGGTGTTTGGTCAAACTGTGATTCCAACTGTGGTTGCAGTTCCAAATCGGAGAACCATTCAGGGTCGACACCGGCCAGAAGCAGGTCGCCAATGAGCCGTTCGTCGGCCTCGGAGAGCATCGAAGCCGGTCTCGTGTCGAGCACTTTGTGATAAAGTCGTTCCCACTGTGCAGCCACCGCCCGTTCGTCCACAGCATTGCTCAGAAGAGGATTGTCGATTCGCTCACAAGCATCGTTCCATCTTCGTGCGCGAAAGAGGCTCTGTTCCAACTCGCCACAGACATGAACAGCGGTCGACCGGCACACCATTCGCCGCACACGCTTCCCAAGTAGAAGTCTACAAGCAGGATTCAATCTCCGGATATACCACGGAGTGAGTGTTCCCCAAAGGCTCAACAGCACGGGAATGTTTCGTTCCTCAGCCTGCTTTTGCAACCAAATGGTTCGCGCGTCCCAGCATCCGACGAGGTGTATCAGGGCATATTTCGAACGGTCGAGGTCGACCTTCGATGCAAATGGGGTACAACCAACCTGACCTGCCATCAGTGCATAGAGGCTTTGCAGATGCTGACGGTCGGCATCTGGAATGTCACGCGAGAAGTAGGTCAAAACATTCATTTTTCTAAAGAGAATGGAACTGCTGAATCAATTTTCAAGCTTTCCAAGTAGTTGGAAGCTTTGTTTTGCTCATTTTTGAGCTTTCCAAGTAGTTGGAAGCTTCGTTTTTTTCATTTTCGAGCTTTCCAAGTAGTTGGAAGCTTCGTTTTTTTCATTTTCGAGCTTTCCAAGTAGTTGGAAGACTCGTTTTTCTCATTTTTGAGCTTTCCGAGTAGTTGGAAGCTTTGTTTTGCTCATTTTTGAGCTTTCCGAGTAGTCGGAAGCCTTGTTTTGCTCATTTTTGAGTCATCCAAGTAGTTGGAAGCTTCGTTTTGCTCATTTTTGAGCCTTCCGAGTAGTCGGAAGCTTCGTTTTGCTCATTTTTAAGCTTTCCGAGTAGTCAGAAGCCTTGTTTTGCTCATTTTTGAGTCATCCGAGTAGTCGGAAGCCTTGTTTTTCTCATTTTCGAGCCATCCGAGTAGTCGGAAGCTATAGGCGATGACTGGTGAAGTCGAGTTTGTCGGCCCGGAGGTAGCGTAGGTAGGAAACGAACTGACGCAGACAATCGGTGAGCGCAAAAGGAAGAATGTGCCAGGCGGAGAGGTCTTCATCGAACGTGCGTAGCGTCTTTCGAGCTGAGATCATCGGGGCCAAGAGCGTAACGAGGAGGGCCAGCGAGGCTGCACCGGTCAGAATCCACTGCTCCGTATAGAGGCTCAAGGCCAGAGCGATGGCCGAAGAGAGCAGGTTGAAACGAAGGAGAATGTGGTCGGCATTGTGCCGTAGGCGAAACCATCGGCCATGCTTCAATTCTCGGCGCAGAGCCCAAAAAGAGAGATGTGCATTGCGCCAGTCTTTCGACGAGGGTGCGTCTATCTCAAGCCAAGCCTCGGGCTGCACCACTAAGGCTGCCGAACCGAACACACTATACTTGTTGGCCAGGAAGTCGTACTCGCCATAGAGCAGATGAAGACTCCCGCTGAATCCGTCGGCCTCCATGAAACGACTCTTTCGCAGGGCCATACAGGGACCGAGACTGCGGTAGACACGTCCGCGAAACAGTCCGGCCATGAGATAGTTCGAACGTATGAGCTGCTCCAATCGGTAGCCTCTCGGTGCCTCCGGCGAGAAACGTGCGTAGCACATCGCCACTTCTACATCGCCCGTGAGACGAGCGGAGAGAGCCCGCAGCCAAAGATGGGAGAGCGGCCGGCAGGTCGGTTCGAGAACGATGAGCCACTCTGTCTGCACAGCCTTAATGCCAATGGTGACGGCAAGCTTCTTGCGACTCATGTAACGCGAGGACGTTGGAATGAAGGTGCGGTAGATTCGACTGTCGCGCCCTCTGCCATCGACCAGTTCTTCCACACGGGCATTGTCTTTATCGGCTACGAGAATGATGCGGATGTCGGCCGGATAATCCTGCGAGAGCAATCGATCGAGCAGGTCGTCGAGCCGCGGAGCATCGCCCAAAATAGGGATGACGATGGAGAGAGGCGGACAATCTTCCGCATCGTCGGACTGAAATGGCGTGACCAGCTCTCGAACCTTACTGGCGCGGGCAAAGGGATTGCAAAAACAACCCACAAGGGCAAACAGCAGAAGAACGACACAGCCTGCAAGAGTAATGGGGTCGATGGGAATAGGAAACACGATGGATGTGGAATTAATGTTGGAAATCAAAACTGAAATAGCTTGCCGGCAGACGACGACAGTTGTATTGCGAGGCCATCGCTTCGCCGTAAGCTCCGGAAGAGAGGAGGGCTATGAGGTCGGAACGGTGACTCTCGGGCAACAGAACAGACTGGGCGAAGACGTCGCTCGACTCGCAAATCGGACCGACTACGTCGTATTCCTCCTCCCCGCTTCTTGCTTCCTCCCGGGCCGAAAGGTTCTCCATCCGATGCCGAGCATGATAGAGCGCAGGGCGGAGCAGGTCGGTCATACCGGCATCGAGAATCAAAAAACGCTTCTCCACGCCCACCTTTATATATAATACGCGCGAGATCAGCGCACCGCATTGCCCTACGACAGCGCGTCCCAACTCGAAATGCACCTGCTGGCCTTCGCGCAGACGCAGACATTGGGCGTAGGTGTCGAAGTAGACTTTGAAAGATGGCACGACATGGGCCTGCGGATCTTCGTAGTCGATGCCCAATCCTCCACCCACATTGATGTGTTGCGGCACGATGCCTTGAGCTTCAAGGCGATCCTGCAGGTGATTGATTCGGAAGCAAAGACGCTTGAAATCGTCCATCTCGAGAATCTGCGAGCCGATGTGAAAATGAAGTCCGATGAAACGAATGCTGGGCAGACACATGGCCAAATGGATGACAGACTCAAGGTCGGTCATGGCAATGCCAAACTTGTTTTCAGCCTTTCCCGTGGTAATCTTTTCATGCGTGTGTGCTCCCACTTCGGGATTGATGCGGAAACACACCTGCGCTGTCTTCCCCATTTGCTCTGCCAGCAGATTGATCACCTCCAATTCCTCCCTACTTTCTACGTTGAAACAAAAGATGTCATTGCGCAAAGCCAGTTCGATTTCCCAATCGCTCTTCCCCACTCCGGCAAACACGATTCCATCGGCCTTGAATCCGGCCTGCAAGGCGGCCTCGATTTCTCCGCCACTCACACAGTCGGCCCCGAGTCCGGCTTGCCTAATGCGTTGCAGAATCCGCGGGTTAGCATTCGCCTTCACCGCATAATGCACCGAAAAACCAGCGTGTGCGGCTGCTTCTCTCTGCAATTGGTGCAACGTCTGGTCGAGCACGTCTATGTCGTAATAATAAAATGGCGTGGGTATATCCTTCAAACAATCGAGGGGAAAATCTATCTTCATGAGTTGGCCGAACCTATATCAGTCGGCGGACAAGAAGAGAAAGCCCGTCTTGTCCGCCGTTTTTCATTTGTGTTCATGTTCAAACAGCACGTCGCTCAGGCTCTGCAAAGCGCGTTGCTTGTCTTCCTTGCGGATGAGAAACGAGATATTGTAGTTGGAACCACCATAAGAAATCATTCTTACCGGAATGCTTTTCATCGCATCCAAGGCCCATGTCTCGAAGCCTACATTGTTCCAATCTAAGTCTCCCACAACGCAGACAATGCACATATCGGCATCTACGCTGACGGTTCCATACTTCTTCAGTTCGTCTACAATCTCACCCACGTGCGAATCGTTGTCGATGCTCATCGACACGCCTACCTCCGAGGTGGCAATCATGTCGATCGGCGTTTGATAACTCTCGAATATTTCGAACACCTTTCTCAAAAATCCCGTTGCCAACAACATTCTGCTGGATTTGATTTTGATGGCCGTGATGTTGTCTTTCGCAGCAATTGCCTTGATTCTCCCATGTTCGATTTCGTTGTCGATGAGCGTTCCCTCGGCCTGCGGGTCCATTGTGTTTTTGAGACGGACGGGAATTCCGGCATATTTAGCGGGTTGCACACAGGTGGGATGCAAGATTTTCGCACCGAAATAGGCCAGTTCGGCAGCCTCCTCGAAATTCAATTGTCGCACGGCTTCGGTTTTTTCCACCACACGCGGATCGTTGTTGTGCATGCCATCTATGTCTGTCCAAATCTGAATTTCCTCTGCGGGAAGGGCCGCACCAATGAGCGAGGCCGTATAATCAGACCCACCGCGTTGCAGATTGTCTATTTCGCCATACGCATTGCGGCAAATGAACCCCTGAGTGATATAGATTTGCTGTCCGGAATGCGCTTCCATCAGATGGGAAAGATGTTCGCGGATGAAAGAGAGGTCGGGTTCGGAATTCTTATCGGTGCGCATGAAGTCGAGCGCGTCGAGCAACACCGCCTTCACACCCTGCTCTTGCAGATAGTTCACCATCATACGGGTACTGATCACCTCACCCTGGGCCACAATGGTCTTCTCTTCGAAACTCGTGAAGAGATCTTTGGTGAACGACCGCAAAAAGTTGAACTCTTCAGCGAGAAACTCTCGAGTTTTCGCCTGCCACTCATCGGTAGCCAACAGTTCGCCCACATGTTGCATGTATTTCTTTTCGAGCTGATTGATCACTTCGTTGGCACCTTCTGGATTCTTCTTATACAAATAGTCGGACACCTCTACCAGCGAATTGGTTGTGCCCGACATGGCCGAAAGAACCACAAAAGTGGGCTTTCCCGACGCTGTGACGAGCGAGGCAACATTCTTCATTCGTTCGGGCGAACCTACTGAAGTGCCTCCGAATTTCATTACTTTCATAAGCATTTATCCTTCCTCCTCCAATTCTATTTTACTATATGTTGCGGTAACATCCTTCACCTGCCCGTCTGCACACTGATAGACAACGCCCGGAAAACGACTCATCAAACCGATATTGTGCGTAGACATCACCACGGCTGTACCCGTATGGGCGATGTCGCGCAGCAAACTCACGATGTTAGCAGCCGTTTCTCCGTCTAAATTGCCGGTGGGCTCGTCGGCAAGGATGATTTTCGGCTGATTGAGCACTGCTCTCGCAATGGCGATGCGCTGTTGTTCGCCGCCCGAGAGCTCGTAGGGCATGCGGTGTTTGTGATCCAACATCCCCACGTCGGTCAGCACTTTTTCGATACGTTCTTCTGCCTCAGCCTTGTTTTTCCAACCTGTAGACTGCAACACGAAGAGCAGATTGGCATGCACGCTGCGGTCGTGCAGCAACTGAAAATCCTGAAAGATGATGCCCATCTCCCTTCGCAATGCAGGCACCTCTTTGCGTTTGAGGGCCTTGAGATTGCGTCCCAGCACCTCCGCCTTGTCTGCTGCGTCGTCAGCAATATCCAATTCGCAATAAGTGGTTTTGAGTAGCGAACTCTTTCCCGACCCCACCTTTCCGATGAGATAGACAAATTCGCCCTCGTCGACATGGAAATCCACGCCCTCGAGCACCACTTTATCGTCTTGACACACGGTTACATTTTTATAGTCTATCAACATAGAACATACATTTACATTCGTTTTCCAAACCTGTTGCGCAGTCGATGTCTGCGCATTGCACATTGCCTGCAAAGTTAGTGTTTTTCTTTCGATTCCTCTCTACAAAAGACTTACAAAATGGAATGTCTCGCCTCAGAACGCCTTTACTGCCCTTATCTCTCTCTTCTTTCCATCGACAAATGGCAAAACAGTACCCATTAAGAAGACCTCTTCAATCTTTTTCCCCACCTTTGCAATCCGTTGATATTCAACGGTTTTATCAACCACCTTTCAAAAGCTTAGTTTTTGCACTTCAAAAGCTAAGAAAACGCCCTGCAAAAGCTAAGAAAATGCCCTGCAAAAGCTAAGAAAATGCAACACAAAAAACAAGAGAATGGAAAGCCGGTGTAGAGCGTCTCCGTTTCTTTCTGTTCCGTTCTATTTTTCAAGAAAGATGTCTTGACATTTGTTTTTCCGGGTTCATACCTAAAAATAATGAGGGGTAAATACACATTTTGTAATATAGAGTTTGCAAATTAGAGAATTAACCACTACCTTTGCAACGGTTTAACAGCAAATAGAAGCAGCAATAAAGATGGAGGCTTTCTTTCGTACCCATACCTATCTTGTGGAGCATACCCATGCTACATTGCGTCGCACCCTGATGGATGAGATAGATTGGAACGACCGTATGATTGGCGTGAAGGGTACACGCGGCGTGGGAAAAACCACGTTTCTGCTGCAATATGCCAAAGAAATGTTTGGCCCGACAGATCGACAGTGCCTTTACATCAACATGAACAACTTCTATTTCCAATGCAGAGGCATTGCCGACTTTGCTGCCGACTTTGTGGCCCGCGGCGGAAAGGTGTTACTCATCGATCAGGTTTTTAAACAACCCAACTGGAGCAGAGAGCTAAGGAAGTGTTATGACCGGTATCCGAAACTGAAAATCGTCTTCACCGGATCGAGCGTAATGCGACTTAAAGACGAGAATCCCGAGCTGAACGGCATCGTCAAGAGCTATAACTTACGCGGATTTTCATTCAGAGAGTATCTCAATCTGCAGGTCGGCAGTCATTTCAAGCCCTATACGCTGAACGAGATTCTCGCCCACCACGAGCAGATTGTCAAAGAGATTCTGCCCATCGTGAGCCCTTTGAAATACTTTAAAGACTATATCCACCATGGCTTCTACCCTTTCTTCTTGGAGCAACGCAACTTTTCGGAGAACCTGCTCAAGACGATGAACATGATGACCGAGGTGGATATTCTGCTCATCAAACAGATAGACTTAAAATATCTCACGAAAATAAAGAAGCTGTTCTACTTGTTGTCGCTCAGCCCCACGAAAGCTCCTAACATCAGTCAGTTGGCATTAGATATCGAGACAAGTCGCGCCACGGTGATGAACTATATCAAATATCTGGCCGACGCACGCCTCATCAATATGCTGTATCCTGTGGGAGAAGAGTTTCCCAAAAAGCCCTCGCGCATCATGATGCAGAATCCTAATCTGCTGTATGCCATCTATCCCATTGTGGCAGACGAGCAAATGCTGATGGAGACCTTCTTTGTCAATGCGCTATGGAAAGATCATCTGGTGAATCAAGCTAACAAAGAACAGTACTATTTCGTAGATGCAAACAAGAAATTCCGCATTTGCGATGCGCAAACCACCAATAAAATCAGATACAATCCCGACATCATTTACGCCCGATACAACACAGAGGTGGGAAAAGATCATAAAATTCCCCTGTGGCTATTGGGCTTTTTGTATTGATTGGGCCTGGCAGACACACAGAGAAAGACGATAGAATGACACATGATCTATAAATACAAATACATTAATTAATATTTTATTGAAATGGCAAAAGAAAAAAAGTTTATCACATGTGATGGTAACGAGGCCGCTGCTCACGTGAGCTATATGTTCTCCGAGGTAGCTGCTATCTATCCCATCACCCCGTCTTCGCCTATGGCCGAGCACGTAGATACGTGGGCTGCAAGGGGTAGAAAGAACCTGTTTGGGCAGACGGTAATGGTTCAGGAAATGCAATCGGAAGGCGGTGCGGCTGGTGCTATGCACGGTTCGCTGCAAGCTGGCGCACTGACTACCACCTTTACGGCATCGCAGGGTTTGCTGCTGATGATCCCCAATATGTACAAGATTGCCGGCGAAATGCTGCCTTGCGTGTTCGACGTGTCGGCTCGCGCCATCGCATCGCACGCCCTTTGTATCTTCGGCGACCACTCCGACGTGATGGCTTGCCGCCAAACGGGTTTTGCGATGTTCTGTTCGGGCTCGGTACAAGAGGTGATGGACCTCACGGCTGTTCCTCATTTGGCAACGCTCCGCACAAGCATTCCCTTCGTCAACTTCTTCGACGGTTTCCGCACTTCTCACGAATATCAGAAGATTGAACTGATAGATCAAGACGAGATTGCCAAGCTGGTCAACCCCGAAGACATCAAGCGATTCCGCGATCGCGCGCTGTCGCCCGAACGTCCCGTTACTCGCGGTACGGCCGAAAACCCCGAAACGTTCTTCACACACCGTGAGGCTTGTAACCAATATTACGAGAACATTCCCGAGGTGGTTGAAGAATACCTCGGTAAGATTTCGGAAATAACAGGCCGCGAATACCACCTCTTCTCTTATTATGGCGCACAAGATGCCGAGAATATCATCATCTTGATGGGTTCGGCTACCGAAGCTGCCCGCGAAGCCATCGACTATCAGATGAAGCAAGGTAAGAAGGTGGGTATGATTTCGGTTCACCTGTACCGTCCTTTCTCTGTGAAGCACCTGTTGGCTGCCGTTCCCAAGACGGTGAAACGTATTGCCGTGCTCGACCGCACGAAAGAACCGGGTGCTGAAGGCGAACCGCTGTACCTCGATGTAAAGAGTGCTTTCTACGATGTAGAGAACAAACCGCTCATCGTTGGCGGACGTTACGGACTGGGTTCTTCGGACACGACACCGGCGAAGATTCTCTCCGTGTTCAACAATCTCGAACTGACTGAACCCAAGAACCACTTCACCGTGGGTATCGTAGACGACGTTACATTTACTTCGCTGCCTGCCGTACCCGAGATTCCGATGGGAAGCGAGGGGATTTTCGAGGCAAAGTTCTACGGATTGGGTGCTGACGGAACTGTTGGAGCCAACAAAAACTCGGTGAAAATCATCGGCGACAACACCAACAAGCACTGTCAAGCCTACTTCTCTTACGACTCGAAGAAGTCGGGTGGCTTCACTTGTTCGCACCTTCGCTTCGGCGATTCGCCCATCCACTCTACTTATCAGGTGAACACGCCCAACTTCGTGGCTTGCCACGTACAGGCTTACCTGAACATGTACGACGTGATTCGCGGTCTACAAAAGAACGGTACGTTCTTGTTGAACACCATCTTCGAGGGCGACGAGTTGGTTAAATTCATCCCCAACCGCATCAAACGCTACTTCGCCGAGAACAACATCACCGTTTACTATATGAATGCCTCGAAGATTGCACAAGAGATTGGGCTGGGCAACCGCACCAACACCATCTTGCAGAGTGCTTTCTTCCGCATCACAGAGGTGATCCCCGTAGACTTGGCCATCGAGCAAATGAAGAAGTTCATCGTGAAATCGTATGGCAATAAGGGTCAAGACGTGGTGGATAAGAACTATGCAGCCGTTGACCGCGGTGGCGAATACAAAACGCTTGCCGTTGATCCTGCTTGGGCTAACCTTGCCGATGATGCCGTGGCAGAAGAGGAAGACGTACCCGCATACATCAAGGAGATTGTACGTCCCATCAACGGTCAGTCGGGCGACTTGCTCAAAGTGTCCGACTTCGTACGCTACGACATGGTTGACGGTACGATGACCAACGGAGCTTCGGCTTTCGAAAAGCGCGGCGTTGAGGCCTTCAACCCCGAATGGACTGCCGAAAACTGTATTCAATGTAACAAGTGTGCCTACGTTTGTCCTCACGCTTGTATCCGTCCGTTCGTTCTCGACGAGGAGGAGATGAAGGGCTTTGAGGACAAGACACTCGAGATGAAAGTTCCCAAGCCGATGGCCGGCATGAACTTCCGCATCCAGGTGAGCGTACTCGATTGCGTGGGTTGCGGCAACTGTGCCGACGTTTGTCCGGGCAACAAGAACGGTAAGGCATTGGCGATGGTACCCTTCACGCACGACGAACAGCAGATTTCCAACTGGAACTACCTCGCTAAGAACGTGAAGAGCAAGCAACATCTCATCGACATTAAGAGCAATGTGAAGAACTCGCAGTTTGCCCAGCCGCTCTTCGAATTCTCGGGAGCTTGTGCAGGTTGCGGCGAAACGCCTTACGTGAAACTTGTTTCGCAACTCTATGGCGACCGCGAAATGATTGCCAACGCCACGGGTTGTTCGTCTATCTACTCCGCTTCTATCCCCTCGACGCCTTACACCACCAACGAGGCTGGTCAAGGTCCTGCCTTCGACAACTCATTGTTCGAAGACTTCTGCGAGTTTGGTATGGGTATGGCATTGGGTAATAAAAAGATGCGCGAACGCATCGTGATGCTGCTTTCCGACCTCTTGACCAACGACAAGGTGTCTGCCGAGTTGAAGGAAGCTGCCACCGAATGGCTCAACACCAAAGACGACGCCGACGCTTCGAAAGTTTCGAGTGCAAAACTCAAACCCCTTATCGAAGCAGGTGCTGCCAAAGGTTGTGAGACTTGTGCCGAACTGAAGACGCTCGACCACTATCTCGTTAAGCGTTCGCAATGGATTATCGGTGGTGACGGTGCTTCTTACGACATCGGTTACGGCGGACTGGACCACGTGATTGCTTCGGGCGAAGACGTCAACATCCTTGTGCTCGACACAGAGGTTTACTCTAACACGGGTGGACAAAGCTCTAAGTCGACACCTCTTGGTGCCATCGCCCAGTTTGCCGCCCAAGGTAAGCGCATCCGTAAGAAAGACCTCGGACTGATGGCCACCACCTACGGTTACGTTTATGTGGCTCAGGTAGCCATGGGTGCCGACCAAGCGCAGACCTTCAAGGCTATTCGCGAGGCCGAGGCCTATCCCGGACCATCGCTCATCATTGCCTACGCACCTTGTATCAACCACGGACTGAAGGCAGGTATGGGTAAGAGTCAGGCCGAAGAGGCTAACGCTGTTGCTGCCGGCTACTGGCACTTATGGCGTTACAACCCACTGTTGGCCGACGAAGGCAAAAACCCCTTCACACTCGACTCGAAAGAGCCCGACTGGACGAAGTTCCACGACTTCCTCCTGGGCGAGGTGCGTTATCTCTCCGTGAAGAAAGCTTATCCCAAGGAAGCCGAAGAACTCTTCAAGGCTGCCGAAGAGATGGCCAAACTTCGCTACAAGAGCTACGTTCGCAAGTCGAAAGAAGATTGGAGTAAAGACGAGGACGAGTCTGCGGCCTAACGCCACGTCTTGTCCCCGCCCCCTCAACCAAAGGGAGATGCGCCTTAACGAGCGCATCTCCCTTTTTTGTAGAACGTTTTTCTGTCAACGACAGAGGAGGCAGCGAGATCTGCGGAAGCTACTGTACCCTACGAAACCATCGCGGAGGAAAAAATGGCGTTACTGTACCCTACAAAACCGCCGCGGAGGCAAAAATGGCGCTACTGTACCCTACAAAACCGCCGCGGAGGCAAAAATGGCGTTACTGTACCCTACAAAATCGTCGCGGAGGCAAAAATGGCGTTACTGTACCCTACAAAACCGCCGCGGAGGCAAAAATAGTGCTACTGTACCCTACAAAACCGCCGCGGAGACCAAAATGGTGTTACTGAACTGTTCAAAACCGCCGCGGAGACCAAAATGGGGCTACTGAACTGTTCAGAACCGCCGCGGAGACCAAAATGGGGCTACTGAACTGTTCAGAACGACCGCGGAGACCAAAATGGGGCTACTGAACTGTTCAAAACCGCCGCGGAGACCAAAATGGTGTTACTGAACTGTTCAGAACCGCCGCGGAGACCAAAATGGTGCTACTGAACTGTTCAGAACCTCCTCTTCCTCCTCGATATTCAAAGATCAATTGGAAACTGATTGGTGTTCGGGGCGCAACAAGTCGTTCACCGTCTTGACGGGATTGAACGTAGAGAGCGGCACTTCTACAAAAATCGTGTTCCAACGGCTCATCGCGCCGTTCCACAATCCCGGCAGTTCGAGTGCCTTGAGCGTTCTTCCGTTCTTGCTCTTCGAACTGATGAAACCCGTGGCGGGATCGACGAAATCGGGCAGGTGGAAAGGCTGCCCCTGATAGTTGCGCAGACCGCAAACCAAATCGACGGGATTGAAGTGCGTGCCCTCGCGAAACATACGCATGGCATCGGCATTGGCACTATCGATCTGGCTGCTCTCGAGAATTTGCAGACTCACCGTCCCATCGGCCTCATCGATGAGGAAAGGACCACCGCCGGGTTCACCCACATTCTTTACCACACCGCATACGCGCAGGGGGCGATTGAGCTTGGAACGAAGATAGGTAGAGAGTTCGGCATCGGTGAGCGATCGGGTATCGTCACGACGACAACAGAGATCGTCGTTGAGGAAACGGGCCATCTCGTCGAGTTGCGGCCGGGAGCATCGACCCGAGTCGAGCAGTCGGAGATAGCCAAAGGCGCGTTGCTGCAATTCGACAAGGATTCCGGCCAAGAGCTGCTTGTAGACGACGGTATCGGGCTTGAGACGGTCGGGCACCACGTTGTCGATATTCTTGATAAAGACCACATCGCCCTCCACCTCGTTCAGATTTTGAATGAGCGCACCATGTCCGCCGGGTCGGAAGAGCAACGTTCCGTCTTCGTTCCGGAAAGGCGTATGGTCGGGATTGGCGGCGAGGGTGTCGGTGGAGGATTTCTGCTCGGAAAACGAGACGTTGAAGCGCACGCCGTAAGTGCGTTCATAGATGCCGACCTTTTCGGCCACCTTGGCCTGGAAAAGAGGCAGATGTTCGTGCGAAACGGTGAAGTGCACGTTGGCCTCCCCGCCCGAAGCGGCATAGAGCGCAGCTTCCACCAAATGCTCTTCGAGCGGCGTGCGCGGGCCGTCGTCATAACTGTGGAAAAGCAGCAGTCCTTTGGGCAGAGCTCCGTAGTTGAGCCCCTCCGCACCGAGCAACTCTCGCACCACATCCTTGTATCGGCCCGCCTCTACCAACGAGCAGACACTGGCCTGCATGTCGCGCTTGCACACCCGGCAGAGTTCTTTTCGGAAAGCAAATCCACGACGTTGTTCAAAAAATTCTTTCTCGAAATCGGTGGTCGGCTCGTCATAGTCGGCCTCGAGAAAGGCGAACAAATCCTTGAACATCCTACTGGCCGCGCCTGATGCCGGCACAAACTTCACGATTCGATGTCTCTCGTCTTTGTATCGATTCCAGGCACTGATGTAGTGCGCACGCTGACTTTCGGTGGGTGCCATAATACCATTGCCCACCGATGCCGCCGCCCGCAAACGCAGATAAGGGAATCCTTGACGATGCTGTTGCAGTTGCCGCTCCACCTCGGCTGGCGAGATGCCCAATGCGGCGATTTGTTGTAGATCTTGTTGTGATAGCATATTTGAGTGATTGATTTCTATTGTCTATTCTTAAAGGTTCATCGATTCTTTAATGCGTCCCAAAGTTAAGGATAAAATCCGTAACCGGCAAAACCACAGTAGAAAGTTGACAAGGGGACAAGTTGACAAGTTAACAAGTTAACAAGGGGACGAGGGGACAAGTTGACGAGGGGCTTAACCGTTTCCCTTCCGTCACAGCACAGGCCCCGCTCTTCCCACTGAAGATTTATCGATTATTTTTCTTACATTTGCAGTCGTATTGGCAATCCTATGTTCTATAGCTACAAAAGAATCATGATGCTCTTGGGCCTGACTTGCCTTATAAAAGTCGGAGCTGCACAGGAAAACGAGAGACGGCTCACCGCCGACTCTGTGCGGCAGGTAGACGAGGTGGTGGTGACTTCTAAAAACACATTTCGCGAAACCCTCCCGTCGCAAAAACTCTCGGGTGAGGCCTTGGAGCGACTCAATACTCATGGCGTGGCCGATGCGCTGAGATATTTCTCTGGTCTACAACTGAAAGATTATGGTGGCGTGGGCGGACTCAAAACGGTGAACATCCGAAGCATGGGCACCCATCATCTGGGCGTGTTCTACGACGGTATCGAACTGGGCAACGCACAGAACGGACAGGTAGACCTCGGGCAGTTCTCGTTGGACAACGTTGAAGAAATCACACTTTATAACGGACAGAAAAGTGCCATTTTTCAGCCAGCCGCCGATTTCGGTAATGCCGGTTCGGTGTATATCCGGACGCGCATGCCGCGATTCGCTTTTGGCAAATCCAATCATCTCAGACTAAGACTGAAACAGGCCTCGAGCGACACCTATCGGTTCTCAACGCTTTGGGAGAGCCGACTGCGAGGCGGATTTTGTTCGTCGCTCAATGCCGAGGTGCTCAGCTCCAGCGGCAAATATCGCTTTCGCTATTGCCGGCGCAACACAGACGGGACGGTGGCCTACGACACCACGGCCATTCGACAGAACGGCGACATCTGGGCTTTCAGAGTTGAAGGAAATCTCTACGGACTGTTCTCGCAGGGAAGCTGGAGCGTGAAAGCCTACAGCTACAACTCGGGACGAGGCATTCCCGGCGCCATCGTGAACAACGTTTGGCGACGCGGCGAACGTCAAAACGACCATAACCATTTTACGCAGGCGCGGTTGCAAAAAAGTTTTGGAGAACAATTCTCAACGCAGCTTTTGGCAAAATATGCCTATTATCACACACACTACCGCAACAACGACGAGACGCAATTGCTGGTGAATAACACCTATCGGCAGCAAGAGGCATACGTATCGGTAGCAAACGTGTATGAAGTGCGCCGGAACTGGTCGGCAAATCTGAGCTACGATCTGCGTTGGAATCAACTCCGAGCTGACGTGCCGCAGTTTGTCTTCCCCCATCGATGGAGTCACTTGCTTGCGTTGGCTATGGCGGCCGACTGCGGAAGACTCAAATGGCAAGCATCGCTTCTGGGTAGCTTAGTCAAAGATCACACCCGAACGCTGACCGAGCAGAAAATCATCCGCACACTCACACCAGCTCTCTTCGTTGGGTTTTATCCCCTAATGGGACGCACATTCTCACTCCGGGCCTTTGCCAAGAAGAGTTTTCGGATGCCCACGTTCAACGATTTGTATTATGCCGAGATAGGCAATGCGCGGTTGGAACCCGAGACAGCTATTCAGTACAATATAGGTTGTCTGCTTGATCAACCTCTTCGTCACATCTTTTGGAAGCATCTTCGTTTGCAAACTGATGTCTACTACAACACCGTTCACGGAAAGATTGTAGCTTATCCTAAAGGACAACAGTTTCGGTGGACAATGTTGAATCTCGGACGGGTTCATATCACAGGCGTCGATGCCGAGGGAGAAATCGCTGTCAAGCCTTGTTCCGATCTGACCCTCACCACCCGACTACAATACACCTATCAACAGGCACAAGACATGAGTTCGTCCTCCGCTTCCTACTATCGCCATCAAATTCCCTATATTCCCTGGCACAGTGGGTCGGCCATTATTACTACGACGTGGAAAGGCTGGACGCTGAACTACAGTTTCATCTACACTGGCGAGCGATATAACCAACCGGAGAATACGGCCTACAACTACATGCCGGCGTGGTACACAAGCGATCTCTCACTGACCTGCGCCTTTCGATGGCGCACCACACGTTGGAAATTCACTGCCGAGGTGAACAATCTCTTGAATCAGGATTATGACGTAATTCTAAACTATCCCATGCCGCAGCGCAACTTTGGTTTCTCGCTCGATGTGAATCTATAAGTAAACTCATTCATTTGAGAAATGACAACCTCTAAAATAGAAATAAAACAATGAGAAAAAACTTTTTTATTCCCCTCGCCATTGTCTTGTTCGTTACCGCCATGATGGGCTCTTGCCGCAAGGACGATCTTATCGTTCCCTCCGAAACAAATGACACAGGCCAGAAGGCTACACCCGGTAAAATCTTAGGCCTTTACGTACTGAACGAAGGAAACATGGGCAGCAACAAAGCTTCCGTCGACTTTCTCGACCTATCGGGACTGCACCCAACAATACGCTATCAGCGAAACATCTACGTCGAACGCAACCCCAAGGTGGTGAAAGAACTGGGCGACGTGGGACAGGATATTCAAATCTATGGCAGTCGGCTGTGGATGGTCATCAACGCCTCCAACAAAGTGGAAGTAGCCATGGCCAGCAATTGTCGGCGCATCGGTCAGGTACAGATTCCCAACGGTCGGTCCATCGCCTTTCACGGTCGGTTTGCCTACGTCTCGTCTTACGCCGGTCCTCTCAAAGACGGTTCACAACTTGGGCGAGTGTACCGGATCGACACGCTGACCCTGGAAAAGGTAGACTCACTTGTCGTAGGCTACCAACCCGAAGAACTCTGCGTCGTCGGCAATCGTCTCTATGTAGCCAATAGCGGCGGCTATCGCAATCCTCTTTACGATCGAACAGTAAGCGAAATTGATCTCAACGAGTTTCGCGAGAGTCGAAAGATTGATGTCGACATCAACCTCCATCGCTGTCAGGTCGATCGACACGGACAAGTTTGGGTAAGTTCGCGCGGCAACTACGCCGACCAGCCTGCTCGTCTACACTGGCTCGACAAAGATGGTTCGGGGCACCTGCAACTTGCGGGCAGTCTTCCAGCCCTCGTCTCGGGGATGTGTATCGTGGGCGATTCGCTCTACTACTACGGTGCGCAATGGAACAACGCCACAGGCAGCTATACCTTCTCCTCCGGCATCATCAACGTGCAGACACACCGAATCGTGGCTCACACCCTCTCCTCCTCGCCCGAATTCTCGGCCATTACCATGCCCTACGGTATCATCGTGAATCCCCTCCGCCGCGACTTCTACCTCATGGATGCCAAGGATTTTATCTCAAGCGGCGAACTGTTGCACTTCCACGCCGACGGAACTTTCGACTACAAAGTCTCCACGGGCGACATCCCCGGTCATGCCGTCTTTCTCTATAAGCCCTAATCCCATTTGACCGGATGCGTTTGTAACAGCCGACGCGTAACTACCCCATTTGGTGCCGACGTACCCCTACGCCGGCACCAAACAAATGCATTATTGAAAAGGAATCTTTTGCGAAAAAGAAAAAATCGATAACTTTGCTTGTGATATACATGAACCCCTAAACAATAACAATTATGTCTAACGAAAAAAGACACACCCTGAGTGAACGTTTCCACGTAACTAAGTTCACCCTCTTTGTAGTGGCCATGATCATCACCGCCATTTTGTGGAATCTGCCCTCGACGGCCTTCGGCATCGACGGGCTCACTGTGATTCAGCAGCGCGTCATCGCCATCTTCGCCTTCGCCACGATTCTTTGGGTGACAGAGGCCATTCCCTCCTGGGCCACCTCGGTGACCTTGATCGGTGCCCTGCTCTTCACTACCTCAGACAACGCTTTCCTTTTCTTCAGGTCGGGCATCGACAAAGCCGAACTCCTAGATCACGGAGCCCTCATGGCCACCTTTGCCGACCCCATCATCATTCTCTTCCTGGGTGGATTCATTCTGGCCATCGCCGCCACCAAATCCGGATTGGACGTATTCTTAGCCCGAACGTTGCTCAAACCTTTTGGCACTCGGTCGGAATACGTCCTATTGGGCTTCATTCTCATCACCGGTGGCTTCTCGATGTTCGTTTCCAACACGGCCACAGCAGCTATGATGCTCACCTTTCTCACGCCTGTATTCAAGGCTCTGCCGCCCGAGGGAAAGGGGCGCGTGGCCCTGACGCTGGCCATTCCGATCGCTGCCAACATCGGCGGAATGGGGACGCCCATCGGTACGCCTCCCAATGCCATTGCTCTAAAATATCTCAACGACCCCAACGGACTCAACCTCGGGCTCGGTTTCGGTCAGTGGATGGCCTTCATGTTGCCGCTCACCCTATTGCTGCTGCTCATCGGATGGTTTCTGCTGAAAAAATTCTTCCCTTTTAAGAAAAAGACCATCGAACTGAACATCGAAGGAAGTGTTCAGCGCGGTTGGCGAACGACGGTGGTGGCCGTCACCTTCATTCTGACAGTCCTGCTTTGGATGTTTGACAAATTCACGGGCGTGGGAGCCAACACGGTGGCGATGCTACCCATTGCCGTGTTCGCCTTGGCGGGAATCGTCAACGCAAGAGACCTGCAAGACATCAACTGGAGCGTCATTTGGATGGTGGCCGGCGGATTTGCCCTGGGACTGGCTCTGAACGAGTCGAAACTGGCCGAACGCGCCATCGAGAGCATCCCCTTCGGCTCGTGGTCGCCGGTAGTCATTCTCCTCATCTCGGGAGCCATCTGTTACATCCTCTCCAACTTCATTTCCAACACAGCCACGGCTGCTCTGCTCGTTCCCATCCTCGCCGTAGTGTGCAAAGGTATGGGTGAGAGTCTGGCAGGTATCGGCGGTACACCCACCGTGCTCATCGGTATTGCCATCGCAGCCTCTACGGCGATGTGTCTGCCCATCAGTACACCGCCCAACGCCATTGCCCACTCTACGGGACTGGTTCACCAGAACGAAATGATGAAAATCGGACTCTCGGTAGGTCTCATCGGTTTGATGTTGGGTTATCTCCTTCTCTTCTTTATCGGGAAAGCGGGGCTCATTTAAAGACTCATCCGCTCTTCATATATGAAATCGGCAAACCGTCGGCACAGACAGGTTTGCCGATTTTCATTTTCCAAAGCCTTGGATCGCCAAAAAAATGAGTGAAACAAAGCTTATCGCCTACCATTTTTGGTCAAGAATCAGTGAACAAACCCCTAACTTAGGGAACTTATCTCTCCAACAGAGGGGGACTTGGCCATTTTGCCAAAAAGCCGTAACTTTGGCCCCGCAAAAAAGACAGAAACGTATGGAGAAATACATAGAATTGAGAGGCGTCCGAGTGAACAACCTCAAAAACATCAACGTTGACATTCCGCAAAACAAACTGGTGGCCATTGCAGGCGTGAGCGGTTCGGGCAAGTCGTCGTTGGCCTTCGACACCCTCTACGCAGAGGGACAGAGACGGTATGTAGAGTCGCTCTCGGCCTACGCACGGCAATTTCTGGGCAATATGAACAAGCCCGAGTGCGACTTCATTAAAGGTTTGCCACCCGCCATCGCCATCGAGCAAAAGGTCAACACACGCAACCCGCGCTCCACCGTGGGGACAGCAACCGAAATCTACGAATATCTCCGACTCCTCTTCGCCCGCATCGGCAAGACCTACTCGCCCCTCTCGGGCTGCGAAGTGAAGAAACACACCACTGAAGACCTCATCGCTTGCACCCGCAGCTACTCGAAGGGAACACGATTCGTCGTGCTCGCCCCGATTCTCATTCCCGAAGGTCGCACGCTGAGAAAACAACTGGAAATGGCCATGCAAGAGGGTTACGCCCGACTCTGGCACAAGGGCGACTTCATTCGAATAGACGATTTTCTGGCCACGCCGTCGGCCGAAACCACCGAGGTAGCCGACCTTTTCCTACTCATCGACCGCCTCGCCATAGACGATACGAGCGAATACATCTCGCGTCTGTCCGACTCGGCAGAAACAGCCCTATACGAGGGTCATGGAGCCTGCCGACTGGTATTCCTGCCCTCGAACATCGCCTACGAATTCTCGACCCGCTTCGAGGCCGACGGTCTCACCTTCGAAGAACCCACCGAGAATCTCTTCGCCTTCAACTCCCCGCTCGGAGCCTGCCCCACGTGCGAAGGTTTCGGCAAGGTGATCGGCATCGACGAGGCCCTCGTCGTACCCAACACCTCGCTCAGCGTCTACGAAGGCTGCGTGCGATGCTGGAACGGCGATAAGATGGGCGTTTGGAAAGACGAGTTCTGCCGCAGAGCCGCCCAGGACAACTTTCCCATCTTCAAACCCTACCACGAACTCTCACGCCGGGAGAAAGACATGCTCTGGCACGGACTCCCCTCGGAGAAAAAACTCGACCCGTCCGACCAAATCTGCATCGATGCCTTCTTCCGCATGGTCAAGGAGAATCTGTACAAGATTCAATACCGCGTGATGCTGAACCGCTTTCGCGGAAAAACCCTCTGCCCCGACTGCAACGGCACACGCCTGCGAAAAGAGGCCGCCTGGGTGAAAGTGGGCGGAATGTGCATCGCCGACCTCGTGGAGATGCCCATCGGGAAACTCAAGACGTGGTTCTCACAGCTGCAACTCGAAGGCAACGATGCACGAATTGCCGACCGACTGCTTACCGAAATCAACACCCGTCTGCAATTCCTCCTCGACGTCGGTCTGCACTACCTCACCCTCAACCGCCCCTCCAACACGCTCAGCGGCGGCGAAAGCCAGCGCATCCAGCTGACCACCTCCTTGGGCAGTTCGCTCGTGGGCTCACTCTACATCCTCGACGAGCCGAGCATCGGTCTGCACAGTCGCGACACCCATCGACTCATCGACGTTCTGCGCCATCTCGTCGCCATCGGCAACACCGTCGTCGTAGTAGAGCACGACGAGGAGATTCTTCGCCAAGCCGACCATCTCATCGACGTCGGCCCCGATGCCGGTAGGCTCGGCGGCGAAATCGTCTTCGAAGGATCCCCCGCCCAACTCTCTACGAATGCCTCCCGGGAATACCCTCGCAGTCATACCGTGGCCTATCTCTCGGGAGCAGAGAAAATCACGCCTCCCGCATCCGGTCGCCGCCCCTGGAACCTCTTTATCGAGGTGGAAGGTGCACGGATGAACAATCTGCGCGGCATCGACGTGCAATTCCCCCTCAACGTGCTCACCGTGGTGACGGGCGTGAGTGGGTCGGGCAAGTCGACACTCGTCAAAGGCATTCTCTACCCCGCCTTGAAACGACTCCTGGGCGACGTGGCCGATGCACCCGGCGATTTCATCCGCCTCTCGGGCGATACCGATAAGATCGAACGCGTCGAATTCGTCGACCAGAATCCTATCGGCAGAAGCACCCGCTCCAATCCCGCCACCTACGTCAAAGCCTACGAACCCATCCGCCAGCTCTTCGCCTCGCAACCCCTGGCACAGCAGTTGGGCCTCTCGGCGCAACATTTCTCCTTCAATACCGAGGGCGGCCGATGCGAAGAGTGCAAAGGGGCCGGCGTAGTAACAGTGGAGATGCAGTTCATGGCCGACCTCGTGCTCGAGTGCGAAAGCTGCCACGGCGAGCGATTCAAACGCGAGGTGCTCGACGTGCGATACAAGGAAAAAAATATCAACGACGTGCTCAATATGACCGTCAGCGAGGCCATCGGCTTCTTTTCCACCCACCGGCAATCTGCCATCGCCGCTCGCCTGCAACCTCTCGAAGACGTGGGACTGGGATACATCAAACTCGGGCAAAACTCTTCCACCCTCTCCGGCGGCGAGAACCAACGGGTGAAACTGGCCTACTTCATCGCACAGGAGAAAGCCGCACCCACGCTCTTCATCTTCGACGAGCCTACCACCGGATTGCATTTCCACGACATCCGTCGCCTGCTCGAGGCCATGAGCGCGCTGATTTCTCGCGGGCATTCCGTGCTGGTCATTGAGCATAACATGGATGTCATCCTTTCGGCCGACCATGTCATCGACCTCGGGCCCGATGGCGGAGACGGCGGCGGCAACCTCATCTTTGCCGGTACTCCCGAAGCCCTTGCCGCCTGCCCCGAAAGCATCACCGGGAAGTATCTCCAATCCCATCTCATCGATCATGGGTCAGCATCGGATAACGTATGAACAAGATGGGTGAATAGGCCTCTGTGTCTTCATGACATCGACACGCTCTCGCCTCCATAGAAAGCATTCTAAGTGGGGGATAGTGGTGTTACTGAACAGTTCAGTAACACCATTTTTGTCTCCGTGGCCCTACTGAACAGTTCAGTAGCACCATTTTGGTCTCCCTGATCGTTTTGAACAGTTCAGTAGCATCATTTTGGCCTCCGCGGTCGTTCTGAACAGTTCAGTAGCACCATTTTAGTCTCCGCGGCCGTTCTGAACAGTTCAGTAGCCCCATTTTGGCCTCCCTGGCCGTTCTGAACAGTTCAGTAGCATTGGCGAGCAATCTTTTATAAATAATAAAATCAAAAAAAAGACATCTCCCTTTTAGGAAGATGTCTTTGATGGTTGGGATACTCGGACTCGAACCAAGAATGACAGGACCAGAATCTGTAGTGTTACCATTACACCATATCCCAATGTGAGCAATTGTCCTTTTATGACTGAATTGCGATGCAAAGGTACTATATCTTTTTTGAACAACAAACAAAAAGATCCTTTTTTTATTCGCGAAGTTCAAAAAGAAGAACGCTCTACAATAACGTATAAAGGATCCTTTTTGTTTGAATATTTTTAACAAGCAACTCCGGCTTTTCTTATGCTTATATTTGTCGTGTTCATTTTTTTTCGTTTACTTTGCAAGCTATATAACTAAAAAACTTTATTTTATGACGAACACAAATAAAGGACAAAATGTATGCGGACTGAAACCTGAGGATTTTCAGACAAGCATCAACGGAAAGGAAACAGAATTGTATATTCTCCGTAATCAACAAGGAAACGAAGTGGCAATCACCAATTACGGAGGAGCCTTGGTCGCTATTATGGTGCCAGACAGAGATGGAAAGCTGGCCAACGTGATTCAAGGACATGACAACATCCAAGATGTGATTCATTCGCCCGAACCTTACCTCTCAACGCTTATCGGGCGGTATGGCAATCGAATCGCACGAGGGAAATTTCAACTGCATGGCAAAGAGTATCAGCTACCCATCAACAATGGGCCCAACTCGCTACACGGCGGTAAGAAAGGATTCAACGCTAAGGTTTGGGATGCTTTGCAGATGAATGAAAATACAGTGGTGTTGAACTATATTAGTGCTTATGGAGAAGAAGGCTTCTCGGGCGAAGTGAAAGTAACGGTGATTTATACCTTTACCGATAACAACGAATTGGTGATAGACTACATGGCCAAAACAAACAAGAAGACGGTCATTAACCTCACAAGTCACGGTTTTTTCTCCTTAACAGGTATTGCAAATCCCACTCCCACCATTGAGAATCTTCAATGTGAAATCAATGCAGATTATTATCTCCCCATCGACGAGGTGAGCATTCCCACCGGTGAAATTCGCTTAGTGGAAAACACACCGTTCGATTTCAGAAAACCTAAACCTATTGGGCAAGACATCGAAGCCGACCACGAGCAGATCAGACATGGCGCAGGATACGATCACTGTTTTGTACTGAACAAGAAAGAGGAGGGCGAACTGAGTTTTGCAGCCCGAATCGTAGAGCCGACAACAGGCCGAACGATGGAGGTTTTCACCACGGAGCCAGGTGTACAACTCTATACCGACAACTGGGCAGACGGATATAAAGGTCAGAACGGGGCAACCTTCCCACGAAGAAGCGGAATCTGCTTTGAAGCACAGCACTTCCCCGACACGCCGAACCATCCTTATTTCCCCTCAGTGATACTGAATCCCGACGAACAATACAAACAAAAAACCATTTATAAATTTGGCGTTCAAGCCTAAAGAAGAGCCATTATTCTTAACTAAAAACATTTTACGATTACTCATATGGAAAATTCTCAAAGAAAAAGCGGAAGCATCGTTGCCATCATCACGATGATGTTTCTCTATGCGATGATTTCGTTCGTGACCAACCTTGCCGCCCCCATCGGCATTATATGGAAAGCCGCTTTCCAGGGCGACAGTGCCAACACCGTGGGCATGCTTGGAAATGCCATGAATTTTCTGGCCTATCTCTTCATGGGAATCCCTGCCGGAAAGCTATTGACCAAAATCGGCTACAAGAAAACAGCACTGACGGGCATTGCTATTGGCTTCATCGGTGTATTGATACAATTTGTTGCGGGAACATTCGATGCAGGCACGTTCAATGGAAAGTTAACCGGATTTATCGTTTACCTACTGGGTGCGTTTATTTCCGGTTTTTCTGTGTGCACGCTGAACACGGTTGTCAACCCGATGTTGAACCTTTTAGGTGGCGGCGGTAACCGAGGCAATATCTGTTTCTACGCAGCCGTGGGCAGCAAGAACGTGAACCGAGACATCCCCGTGGAATAAAAAACGACTGTTATCAACCTCAAACACGATACGCTTATGGATATTGAATTTGTAAGAAGTCGCTTCATCAAGCACTTCGACGGCAAGACCGGCAGCATCTATGCCTCGCCGGGAAGAATCAACCTGATTGGCGAACACACCGACTACAACGGCGGATTTGTCTTCCCCGGTGCGGTAGACAAAGGCATCATGGCAGAGATTCGACCCAACGGGACAGACACGGTGATGTGCTACTCCATCGACCTAAAAGACCGGGTAGAATTTAAAGTAAACGATCCGAAAGGCCCGCACACCAGTTGGGCACGCTACATCTACGGTATCATTCAAGAGATGAAGCAACTGGGCGTAGACGTCAAAGGCTTCAACACGGCCTTTGCAGGCGACGTTCCGCTGGGCGCGGGAATGTCGTCGTCGGCCGCATTGGAAAGCTGTTTCGCCTTTGCGCTGAACGATCTCTTCGGTGAGAACAAAGTCTCGAAGTGGGACATGGTGTTGGCCGGACAGGCTACAGAACACAACTACTGCGGCGTGAAGTGCGGCATCATGGACCAGTTTGCCAGCGTCTTCGGTCAGGCAGGCCAGTTGATGCGGCTCGACTGTCGTTCGCGCGAATTCGAATACTTCCCCTTCCACCCCGAGGGTTACAAGCTGGTGCTGCTCGACTCGAAGGTGAAACACGAACTGGCCTCCTCGGCCTATAACGATCGGCGCAAGAGCTGCGAGAATGTCGTAGCAGCCCTACAGGCAAAGTTTGCCGACCGGAAGTTTGAAACCCTGCGGGATGCCGACTGGGCCGACCTGGAAGCCGTGAAAGCAGATGTCTCGACGGAAGATTATCGCCGAGCCCACTTCGTACTGGGCGAGAAAGACCGCGTGCTGGCCGTGTGCGATGCCCTGACCGCCGGAGACTACGAGACGGTGGGCCAGAAGATGTATGAAACGCACGAGGGACTGAGCAAGGAGTATGAAGTGTCGTGCGAAGAACTGGACTATCTCAACCAGTTGGCTCGTGAGAACGGCGTTACCGGTTCGCGCATCATGGGTGGCGGTTTTGGCGGATGCACCATCAACTTGGTGAAAGACAAACTGTACGACCGGTTCGTGGCCGATGCCCAAGAGAAGTATACGGCCAAATATCACCGCGCCCCGGCCGTTTACGACGTAGTGATAGGCGACGGGTCTCGCAAAATCTGCTAATCACCCGCCCGTCTTTTGCGGTACACAACAAGGAGGAATGGACACAAGAGCCATTCCTCCTTTTTTTGTATGCCACTGAGCCACTCAAAATCGTCACGGAGACCAAAACGATGCTACTGAGCCGCGCAAAATCGCCACGGAGACCAAAACGATGCTACTGAGCCGCTCAAAACCGCCACGGAGACCAAAATGATGCTACTGAGCCGCTCAAAACCGCCACGGAGACCAAAATGATGCTACTGAGTGGCTCAAAACCGCCGCGGAGACCAAAATGGTGCTACTGAGCCGCGCAAAATCGCCACGGAGACCAAAATGATGCTACTGAGTGGCTCAAAACCATCACGGAGACAAAAATGGTGCTACTGAGCCGCTCAAAATCGCCGCGGAGGCAAAAAGGATGTTACTGTACCCTACAAAATCACCGCGGAGGAAAAAATGGTGTTACTGTACCCTACAAAACCGCCGCGGAAGAAAAAAAATGGCGTTACTGTACCCTACAAAACCATCATCCGAGGCAAAAATGGTGCTACTGTACCCTACAAAACTGCCGCGGAGGTAGAAATAGTGTTACTGTACCCTACAAAATCGCCATCCGAGGTAAAAATGGTGTTACTGTACCCTACAAAACCGTCGCGGAGGAAAAAAGGATGTTACTGTACCCTACAGAACCACGATCCGAGGCAAAAGAAAACGGAGCCTTCCGAGAACTGGAAAGGCTCCGCTGTATGTGTGTGCGTCTTACTTCTTGACGATTCGATTCTTCTCGGGAAACACCACGGTGGGTCGGAAGGCCTTCGCCTCCTCGAA